>LGGM01000054.1 GCA_001509345.1 Clostridiales bacterium 38_11
AAATTGATCGCTACCTTTTCAACCTCTGTCAGTATCAGAAGTATATCCCCGTTGATTGCCTCAGCCAGTCTTTCAGCAGCGAGGTCCTTATCGATGACAGCTGCCACCCCAGTATATCCGCCCTCTCCATCCTCTATGACTGGGATTCCACCACCGCCACACATGATAACAATGGTAGAAGACCAAAGCCTTTCAATGGTATCCACTTCAACGATTTTATCGGGCATTGGTGATGGAACAACTCTTCTCCAGCCTCTACCCGAGTCTTCTTTCATGACAAAGCCTTTGTCTTTGGCGATCTGATCAGCCTCTTCCTTTGAGTAGAAAAGACCAATTGGTTTGGTTGGATTCTTGAAAGCCTCGTCATCCTTATCCACCACAACCTGGGTGATGATTGTTGCGACCGGTACATTTCTGTTCCTTTCATACAGGGCTTTTCGCATGCTTTGTTGGATGTGATATCCGATATAGCCCTGACTCATAGCACCACAAACATCAAATGGCATGGCAGGTGTCACATCCTTTGCATACTCCGATGCAAGCAGAATTCTACCAACCTGTGGTCCGTTCCCGTGTACGATTGCAATTTCATAACCCTGACAACTTATATCGGCAAGGGTCTCACACGTCTTGCTGACAACCCTCAGTTGTTCCTCTGCGGTTGCGGGGCTTCCGCTTTCCTGCAGGGCATTTCCTCCTAAAGCAATGATGACTCTTGTTAAATTTGGCATGAATTTTCCTCCTGTTTTTTTGGCTATGTGTTCTAAGCCATTGTCGCAACCATTACCGCTTTAATGGTATGCATTCTGTTTTCCGCCTCATCAAATGCTTTTGAGTGTTTGCTTCTGAATACCTCGTCCGTAACTTCCATTTCGGTCAAACCATATTGTTCGTATATTTCTTTTCCGATTTCGGTTTCCATATCATGAAAAGCAGGAAGGCAATGAAGGAATATGACATCCGGGTTGCCTGTTTTTTCGATCATTTCCATATTGACTTGATAGGCTTTCAATTGCTTTATTCTTTCTTCAAAATGAGCCTCTTCGCCCATTGATACCCATACATCTGTATAGAGGACATCCGCGTCTTTTACACCCTCTGCAATATTGTCAGTCAACTCGATTACCGCTCCTGTCTCCTTGGCGACCTCTCTCATCTCAGCCAACAAAGCCTCGGCAGGGAACAGTTCCTTTGGTGCGACACCTACAAAATGCATGCCCATCTTCGCTGCACCAATCATTAGGGAATTACCCATATTGTTTCTCGCATCCCCTGCATAGACAAACTTCACCTTGTTCAAAGGCTTATTGACATGCTCCATCACAGTCAAAAAATCGGCCAGTATTTGGGTCGGATGATATAGGTCAGTTAATCCATTCCATACTGGAACGCCTGCATGTTTTGCGAGAGTGTCAACTGTTTCTTGTTTAAACCCTCTGAACTCAATGCCATCGTAGTATCGACCAAGCACTTTGGCGGTATCCTCTACTGATTCTTTTTTTCCCATCTGGCTGTTTGTCAAAAATGTCACATTTGCACCTTCGTCAAATGCCGCCACCTCAAAAGCACATCTTGTCCTGGTGGAAGTCTTGTCAAAAATTAATACGATATTTTTTCCTCTGAGCAAGTCATTCTTAATTCCAGCTCTTTTTTTTCTTTTCAGATCTGCTGACAAATCCAGCATGTACTTGATTTCTTCCGGTGTGAAATCTTTCAGTGTTATAAAGCTTCGACCTTTTAAATTTATTGGCATTTTAATTCCTCCATTGTTATGCATTATATGCATTAATTGTGTTTTAAATTATTATATGTATCTATGTTGGATGAACTATTCTCTTATCAAAGGCATGCTCATGCATCTTGGACCACCTCTACCTCTAGATAACTCCGAACTAGGCATAACATAGGTTTTGATACCTCTTTCCTCGAGCAGTTGATTGGTCACATAATTTCTGGAATAGACGACAACTTCTCCAGGACTTATGGCCAATGTATTGGAACCATCGTTCCATTGCTCTCTCGCCGCATCTATCATGCTATTGCCACCGCATTTAATGAGCTCCACGTTATCAATCTCCAGATATTTGGACAAGATATTCTCCAACAAGTCACGCTCTTCATCAATCTCAATTTTCCCGTCCTGAAGTGTCAGTGAATAGACTGTAATGGTTTGTTGTATGTTGGGATGAATGGTGAATTTGTTATGATCAACCATCGTAAAAACAGTATCCAAATGCATGAATGACCTTGATTTGGGAATGTCAAAGGCTAAAATTCTGTTGAATTCATTCTCGGAAGTCAGTATTCTCTCGGCAAATATCTCAATGGCCACCGGATCTGTCCTCTGGGAGATTCCAACTGCAATGATATTTTCATTTAGTATGAGTATATCTCCCCCTTCCAGTGAAAACTTATCGGTTCTGTCATACCATAGCGGTATTTTATGCGGTGAAAAATCAGGATGATGGTTGATGATATATTTTGTAAAAAGTGTTTCTCTATTCCGTGTAAAGGTCTTCATCCTGTGAAGAGATATGCCACTTGCTATGGAAGCGAATGGATCCCTTGTAAAATACAGGTTAGGCATTGGATCGATAATAAAAGGGTAGTCATTGTCCAGATAATCCTTCAACCCTCTTTTTGAGAAGTTTATGAAATCATTTTTTCTCAGACCTGCCATCATCTTTGCAACCAATTCCTTCTCTTCCATTTCCATGAAGTATTGTTTGAGACCATCAAACCTTCTTTTGTTCCAGATATTGGCTTCATCAAGATATTCTTCAATAAAAGCCTCTTTGACAGCACTATCTTTAATAGATTCCGTCGCAAGATCTTCAAGATATACAACCTCAACGCCATTGCTTCTTAATATATTGGCAAATTCATCGTGTTCCTCTTGCGCTATTTTTAGATAGGGAATGTCATCAAACAAAAGTCTTTCCAGATATTCCGGCATCAAGTTTTCAATTTCTTGTCCCGGTCTATGCAGCAGTACTTTTTTTAATCTTCCAATTTCGCTGGTTACGTGAATCGGTTTCATAGAGACACCTCTTTTATTTTATTAACTACATTTTATGAAACGTCATTTCAAATGTCAAGATATATTTGAATATTATTCACTGTCAGCATATTTATTCATTTATTTCAAGTTTATCAATCTTAATTTGAATCTCATTGACCGTTTCAGTTAAGCTGTTTTTGACGAACTCATAACCCTTGTGTTCCAATCGACTTTTCGGACCGGAAAGGCTTATGACTGCCATCAGTTTTTTCGAATGTGAAAAGATAGGCTTTCCGATACAATAGAGTCCGTAATCATATTCTTCATCATCTATTGCATATCCTTTTTGCAATATTTCCTTCCTTTGCTTGTCAAAGGTCTCCAAACTTGTAATAGACTTAATGGTTCTTTTTTTTGCATATCCTTTATTGAAATAGTCTCTAATCTCATTATCAGATTTATGGGATAGAAAAATCTTGCCCGACGATGAGCAATTATACGGTGCGTCTGAGACGAGCTTTGACAGTAAAGAAGTCTGCTCTCCATTTTCTCTATCTATAATGAGCGACTGATGATCATAATCTATGGCCAGATTTACCGTTTCACCTACTTTTGCCGCTAGTCTCTCCATATATGGCTTGGCAATTGTATAGACATTGATATCTCTTTTAACCCTGTCGCTGTATTTGATGAATTTCCCTCCGAGCGTATATTTTCCCGTCTCATGTCCTTTTGATATGAATCCACCCTTTGCCAATGTGATCAATATCCGGTAAACAGTAGCTTTAGGCAGACTCAGTTCATGGGATATCTCAGAAACGCCTAGCTCCCTGTTGGCTGCAAAAATCAGATCCATAATATCGGTAGCTCTTTTAATCATGGTTATATAGCTGTAATCTTCTTTCAATCTTTCACCTCCTCATATTAAATTATATCATTGTTGAAACAACGTTTCAATATGTTTATAAACATACTTAACCTTACTTTAACCTTAATTATGTTGTAATATTTTCTGATTCATGTATAATAGCTTTATTATATTTCAAAGGATATAAACACAATGATTGATTTACATATTCACTCAGAATTATCAGATGGTACGGACCCAATCGCAGACATTGTTGAGATTGCCAAAGAAAACGGCATCCAGGAACTCTCACTGACCGATCATGATACTGTCTTAGGCATAGAACCAATAACAACGATAGCCACACAACATGATATGACTGTCATTCCTGCCATCGAGCTGACTTCAGTCTCTAATGGTCACTCTATTCACATACTGGGGTATCTGATTGACCATAATAGCCGTCAGCTATTGGATTTCATAAAAATAACCAATGAATATACCACAAAGTATTCATTGGATATGATATCCAAGCTCAATAGACTTGGTGTGGTTGACTATGACGCTTCAAGGGTTGAAGAGCTGATGTCATTTAAAGACAGTATCTATCTTTCGGATTTGTTCAAGGCTATGATACAAGACGGGCATCCCTACAAACTAAAGGATTGGCCTGCTTTTTACATGCGAACCTACAATCGTTTCTCCTATAACTTTCCTGAAAAGTTCCCTTTTACTTCAGCGGATGCTGTTGAAATCATAATCGAAGCCAAAGGCATACCCGTATTTGCCCATCCAGCAAGATTGGGAAGTGAAGACCTAAAGGAAATGGATAAGCTGTTGGCTCATGGTTTGGGTGGTGTCGAGGTTTACTATCCTTATCATGATGATAAGCTCAATAAACGATATAATGATTTTGTTACAAGAAACCATCTGGTCGGTACAGGTGGCTCAGACTGGCATGGCGATTTTACTACTTGGGAGGCAGCTATCGGTCAGTATGGCATCAAGGACACCAAACTTCTATATCAATATGCTGAGGCCAGATAGACATTATAGGTTTAGATATTTATTGACCATATTGATGGAGATATTTGCAGCACGTGCAATATCTCTGAAGGTCATGCCTGTATTGTCCTTAAGCTTTTTAATCGATTTTTCATTGACCCCCCCGTTGTGATGAAATACACTCTCAGCAATCTTCATTTTTCTTGCTTCCTGCGTTTCATCCGTATCAAGATATAAATTTTCATCATCTCCTCGATGTAGATTGATAAAGTTTTTTCTGAAGTTTTCCCTTTCAGGACAGATGTTGGTTTTGACAAACTCAGAATCAATCATCAAAGGTGTTTCGTAGAAGTACTCCTTATAGCTGCACCATTTGTACTGGTAAGGATCCTCGACCAATTTTGCTTTTAATGGATTTAGATGGATATATCGAACAAGACCCAGAAAATAGCTGTCGTCCTCAACTGGTTCGCTTCTGAATCGATCCTGAAAAACATGCCCCACCTTATTCCTGTTTCTGTTGTAATAAACCGCATACTTTTGGTTAATCATTTTCATAAATTTATTGATCGGTATGGCTTCCTCCTTCACCAGCAGATGGCAATGGTTGTTCATAATGCAGTAGGCATATAATTTAAATGGATACTCGTCCTTTACTTCTTTTAATATATGGTATAATTTACCCTTATCCTGCTCCAATTCAAAGATCCGATTCTTGTTGTTTCCCCTAAGCATGACGTGGTATATTCCTGTGGCGCTTTTTTCCCTTTTCATTCTAGGCATTTGAATTGCTCCTTTTTGATGGATTATAATTGATTATATCACGTCCAAAAAACAAAAGGAACCGTCCCTTTTGTTTTTTGGAGAGAAATTTGGGGAAAACTATTGAACTTGATACCCTATAGGGGTATACTACGGTTATAGAAAATATATTTGATTATTTAGGAGGATTTAAATGAAAGATATAAAAGTTTACACAAGCAGCACATGTCCATATTGCACAATGATGAAAGACTATTTGAACACCAAAGGTGTTTCTTACACTGAAAGAAATGTTTCTTCAGATGCAGAAGCAAGAAAAGAGCTGATGGCTATGGGACATATGGGTGTACCGGTAACGATAGTTGATGGTACTGAAGTAGTTGGTTTTGACACCAATAAAATCGATTCTCTGCTAGACTGAAATTAAATCAGACATTGAAAATGGCCCCGAATATCGGGGTCATTTTTTTATTTTAGCTTATTGATTATATTAGTTTTCGTTCAACCATCTGTTTGACGACAAATGTCGCGACATGATTGGCGAAGGATCCCGGACCAAATCCAGCATCATAACCCAACTCCTGGGCCAGTTCGTGGGATAGTCTGGGGCCGCCCGCAACCAATATGATTTTATCCCTGATGCCTTCAGCTTCCATCATCTCGACTAGCTGAGTAAGATTTGGAATATGAACATCCTTCTGGGTGACCACCTGTGAAACGAGAACAGCGTCTGCATTGAGCGCTATGGCTTTTGCCACCAGTTCCTCATTGGCTACCTGACTACCCAGGTTGATGGCCTCTATTCCTTTGTATCTTTCCAATCCGTAGTGTCCGTCAAATCCCTTCATGTTCATGATGGCGTCTATCCCTACTGTATGGGCATCACTGCCTGTGCATGCGCCAATGATAACAACATCTCTCTTGATGTTTTCTTCTATGTATTGCTCAACACCTTTCTTATCCATAAACTCCAGATCTACCTTTGGTACTTCTATGACCGAGTAGTCTACTGTATGGCTACAATTACCATACATGATAAAAAAGGTGTATCCAACCCCCAAATCATGGGAATGGACAACGCTGGCCTCTGACAATCCCATCTTTCTAGCCAGTTGTTTGGCGGCTTCATCCGCTTCATCTCCCTTTGGCACAGGGAGTGTAAAGCTTAGTTGCATTTTCCCATCGTTCAGTGTATCACCATAGGGTTTTATTTTCGTCAGATCAACTTTACCTAAAGACATTATTTGTCACCTCCAAGCATCAATTCGATAAACGGATTAAAATAGTTGTCAGATTTCTCAATCACGCCTTTCAATCCCTTTCCACCTTCCAATGCCCTTTTTACACCGCCAAATTTGCCTTTTTCAATGGTGGCGAAGATACCTTCTTTTTCTATATCAACAAGCATTTTTTCGGCTTCTCCCAAGACGTACTGGGCTCTTTTCTGAATCATGCCATCCTGCTTGAACTCGATTTCTTCTCCCAGATCTCTCGCATTGTTGAATATATATTGCGCATTCTCTATAGACAGCATCCTGTCATGGAGCAAGGGTGTATGGATCGCTTCAGTCAGCATCCCCAATAATTGAATTCCCTGACCTGTCCAGATGGAAACCAGATTGAACAAGGCATCCTGAACATGACCCCTGAAGATATTGCCTGTCATAAATTTGGTGGGTGGCATGTATTTAAGTGGAGCTTTGGGGAATACCTCTCTTGTCATCTGGGCCTGTGCCAACTCCAATAAAAATCCATTCTCCAGCTTTGGGTTCATCTCGAAGGCATGTCCCAATCCCATCTGCTCTTCTGGTATTCCAGCAAGAAGCGCATATTGCTCATTGATAAACTGGGATGCCAGTACTGTATGTGCCTCTTCCACCGCATCTGCGGTTGTCAGATAGTTGTCCTCCCCTGTGTTGATGATGATACCGGCATAACCGTTGATAACCCTTGAAAAGAATTGATCAATAATGGTCCTCTGCATGTTGATGTCTCTAAACAATATGCCATATAAGGCATCATTCAACATTACGTCGAGCCTTTCCAGGGCACCCATCGCTGCAATCTCAGGCATGCATAGTCCGGAGCAGTAGTTGCAAAGTCTGATATATCTGCCGACATCTTTGCCCACCTCATCCAAGGCTTCGCGCATGAGTCTGAAGTTTTCCTGGGTCGCATAGGTTCCACCAAATCCTTCGGTGGTTGGTCCATATGGAACATAATCCAGAAGACTCTGTGCTGTGGTTCTGATAACAGCGATGACATCCGCTCCTTGTCTTGCAGCGGCCTGTGCTTGAACAATGTCTTCGTAAATATTTCCGGTTGCAACTATGACGTATAGATAAGGCTTTTTACCCTCTCCTACATTACGAATAAAATCTTCTCTGAATTTTCTGTTTTGCTTAATGCCAGTGGTTGTTTTTTTCGCGATTTCCCATACAGTCTTATAGATCTTATCGTTATCTGCTATCGGCAATTTGGTCAAGTCAATCTCGCCTACATTCACCTTTTCTGCTATCTCCTGGGGTGATAGACCTGTATTGACCATAGCATTTCCAATCCAGAATGCGGCTCCCTCTGACAATCCTCCACCATCCTTGATATTGTCTATCACAACATTCGGCAATGGTTTTTCAATTTCGTCAACACCATCTATTCCCAATAGCCTTGCAACGGTACGCTCCACTGTCACGGTAGTGTTCTTGTCGATAAATCCTTGCGTCTCAAGGGCTATATTTCGCGCCGCGGTTCTTGCTCTTTCTATGACTTCAGGATTTAGACCTAGTTTGCTGTTCAATAAAATCACTTCCCTTCAATATATTTTTTTGCTTGATCCACAATTTCCTTTTGCATGCCCATTAGCTCTGCAATATTGATGGCATCCCTTGGAACTTCATCGTAATCCTCTGCCGGTATCAAGTGATAATCCATATTTTCTGTAATAATATCCATGCCTTTCCCTGGGTTTTCCAGTAGATCATGCTCCAATTTTTTCAAATCTATTTTTTTCAATCCGGCTACTTGAAGCTTTTGAACCTCTTTACCTGCAGCCTTGTCAAAATGTGTCGTGACAACTGAAATGGAATTCTTGTCCGCCAAATACCCAATAATACTTTTTGTAATCGCATATCCTTCTATGGGATTGGTCCCACCCGCAAGCTCATCTATCAATATCAGGCATCTGTCATTCACATTTTTAAATGCCTCTGTCAGATTTTGAATTTCCGCCCCAAAAGTTGATAGTCCTTTTTCAACTGACTGTTCATCGCCAATGGATACAAAAATCTTGCCTGATAATCCTATGGTGCATGCCTCCGCAGACACATAAAGTCCTAATGCGACTGCACAGGCAATCTGTCCAATCATTTTCAGGGTTACAGTCTTGCCACCCATATTGGCACCGGTTATTGACGTTGTAGCTCTGTCCAATTTGATGGATACCGGTGTATAGCTTTTATTCTTCTTTGACAGCACTTCTTCTGTTTTCAGATGTCTGCCGTTGATTATCTCAATTTTGTGTTCTTTGATAATGGTCGGTGGTCTTGAATCGGTCGTTTTTGCCTGTCTCAATTTAGCTAGAACCAAATCAATTTTACCGATTGCGCTGAAATTGCTATAGAATTTTTCGCTTCTCTTGCCAACTTCTTGTGACAAGTTTTTCAGTACTTCGTACTCCTCATTCTCTTCCTGTGCTCTAAGAATATTTATCCGACTGTCTAGCCCGTCCAATTCATCCGTGTATTTGATGCTGAAAACTACCTGGGAAATGGTATGATCAGAGCAATAGAGTCTTTTGTCTTCATCCAGCTTACTTATGAGGTTTTCATCTGATTTATTGAGATAGATATCACCCTTCAGATTCATTTTGACGTGATAGTCTTCCTGAATCCCATCTCTCATATCTTTCTTTATCTTTTTAATCAGATGACTTGTTTGATTTTTTTCGTCTCGTATCAGCTTGAGCTTTTCTGAATAATCATCATAAATATAGAAGGTATTCAACTTTTCTCCCGCTGGATCCAGAAGTTCAATCACATCTACCATGCGTTCAATTCTTATGTCATCATAAAACTTGTTGTCTCTGAAGGTGTTATATACGCGTACGGTTTGGCGTGCGAAATTTTTAATCTCAAATAGCTCGACGACCGTCAGAACCTCTCCTGATTCCGCTCGCTTGACTGATTCTGTGATATCCTTGACATGATTGAGCATGGAAATTATATCCCTGTCCAGATAATAATGATCCAGATAGGCCATCAGATTGTACTCCGCCTTCAATAAATCCTCTTGACCGGGTCTGAAAACCGGCATCTCTTTCTTTTTAGCATACCCATAAGGTGAAAGAGGATTTATTTTGTTGAGCAATGCATCTATACTTAACTTTTCTTGTGAATGCTTGTCAATGAATGATTCCATCTATACACCTCCACCCAACACATCTACTACCTTGATGGGTCCTACAGCTTCCTCAATCATCCTGACCAATTCATCACTTGGGAAGCTGTAGCCAAATGGGGCAATGGGATTGACTGTTATAGCCTCCACCAGTATGGGGTTCAGCACTTCAAGTCTCAGTCCTTTTTTCTTCAGGTTTTTATAATTGTAATAATCAGAAAACACCTGGGTGCCGTCATCGATTAAAATGGTGTAGTTAAGCTTCCCGAATGTCAGGTCTTTCAGCATAGAGGTAGTAACCGCTCCTGACAGATAGATATATCTGGTTCTTTCATCTGTCATTGATGCCAATGCTCTGCCATGCCCCAGACTGGTTTTCATTTCGGGATAATTCAGTCGATATTCATCATCTATGATACAGGTTCTATTTAACTGAAACTTAATATTGAGCAACTCCAAATCCTCAACGCCAGGCAACAGGAATATAGAAGCGTAATATGCCGTCTGTGATACTACTTTTTTGATGTCACGACTGAGAACAGCTCCTGTGGCTATGATACAGGCATCTGTAATTCGAGGAGAAGCAACAGCTTTTCTATCAATGGCTCCATCAATTAAAACCAAGTCCGCACCGTAATCAATCATTTTTTCTTTGACCAAAAGTGTATCAGAGGCGTTTGATGGTCCCGCAAGCTGCACATTGCCTTCCGCTTTAACTCTACAAAGGACAATATTGCCAAGAGGGCTTGTGAATTCTGTAGTCTCTAGAATCTCAAGCCCTGCATCTCCCATTTCCAGTATGGATTTGGCTGTTGCTATGATGGTATTTACACCGACAAATATGGTTGGTTTTTCAGTCTCAGTTACCAGATCCAGCCTCTCACCGTCTCTACCGGTCGAGGTCAGACCCAATTTTATAGTTGAATCGTAGGCTTCTTCTATAAGATAATTCAAGGTTACAGTTTTACCTGCATTCTTGGCGAGTCCAATAATCGACACAGAATTGTATTTTTGATTCAATTCTTCAATTAATCTCATAGAATACTCCTCATATATGGTATCAGCCTTACTTATTACGCTCTTTTCTGTCAAGATGGGTCGGTTCGAGATTCAATCTTTCTCCTGCAAGCAGTGATGCGACTCCTGTCAAATGGCTTTTCTTCTTGCCTGTACACACATCACAAACACACTCTATGTCAGAATGGGTGCTGGGTTCAGTATAGGTTGTTATAACGCCCTCGTAGTTTCTGAGAATCAGTCTGTGCGGTGATCTGGATATGACATAATCCGGCATGACCGGTATTTTCCCACCACCGCCCGGCGCGTCTACAACAAATGTAGGAACAGCGTAACCTGACGTGTGTCCTCTCA
>LGGM01000055.1 GCA_001509345.1 Clostridiales bacterium 38_11
CCACTACCAGTACACTCCATAGCCGCCGGGTTGGACTACCCTGGGGTTGGACCGGAGCACTCATTCTACAACGAAAGCGGTAGGGGACAATACACATCAGTGACTGACGACGAGGCACTGGATGCCTTCTATGAATTGTCAAAGGTGGAGGGAATTATCCCAGCTCTTGAAAGTGCTCATGCAGTGGCTCACGGTATGAAGCTGGCAAAAGAAACAGCTAAGGATCAGATCATAATCGTCAATCTATCCGGCAGAGGAGACAAGGACGTGGCACAAGTCAGAGATATGATGGGTGTTTGATTCAAAGAAATACTTAGAAAAGTTGTAGAAGATGATTAAGTAATTGAAGAAGTAAGTTGAAAAAAATTAAAGATGTGCTTAGCTTCGAAACTACATCGGAGCTAAGCAATTTGTTGTTTTATATTAGGATATAGTAATGTGTAAACTAATATAAGTGTATAGTATGATATGCTAGTCCTTCTTGCTCGAATACTTGCCCCTCATGCTTGATTTTTATAGAGACATAAGGCCACAAAATTGATATAATAATTAAGGATTATTATTGGGGGAAGCAACATATGAGAATAAGAGATATAATGAATAAAAATATTATTTACATTAATAGTGATAGCACTTTAAGAAATGCTATGAAATTGTATGCAAATAATGAAGTGGATGCACTTCTATTTAGAAGTGAGAATTTTCATGATATTGACATAATATCAAAAGGAGATGTTTTTAAAGCTCTTCTGGATGATTACTCAATGGATAGTCTGGTGTTTCCTCATAAGAACAAGAATTACAAGAAATTGATAGATTCTATGGAAATCAGTGAAGTTGATGAACTGGCACCACTTTTTTTAGTATACGGAGAAGACAGTGATCGAGTTTTAGGCGTTGTTAAAGCAAAGGAGCTTCTTCATATGAAAGATATGGAACTCCTTTCTTTTAAACTCGAGTCGATTATCGAGTCCTCATACGATGGAATATATATAACTGATGGCCTAGCCAATACTATAAAGATCAATAAAGCATATGAAAGAATTACTGGTTTAAATAGAAATGAGATGATTGGAAAGAATATGAGTGAACTGGTAGCAGATAAAATTTTATCGAAGTCGGTTACTATATTAGTTCTACAAAACAAAAAAGTCACAACTATACACCAAGAGTTTCGAACAGGAAAAAAAGCATTAGTAACAGGTACTCCAATTTATGACAAAAAAGGTGAGATTGTCATGGTAGTAACCAATGTTCGCGATATAACGGAATTAGCGGAGTTAAAGACACAATTAGAAGAAAATCGCGAATTGACACTCAAGTACTATTCAACTATTGAAGCAATGAAACTCCAATTAGTTACGCATGAATACATTGTTGCCGAAGATGAAAAAACTCTTATGTTATTGGAATTAGCCCAAAGAATAGCCAAAGTTGATACTACAGTGATTATTCTTGGTGAAACCGGTGTCGGTAAAGAAGAAGTAGCAAAATTCATACATAAAAACAGTTTAAGAAAAGAAAAACCATTTATCAAAATAAATTGTGGCGCTATCCCGGCGAATCTTATCGAGTCAGAACTCTTTGGATATGAAAAAGGTGCTTTTACTGGAGCTGCAAAGGAAGGGAAAATAGGAATTTTTGAAGTTGCAGAAGGAGGAACTCTTTTATTAGATGAAGTAGGAGAATTGCCTAATGAAGCGCAAGTTAAGTTATTAAGAGCTCTACAAGAAGAGGAAATAAAAAGAGTTGGCGGCAACGAGCCAATTAAGATCGATGTTAGAATCTTAGCAGCTACAAATCGAAACTTAGAACAAATGATTGAAGAAAAAACTTTCAGGGAGGATTTATATTATCGACTAAATGTTATACCGATACGAATACCACCTCTAAGAGAGAGAAGGATGGATATATTACCATTAGCTAATTTATTTATTGAACAGTTTAACAAGAAGTACAATTTTAATAAGTTCTTGTCATTTTCTGCGAATGCTTGTATCTTACATTATGATTGGCCTGGTAATGTAAGAGAGCTAAAAAATATTGTTGAAAGAGCTATGGTGACCAGTAAAAACAATGAAATAACATCAGATGACTTACCAGAAGGCATTTGCACTCCAATAAAAAAACGAAATGATAATAAAGAAGACGGGATTATGCTATTAAAAAATGCAGTCGAACAAGTTGAAAGAGAACTAATTGATAGGGCTTATCACAAGCATAAGAATGTTCGCAGAGCTGCACAAGCTTTAGGAATTGATGCCTCAACATTTGTGCGGAAAAGACAAAAGTTCGAAAAATAAAATTGACAGTTTGTTGATTAAATGCAAACAGTTGCAAAAATGCAACTGTTTGCATTTTTTGTTTGCATGAAAAATAAGCTGTATATAATGTTGAGTTCTAGTGAAAGAGCACTATCAATGAACACTAAAAGAGATTTTAACAAGGTTCTTATTGTTGCATTATTGCAACATTCTATTTCAAATGAGAATAAATCTTGACAAATTATAAACAGGATATGTGAGTATTATTAGAGTATAAGAATTTTTAAAACTGATTATAAATTGGCATAGAATTTGCATTTGAATCATTTAACAAAATCTCAACCAGATTCAAAAAAATAGTATAAAAGGAGGAAGAAAAATGTCTGAAAAAATTAAAAATTTTCAAAAAGAGAAATTTCCATTGATGAAAAGAAAGTATGGTGAAGAACAACCCTACATAAAATTGGGACCTTTTAAGCTAAGAATACCACTAGTCCATTATGAATGGCAATGGACAGAGGCTTTTGCAGCTATGTTTCTTGGTGTTGCATGTTTAGGGGCAGGCGTAGCTATAACGATGGATGTGCTTGGTGTTGAGGACTTTTATATTGCACTTACTTTTGGAGTGTTAAATGCTCTATGTTATTGGTTGCCTGCAACTTTAGGAGACCCAGTTGTACCAGGATGGATAACACCAGCCCTACCATTAACTATTACTTACTTAGGGGCGTATACTATAGGTGTCGAGAGAATTCATGCTATGATTGCACTCCAACTTACAGTTGCACTTATTTTTTTAGTGATGGGAACAACCGGACTAGGGAAAAAGCTGGTCAATATTATACCAATGTCAATTAAGGGCGGAATTGTATTGGGTGCTGGAATTGCTGCAGGTCTAAATGTTTTGAATGCCAGATTACCAATAGCCCCATATACAATCATAATAAGTGTACTAATAGCTTACGTATTTCTATTTTCTAAGTTTTTTATGCAACTTGCTGAGAAAAACAAAACTTGGAAGCTTATCAGAAATCAAGGAATTGTTCCAGCTCAGTTATTCGCAATTATTGTAGCACCTATTGTATTGAAAGAAATCCCACTTCCCAATATAGAATGGGGAATAACACCGCTTAATTTTGGGTTTGTACTGCAAAATTACACCATTTTTGGATTAGGGTTCCCTGACATTAGTCTTTTCATCAAAGCTATACCAATGGCATTGACAGCTTACATAATTGCTTTTTCTGACTTTGTTTTAGCTAAAGAAATAGTAGATGAAGCTACAATAAAGAGAGAAGATGAAAAGGTTGACTTTGATGCGGGAAGATCAAATTTGGTAAGCGCATTAAGAAATGCTATCATGGGACTGTTTGCACCTTGGGTGCCGATGAATGGGCCACTTTGGGCATCTGGACTTTTGACAATTACTGAAAGATATAAACAAGGATACCCAACCATGAAATCATATTGGGGTGGCGTAGGCACTTTCCGTGCAGCTACTGTCATCGCTGTTATGATGTTGCCGCTCGTCACACTTGTAAGACCTGCATTCGGAATATTTTTCGGATTGACTATGGCAGTACAAGCATATGCTTGTGGATTTATAGGTATGAAAACTTTGACAGAAAATAGCAGTAGAGGAATTGGAATGGTTATGGCGATTGTGCTAGCAATAAAAGGACCAAGTGCTGGATTACTGACGGGTATTATACTTTGGCTATTCATTGAAGGTGAAAAAGCTTTGTTGAAATCCAAGGTTAGTGATGAGAAAAAAGAAGCATAAATAAAATAGGAAGCTAGGTATAATCCAGATGAGTTCTATCTAGCTTCTTTTATAGATTATAGAGGGGTAGTATGGAGATGTTTGTTACCGATTTAGCAAAGGAATACATTAAGAGTAGGACTGAAAATGTTACCATTGATTTGATTGAGCAAATTTCTTTAAGTGGATGAGGTTTCAAACCATCGGTGAAGGTTCACCATATAGAATTAAAAAAACCAATAGAAGAAACTAGATTTTCTAATATTACTATTGATGAAGTTGATTATTATATCAGTAAAAATATACAATGCAATAGAATGACTCTGACATTATCAAAAACCTGGTTTAAGTCATTGGAAATATTTATTAAATAAGGAGAATAGTATATGCGATTACTAAAATTAAACCCAGAAATACATAAATTTAGAAGTTTTAAAGAGTTCGCAGAAGATTTCAATTTAGGCAAAGATGATTTTATTCTAACGCATGAAGTAATATTTGATAGTTTTATCAAAGAACTGAATTTACAGGCGGATTTTATATTTCAAGAAAAATATGGTGCAGAACCTTCTGATGAAATGATTAATCAAATAATTTCTGATCAAAAAAATAACAAATATAAGAGAATAGTAGCAATTGGTGGTGGATCGGTTATCGATATTGCAAAAATACTTGCATTAAAGGACGTCAGGGACTCATTGGAAATATTTGATAAGAAAGCGCCTATTATTAAAGACAAAGAGTTAATCATTGTTCCTACGACTTGTGGCACTGGTAGTGAAGTAACAAACATTTCCATAGCTGAAATTAAATCTAGACAAACTAAAATGGGTTTGGCGGTTGATGAACTGTATGCCGAGCATGCAGTACTGATACCTGAACTTCTATACGGGCTACCATACAAGTTTTTCCTTTACAGTTCAATAGATGCTTTAATTCATGCTGTTGAGAGTTATTTATCCCCGAAATCTAATTCTTATACAGAAATGTATGCAGCAGAAGCTATTAGAATTATTATTGAAGGATATAAACAAATAATTGATAAGGGACAGAATCACAGCAAAAGTCTTATTGAAGATTTCCTAGTAGCTAGTAATTATGCTGGTATAGCTTTTGGTAATGCTGGTGTAGGAGCGGTACACGCTTTATCGTATCCATTAGGCGGGGTATATCACGTTGCGCACGGAGAAGCTAATTACCAGTTTTTTATAGAAGTCTTTAGAGTGTATAACACGAAATCACCTAATGGCAAAATCGAAAAACTCAAAAGATTAATAGCCGAGAATCTTTCTATCACTCTAGATGACAACGTATTTGAGGAACTTGAAAAAGTGCTCAATAAACTAATTGAAAAAAACAAGCTTTCATCATATGGAATGAAAATAGAAGAGATAGAGTTATTTACAGATGGAGTTATTGAAAAACAACAGCGCTTATTAGTAAACAACTACGTAGCTTTAACCAGAGATGATATATTAAACATATACAAAAAATTATATTAAATTTAAAATCATAACTAAACAAGAAAGGAATGAGTAAAAATGGCATTAATGACAAAAAATCAATATATAGAAAGTTTAAGAAAATTAAATATCAAGGTTTATATGTTTGGAGAACTGGTCGAAAATCCAGTTGATCACCCTATCATCCGACCCTCAATCAATTCAGTCGCGATGACTTATGAGCTGGCTCACGATCCCTTGTATGAGGATCTAATGACTGCAACTTCGAACATAACAGGAGAAAAGGTCAATAGGTTCTGTCACATCCATCAAAGTACGGAAGATCTGGTTAAAAAAGTCAAAATGCAGAGATTACTCGGGCAAAAAACAGCTGCCTGTTTCCAAAGATGTGTTGGCATGGACGCATTCAATGCGGTCTATAGCACAACCTTTGACATAGATAAAGAACATGGAACTAATTATCATGATAACTTTATTGAATACATGAAACTGGTTCAGGAAAATGACTGGACAGTTGATGGCGCAATGACTGATCCCAAAGGTGATAGAAGCCTGTCGCCAAGCCAACAAGAAGATCCTGACTTATATGTGAGGGTAGTCGAGCGACGGGAGGATGGAATAGTTATCAGGGGTGCTAAAGCTCACCAGACAGGTTCGATTAATTCTCACGAACACCTGATCATGCCGACAATTGCCATGGGACCTGAGGACAAGGATTATGCAGTTTCATTCGCGGTACCTACAGGCTCTAAGGGAATTTATATGATTTATGGCCGACAATCCTGTGACACCAGAAAACTCGAGGGTGGCACAATAGATGTGGGCAACAGTGAGTTTGGAGGACAAGAAGCACTGGTCGTATTCGATGATGTGTTCGTACCAAATAATAGAATTTTTCTGAATGGAGAAACTGAATTTGCAGGCGTGTTGGTAGAAAGATTTGCCGGCTATCATAGACAAAGCTATGGAGGCTGTAAAGTAGGTGTAGGAGACGTGTTGATTGGAGCCGCGGCCCTGGCATCGGAATACAATGGCGTTCCAAAGGTAGCACATATTAAAGACAAACTAATCGAAATGATGCACTTGAACGAAACCTTATATTGTTGCGGAATAGCCTGTTCTGCGGAGGGTTATCCTACTGAGGCGGGTAATTACCAGATTGATCTGTTGTTGGCTAATGTATGTAAGCAAAATGTCACCAGATACCCTTATGAGATCACAAGACTGGCTGAGGATATTGCCGGAGGGCTTATGGTAACCATGCCTTCTGAGAAAGATTTCATGCATCCTGAATTAGGACCTGTGTGCGAAAAGTTTTTTAAGGGTAATCCAAGTGTTCCTACAATCGATCGAGCAAAAGTTTTAAGACTAATTGAGAACCTAACTTTAGGTACAGCTGCAGTAGGCTACAGAACAGAATCAATGCATGGAGCGGGATCTCCTCAGGCGCAGAGAATCATGATCTGGCGTCAAGGTAATCTGGAGCACAAAAAAGAATTAGCAAAGAATATTGCAAAAATAGAGGACTCTGTTTAACAATTATAATATATTAAGAAACTATTTTGAAATTCAGAATAGAAGTTATAACAGATTCTAATTACTAGAAGGTGTGAGATGAATACATATGAAAGTTTATATAGAGAAAAATTGATTTCAGCGGATGAAGCTGTTAAAAAAATAAAATCGAATAATCGCGTTGTGACAGGACATGCTTGTAGCGAACCTACTAAATTGATCGAATCTTTGGTCAACAATAAAGCTCTATATGAAAACGTTGAAATTGTTCATATGGTAGCAATGGGAAAAGGAATTTATACAAGAGAGGATATGAAATCTCATTTCAAACACAACGCTCTGTTTGTGGGTGGATCTACTAGAAAAGCTGTAAATGAAAATCGAGCAGATTATACACCTAGTTTCTTCTTTGAAATACCTAGACTATTTAAGGAAGGTTATTTGCCTGTTGATGTGGCTTTAATTCAAGTAAGTAAACCTGATGAACATGGGTATTGTAGCTACGGATTATCAAATGATTACACCAAACCAGCAACAGAAGCAGCAAAAATAGTTATAGCGGAAGTGAATGAAAAAATGCCCAGAACGTTCGGTGATAATTTCATTCACATTTCACAAATAGACTACATTGTAGAAAACAATAGTGAGTTATTGGAGTTAAGACCAACTGTAATAAATGAAGTTGAAAAAGCAATTGGAATTAATTGCGCTAGTTTAATAGAGGATGGTTCAACTTTACAACTTGGGATTGGTGCTATACCAGATGCAGTACTTATGTTTCTGAAAGACAAAAAAGATTTGGGAATTCACTCCGAAATGATATCCGATGGTGTGGTTAGTCTTTTTGAGGCAGGCGTCATAAACAATTCTAAAAAAGCAATTCATAAAGGAAAAATGATTGTCACTTTTATGATGGGTACTAAGAAACTATATAATTTTGTAAATAACAATCCTATCGTTGAATTGTATCCTGTAGATTACGTAAACAATCCATGTGTAATAGCTAGTAACCACAAAATGGTTTCTATTAACTCTTGTTTAGAAATCGATTTTATGGGGCAAATATCATCTGAAAGTATAGGATTAAGCCAATTTAGTGGTACTGGAGGTCAAGTAGATTATGTTAGAGGAGCTAGTATGTCAAAAGATGGCAAATCAATTATTGCTATGCCATCCACAGCAAAAGACGGCACCATTTCAAGGATAGTCCCATTCCTAAAGGAAGGCACAGCAGTTACAACATCGAGAAATGATGTTCATTATGTTGTGACAGAAAATGGCATAGCGAATCTAAGGGGTAAAACACTAAAAGAAAGAGCAGAAGAAATGATAAAAATAGCTCATCCGAATTTTAGAAATGAGTTGCGGGAGCTCTGGAAGAATAGATTTACCGAAAAGATATAGCTTTTTGAATCACTAATAATTTTAATAATTAAAATCCACTATGTTCGATTTATTAAGAATGATAGTGGATTTTCTGTTTTATGTCACTGATTGATAATCGTTTAGGTCGCTTTTTCATTTTTGATGTAAAATTCAGAAAACTGTTATATAATAGTGTGGTTCATATTAGCATTCGATTTTATAAATAAATAAAACAGAATTAGGAGGGACAGCATGTTAAAAGGAATCTACACACCGATTATCACACCATTTAAAGAAAATGGTGATATTGATTACGAAAGCATGGATTATAATCTTGAAAAATGGGTTAAAACAGATCTAGATGGCCTAGTGGTGCTTGGATCAAATGGAGAGTTTGTCTATCTGTCACAGGAAGAAAAGCTGGAATTGATGATTCATGTCATTAAAAAGGTCGACAAGAGAAAAAAAATCATCGTTGGCACAAGCTGCGAATCAACAAGAGAGACCATCAAATTCAGCAATCAGGCGGCACAGGCAGGTGCAGACGCGGTACTTGTATTGCCACCACACTATTATAAAAAAGCCATGAACGACGAGGTGCTATTTGAGTATTTCACTGAGGTTGCTGACAATGTCAATGTACCGCTTATGATATACAATATGCCAGGAAATACAGGTGTCAGCATGACATCGTCTGTGATTGGACGATTATCAAAAAACAAGAACATTATTGGCATCAAAGACACATCGGGAGACATAGTTCATATCGGTGAGATGATGCGTGATGTGGACAAGGACTTCACAGTATTTGTCGGGAACGCAGGCTATCTTTTACCTGCATTGTGTCTAGGTGCAAAAGGCGCTACCTTAGCGCTGGCAAATTTTTTGCCTGAAGACTGCTGTAAACTGGTTCAATTGCATAGAGAGAACAAACTAGCTGAAGCGACAGAACTTCAATTGAAGATGATAGAAATCAATAAGATGGTCACTGGAGTTTATGGGATACCTGGACTTAAAGTTGCTCTGGATCAAAAGGGCTACAAGGGTGGCTTTCCGAGGAAACCACTTCTTCCGTTGGAACAGAGCAAAAAAGAAGCCTTACTGAAAATCATAGAACAATACGACGAAAATAGAGCTTGAGTAAATATTTAAAATACGCTATGAAGGGAGAAAAAAATGAGAAACAAAAAATTAGTGATGATTCCGGGACCGACACCAACTGTCAACAGTATCATGGTTCAGATGGGAAGAGAGACGGTATCGTTTAAAGATGCAGGTTTTGTCAAGGACTTCAAAGAGTTAGTTATAGATCTTAAGGACATGTGGCAAGCCGAAGAATGCTTTGTTCTGTCAGGCACCGGGACTATGGCGATGGAAGTGGCGGTTGCCAATTCAGTCAAGAGTGGGGATAACGTCTTGGTTGTGTCCCATGGATACTTTGGAGACAGATTTATAGACATATTTGAAAGAAGAGGAATCAAGACAGATGTATTGTCTGCAGAATGGGGCAAGGCAATTCCTATAAACCAAATAGAAGCAAAACTAAAGGAAAAGCATTACCACGCTATAACCATAACACATGTTGATACCTCAACAGGCACCCGATCTGATATTGCAAGAATAGGAGAAATGTTAAAGAAATTTCCTGATACCCTATATATCGTCGATGGCGTCTGCTCAACGGCTGGAGAGAGAGAAAGCTTGAAAGAAATGGGTATAGATATCCTGTTTACCGCCTCACAAAAGGCATTTGGAGTATCTCCCGGTCTAGCAATTATTTGGGCTGGTTCAAAAGCGATGGAAAGAAGAAAGAACCTAAAGACAATAGCGGATTCTTACCTGGATTTTGAAAAGTGGCTTCCAATTATGCACGACCCAATGAAGTACTACGGAACGCCGCCCATCAATCTGATCTGGGCGCTGAAGGAATCCGTCAGAATCATTAAGGAAGAGGGACTGGAAGAAAGATTTGAAAGACATCTCAAAGATGCCAGAGCGATTCAGAAGGCACTATTAGGTCTTGGCTTCACCATATTGGCCGATGAGGAACTCAGAGCAGTCACATTAACCAATGTTGTCTATCCTGAAGGAATCGACGACGATAAATTCAGAGCAATTCTAGCTGAAGAAGGCGTCGTGACAGCAAACGGTTTGGGAGCATATTCAGGCAAGCTTTTCCGATTGGGGCACATGGGAAATATTGACAAGCATACTATCGTCTCAACTTTAGCGGCAATAGAAAGAGCTTTATATAGATCCGGAGTTGATGTTCAGTTCGGTAAGAGTGTTGGAATCTATCAATCAGAGATTATGCAATAAACCTACAGAATAGAAAACTTAGGGGGCAGATTGTTTGTCGGGTTTGATAAAAACAACTGCCTCTCTTTTATTGATTAAGTGAAACATCGACAAATAGTTATGTTAGTAATAAAGGAAGATATAAAAAACAGATAACAAATAGTTGAATAACCGAGAAAAAACTGAGAAAAAAAGCTTAGAAAAAACTTTACAGAAAAACAAAAACAAAAACAAAATACATGTTGACACTGGGTATACGCAGATGTTAAAATACTAAAGTTGTCAGTCGGGAAGACGGGCAAAAACAGACGCACATAGACAATAGAATAACACATAGTCAACGTAATTCTTTAGAGAATTAGAAAGCAGTACAAAGCAGTACAAACAAAGTAATTTTGGGACTTTTTAAGAAAAAGTCAGCGAAAAGAAATGAGCGTTAAGCGAAAGCTTAAAAATAGGTTATAAACGAGAGTTTGATCCTGGCTCAGGACGAACGCTGGCGGCGTGCCTAACACATGCAAGTCGAGCGGAGACGGTGTTTGACACTGAGTTTTTTCG
>LGGM01000155.1 GCA_001509345.1 Clostridiales bacterium 38_11
AAGAAGAGTTAATTGAATCATATAAGGAAAAAATGTTTGCTGAATTTTAAGGGGACAGAGGACTTGTATATGAAATTCAAAGAGAGAATCTTATATCAAACTCATCTGGTATTGGATGGGGATATGGTGACTTTATTTATGATAAATCTTTTGAACTCAATTGGATTCAGGAAGAGATATAAGAAATCAGGGCATATTTTAACAGCATCTTATTATTGGTAATTGAACAATTGTTTAAGAAAAGAAAGGTAAAGGGGTTTGCGCCGAATGATTAAAAGCATAAAATCAAAAAATAGCAAATGCAATAATGATGAAGTTTGGTCAGAAGAACGATATGAGGAATATTTGAAAGACATATATGGAATGGATTTTATAGCCGGGTTTACTGAAAGCGGTATACCTTATGGCATCATTAAAGATGAGGATAATGAGAATGATGAAATAATCACTCGAGAGATTTCAGTGGATTCTAATGATGATTTACCATTTTAATTTTGGGAGGGAAGTGTAGTGATCGAACCATCAAAGGTAAAAGATGCCTTTAACAGTATTGAAGTAGAGAATTATGCCTTCAGAGCATATTTGAAAAATCATGCAGATGAGAATAAGTTGGATGAGCAGTTTTTAAAATTACATAAAGAACTGTTTGAAAGTTATGATTGCAGTCAATGTAGAAATTGTTGCAAGGCGTATTCAGCCAGTTTCGAGAAATATGAATTAGGCCAAGTTTCGGCATTTCTTAAGATGTCAGAAAATGATTTTATTAAGAAGTATGTAAATGAAGAGTATGGTGATTATCAATTAAATGTAAAGCCATGCTGCTTTCTAAAAGAAGATGGTGGATGTGCAATTGAAACATGTAAACCTAATAGCTGTAGAGATTATCCATATACAGATAAGCCTGAGAGGTTATTTAGCTTATTGAGTATCGTTCAGTCAACAAGCATTTGTCCCATTGTATTTGAAATGTTTGAAAGACTAAAAGGCGAATATAAGTTTAATAGAAAATAATGATGATGGATAAATATGATTTGATAAGTCGTTCAAAAGAAGAATTAGTCATGTTAATCGGTAAATTAATGGATAATTTAGCAGAAAACGAACGACTGGAGTTTGTTTCAAAATGGATAAGCCCACAAGCTGCTTTAGAAGAGGCATATGAATATGATAGCAACAGTTTTATTGAAAAAGTCGATTTGTTTTGCGAAGAGTGCTTGGACGGGAAACACTCTATTGAAGTGGATTATGATCAATACCACGACTATTATTATGATGATGAAGAAATATACAATTACAGTAAAAGCGAGTGGGCTGAAAAGTTTACAACACTTTTAAAGCTTTCAGTGATGTATGCGAGGAACAAGAATTATGCTATAGCATATACCGCTTTGGATCAATTGATGCATTGCCTTCATGAAGCTGAATTTGATGTGAATATTTTAGGAACCGATGCCCCAATGGACTATATAGAGATTGATTGGGATGAAGTGTTTGATGAATACTACATTTCTATGAAAAGCCAACTACCAGAGAAAAAACAACTTGCTTCCAAAGCAGTTGACGTATGGATAGGTTTTGGAGACAGATGTACTGAAGGTATCTTAAGTAATATTAATGATATCAAGCACGTTGAGGAAGCTATCAGATATAATATATATATTTACTCGGAAAACTGGATAATGCAACGTGAATTATATGAACTGTTAAAAAGTTTTTATATAAAACAGAATATAGTGTTTGATGAAATAGCGATGCCTGAAAGTATGCTATGCTATAGTTGGAATTTTGCATATGATGTAGCGCAAGGCTACATAAGCCAACAAAAATGGGACACTGCAGTTGAAATTATTTTAGATGCTTGTAAGGTTGTTGACAATGAGCGAGTATTGGAGGCACTTAATGTTAAACTGATAGGCTGCTATGAGGAGTTAAAGCAATATGACAAGGGGTTGGTAGTTGCAGTCTCACTTTTTAAAAAACACCCTAAAAAACATGATTACTACCTGAAGGCTAGGAAACTTGCCAGCAAAGTAGAACGACTGGACTTTTTTGTAACGGATATGATAGCGTTCGCTAAGAATTGCAATGAGTATAACTCTACTGAAATTCTCTTAAGAATACTCTCGGCTGAAGGATATATAAATGACATGATTGGTGTCACTCTAAAAGCCAATGGATTTAATCGACATGATTATATGAAATATGCTTTTAAGTCGCTGATCTACAGAGCACTTAAAGACAAGGATAAAGAAAAAATTCCAGTAGATCTAAAGGGGTTAATAGCAGGATTGGAACATAATAAAACTCCTGGGATAGTAGATATGGCAAATAGTACCCACAGCTTAGAAAGTGAGCAATCATTATTGCAAAGCGCAATTAATATTCTAAAAGAAATAATTCAATTCCATATAGATGCTGCCAAGCGGACAAGATACGCAAGGGCTGCTTATTATTGCGCACTGGTTCGGGGTGTTTATATATTCCTTAACGAGAAGGATGAGTTTGAAAGTTATTATAGCAATATAGTAATAGGAAATAAAAGAAGACCGGCTTTAAGAGATGAGATGAGGAAAGTGCTATCAGAAACATGATGACAAATGAAATTTAAATAAAATGCGGTCGATTTTAAAAATAACCGCATTTGTTTTAAAAAATAGTTGTTAATTTGGTAATAAAAACGTATAATTATCTGAGTGGAGGTATTGTAGATGAGTAATAATTTTGAATTTCCAGCAGATAAAAAAATCTTTCATACAAGTGATTTGAATAACTTGGGTCTTACATATTATAAAATTAATAAAATGATATTGGATGGTAAATTAAGAAGATTAAACAAGAGTTATTATGAGAATAACGAGTTCATTGGGGAAGACAGTGACTTTTATTATGTAAAAGCATATGCACCAACGGGAGTTATATGTCTGTTGAGTTCAGCAGTGTATTATGAACTAACAAATCATAGGCCAAGTTCAATTGATGTGGCTATTCCGAAGAAAAAAAATATAACCACGTTACCGCATTGGCCAACATTGAATTTATATTATTTTGATGATGAAC
>LGGM01000008.1 GCA_001509345.1 Clostridiales bacterium 38_11
ATTTTGTGTATATCGCTTAGTCAGGCAAATTTTATAAATATATAAGAAGTTGAATGTTTCACAATGTAATGATATCTTGCTGGTGTAGCTCAATTGGTAGAGCAACTGACTTGTAATCAGTAGGTTGGGGGTTCAAGTCCTCTCACCAGCTCCATATTTCCATATTTAGGAAGGGTTCCCGAGTTGGCCAAAGGGGACGGACTGTAAATCCGTTAGCACCGCTTTCACTGGTTCGAATCCAGTCCCTTCCACCATATTTTCACCAAGCGGAAGTGGCTCAGTGGTAGAGCATCGCCTTGCCAAGGCGAGGGTCGCGAGTTCGAATCTCGTCTTCCGCTCCACTTTTTAAAATAATCAAAAATTAATCCAATTTGCGGGTGTAGCTCAGTGGTAGAGCCCTAGCCTTCCAAGCTAGTCGCGAGGGTCCGATTCCCTTCACCCGCTCCAATAATGCACTCGTAGCTCAGTTGGATAGAGCAACGGACTTCTAATCCGTGTGCCGGGGGTTCGAATCCCTCCGGGTGCACCATTTACTAGGAAGATAGATGGGGCGTAGCCAAGTCGGTAAGGCACTAGACTTTGACTCTAGCATCCGTAGGTTCGAGTCCTGCCGCCCCAGCCAATTTTATATCATGACCCATTAGCTCAGTTGGTAGAGCATCTGACTTTTAATCAGGGTGTCCCGCGTTCGAGTCGCGGATGGGTCACCAAAAATGGAGAGGTACCGAAGCGGTCATAACGGGGCGGTCTTGAAAACCGTTAGGGTGTAAGCCCACGTGGGTTCGAATCCCACCCTCTCCGCCAATCTTCAGGAGAAGTACTCAAGTGGCTGAAGAGGCTCCCCTGCTAAGGGAGTAGGTCTTAACAGGGCGCGAGGGTTCAAATCCCTCCTTCTCCGCCAGACTTAGTTGTTCTGATGGAGTGTCTTATAGATCTACAGATCAGAGGGGTGTAGTTCAGTTGGTAGAACGTCGGTCTCCAAAACCGAATGTCGTGGGTTCAAGTCCTGCCACCCCTGCCAATTACGCAGAAGAGAATGGGTAGAGACTGGATTCAAGTCGTATCAATGCATCAATGTATTATTGTATTGTCGGGGTGTAGCGCAGCTTGGTAGCGCATCTGGTTTGGGACCAGAGGGCCGCGGGTTCAAATCCTGCCGCCCCGACCATTTAAGGGCTTATAGCTCAGCAGGTTAGAGTGCACGCCTGATAAGCGTGAGGTCGGTGGTTCGAGTCCACCTAAGCCCACCATCATTTAGGGCCTTTAGCTCAGTTGGTTAGAGCGCCCGGCTCATAACCGGTAGGTCTGGGGTTCGAGTCCCTGAAGGCCCACCACGCCCAGATAGCTCAGTCGGTAGAGCAGAGGACTGAAAATCCTCGTGTCGGTGGTTCGATTCCGCCTCTGGGCACCAACCAACCTGAATGGTGAAGAAACAATCCTTTCGTAACGAAAGGATTGTTTTTTAGTGTTGATAAGTTTTTTCATTATTGATAGAATATTTAAAATACTACTATTAGTGGAGGCATGTATGAAAGTGTTTTCGAAGGCTTTAAATCAGAATCACCAACATTACTTCCAATATGATATTATAGATTCAATGGATATTTATCTGATCAACAATCCGGTCGATTTTTATGGAATGAATTATGGGTTTGCAGCATGGCTGTTGGTTGATAATAAAAATGGCATTAATATCCTTGTGGAAATTGGCCCGGCGGCAGCTATCGATATCGTACAGGATACGATTGAAACGCTTGGTGTCAAAAAAATAGATTTTATCCTATTAACACACATTCATTTGGATCATGCAGGTGGATTGGGTCATATTCTGAAGTACTATCCGGAAGCGATGGTTTATGCGTCAGAAAAAGGAAGGAAGCATATTATTGAACCGGATAAATTGTGGGATAGCAGTGTCAAAGTGCTGGGGAAGAGACTGACTGATGCGTACCAAAAAACAATCGGAATTCCTGAAAAAAACGTATTAAAGGATAAGCCATCTATTGAAGGACTGTCAATTATTAAAACTCCAGGGCATGCACCGCACCATGAAACCTTTATATTTGAAAGGGAGGGTGTCCAATTGATTTTTTGCGGTGAGGCAGCAGGGATGATTTATGGAAGAGCAGAGAGAAAACTGGTGCTGGGGGATGGCATTGATAATGAGCCTGATTTTATCTATTTATATCCTGCGACCATATATAGATTTGAGTATGACGTAAGCGACAACTCTTTAAAGAAGCTCATATCATTAGCTCATGATGAAAATTGTTATTTGTTTTACAGTCATTATGGTGCAGCGGAAGATGGCAAAAAGATGCTTGAAGCAAATCATGCACAATTGGTTTTCTGGAAAGATATGATAGAAAAAGAAGTTAAAAAACGTATTGAAAATGAGGAAAATCCGCTTGATATGGAATTTCTGAAAGAGATTGCATTCCAATTGATGAAATCAGATTTGCATTTGAAGGATTATGTTCATTATAGGGAGGATGTGAAAAGGGCTCAGTTTAGATATATACTCAATTCTGTCTATGGAATTGCTGATTGGGCTATCAGAAACTACCACAAGGAACGAGCCTGATCAGTCTATTTTGAATGTGTTTCCAGAAGAAGTCTGGAAAGCAAAAGGAGATTTTTGTCATTGATGGAATGGTTATTTTCCAATATTAGATATTTTTCGTATCTCGATAGGCCATATTCCTTAAGACTTATATACTTGATATATTCTTCATCGTTGTTAAAACCCTCTCTGACCAGCAATTCAAATTCAATTTTTGCTGATTGTTTGGACCATAAGAATTTGTACAATAGGGAGTTGACAATCAGGTCATATTCAATAACCGGAAAGCATGAGAGGCTGAATTTGATGCTGTTTCTTTTAACTTGAATTTTTTTTTTGCTAAGATTTAGCGTGTTATAGGATGGCTTTTCCATGATAATCGAGCCTCTGGAAACATGTTTGTTGACATAGCTGAATACACATGGAAGGCTTAGAACATCTTCACGATTATGCACCAGCATCAAATCGAGGTATTCTTCCTTCGGTGTGATTTTATAGGATTTGTATAGTCTGATTAAATCCTCCCCATCCAATTGGTCTGTTCTATTGATATCCATGGATTTTTCAATGGTTTTTAGTTTGAAATTATCCAAACCTTTTGGAAGACCCGATTTTTTAACCTGTAAGTATAGGTCTATAAGGGTCTTTTGATCCAAATTAGAAATCACATCATGTTTTTTACATTTGTTTTCATAGAAAGGGATATCAAATGCATTGCCATTGTAGGTAACAATATATTTTTTTTGCATAAAATGGTTTGAAATAAATAACACCAGATTTTTTTCAGAGTCTGATGTGTCACCAAAGAATTGCTCGATAACATAATGTGAGTTTTCATTATATAAAACACTACAAAGAAAAATGTTGGAATAAACCCTTGAAAGACCAGTTGTTTCAATATCAAAAAATATGGAATTCTGAAGTATGTGTGGATCAATATGTAAATCTTGATGGAATTCTTTTGTTATAATTTCTTTAAATATCACGGATTCGTCCTTGATTTTGTCTTGTTGGATTATTAGTGCTTTTATTAGTATAATATATTTGTTAAACTATTGGTATGGGAAATCTTACATTATTTGCAGCTTTGTCTCTAATCATGGGTATATTGTCAGGATACTCACAATATTTGAATGTTTTTATGGTGATCGCCCTTCTGCCGATTTTGCTGGCTACGGGATGTCATTTGATTAAAAATAAGAATAGATGCGTCTTCGCACTTTTTTTATTGTCTTTTTTTGTGTTTGGTTATTTTGCCACATTAAATGATGCGGCCAATCCTCTTGAAAATCACTATGGGAAAGAGGCCTCAGTTTCAGGAATCATCAAAACCATCAATCGTTATGATGATTCAAGAGAGTATATGTCGGTCGTGATTGAGAGTGAGATAAGGATAGAAGACATTGGGTTTAATGAGAATTTGCTGGTTTACATAAAAAGAAATAAAGACATTTCACCTGGTATGTCAATCACAGGAATCGGACAACTATCCAAACCCAATAGAGCCACTAACTTTTTAGAGTTTGACTACCGGAACTATCTTAATAGTCAAGGTATAAGAGCTATCTTCTTTATGGATGAAGGCTTCGAGGTTGATCAAAAAATCAGATTCAACTACAAAATTCAAAACAGTTTTCAGCAATATATCACATCAGTCTTGGATAATAATCTCAACATAGAGGAATCAAACCTCTTGAAGGGCATATTGTTAGGTGACAGGACTTATATTGATGAAGAAATACTTTCAAATATAAGAAAATTGGGAGTTGCCCATATTCTAGCTATCTCAGGCCTACATATCGGGATTATAATTCTTTCATTGAATAGCATACTGCGGGCATTGAGATTGAAAAGATCTGTCAGAATTGCTATCAGCCTTCTTATCTCATGGGTATATGGATATCTAATTGGATTTCCAGCTTCTGTATCAAGGGCTTTGATTATGACGAGTGTCATATCAATCGGCTATTTGTCTCATCGACGATATAATCCCTTGAATTCTATGATAGTTACTATGATGGCTATGTTGATTTTCAAACCGCTCTGGCTATTTGACATAGGCTTTCAATTGTCTTTTGCAGCGGTAGCATCAATAATCACTTATTTAAAGTTTGTGGATATTTATTCATTGCACAGATTTTCAACGGGATTGGTCCTTTTGATTATTATCCAGCTCTTTACGCTACCTATTAGTATTTATTATTTCAATTATTTTCCATTGTTGAGCCTGATGGCCAACATGATTTTCATTCCGATTGTGTCTTATATTCTTTCAATTACCATCCTTGCATTGGGCATCAATCTGATTATTCCTTGGATTGCGTCTGTCCTTCTGCTGCCTGTAAATTTTGGCCTGATGTTGATCGTATGGCTTTCTGAAAGTCTTATGATGTTTCCAATCAACGGATTTGATGTACCATCTCCAACTATTTCGGAAATCACGTTGTATTATATGCTCTTGTGTTTTGTTATTTTCCTGGCCTTGAATCGGAACGAAAAATATCGATTCAAAAAACTCTATCTTGTTATGGCTTCTACTGTTATTATATACATAGGAATATTCCTATTGATTCCAACTATTTTCAACAATCATCTTAGAATATCATTTATAGATACAGGACAAGGCTTATCATCGCTAATTCAGTATAAGAACATCAACTTCATGGTGGATGCAGGTGGAGAGATATCTGGGGAATATCAAAAGACGGATTATATCTTTCCTGAATATCTGATAAAAAGGGGCATTAGAAAATTAGACACTATTTTCTTATCTCATTACCATCGTGATCATTATAGTGGTATCAATAAAATCAGTGAATATATTGACCTCAAAAGTTTCACATCCGGATATCACAATGACGAGCTTCTCTCGGATTTGGGTCAAACAAAACGATATCAGATTAATGCAGGTGATGAATTGATTATAGATGAAGATCTGAAATTGGATGTACTGTGGCCTCGTAAAGGTTATATTGCTGAAGATGAGAATCAAAATTCCCTGGTGATGATGCTTCGCTACAGAGACTTCAGGATCCTATTTACAGGGGATATCAACCAAGATGTTGAGGGTATCATTAAGGATGATTTAAGACATGCTGATATAGTTGTTGTCCCACATCATGGTAGTAACACCTCTTCGGGGAAGGAATTTATTGATGGGACTAGTCCAAAGTATGGTATTATAAGCTATGGTGACAATAATTACGGGTTACCCAGTGAAGAAGTCATCAAAAGATACGAAGAATCTGACGTCAATCTTCTTTCTACCTACGAGCAAGGAGAAATCATTATCAATGTATATCGAAACAGCAGTTACAATATCTTAGTCTTTCATGAAAAGCCGGATTACAATTTTTTCTTATTTTTTATTCTAAGCGGGTTTTTTGTGTTTTTTACTTGCCAAGTCACAGTATTGAAAAGGAGTACAGCCTATTATGAAATACAAGAATATCATGGTATTGACTGGTGATGAGCTATTCTTGATTGATTATTTTATATCCAGTATAAAGAAGCAATACATTGATGGAATGGAAGACATGAATCTGCACAAGGCGGAGACTATCAAAGGCAATGTGGAAGAATTGGTGAATTTCATGAACACTGTCCCTTTTTTAGTGGAGAAAAAAGTGTTGGTTATAGAAAACTGCGAATTTTTAACGTCAAAAAAAAGCCTTGCATCTGATGATGAGAAAAAACTTATAGCCTATATCAATCACAGAATTGACAATAATATCATGATATTCAATTGCTATAACACAAAGTTGGATAGTAGAAAAAAGCTCTATAAAGAGCTGATTAAGGTGGGATCAATAGTCAATTTTCCTAAATTCGGCATCAATGAGCTGAAGAGCTGGATAACAACATATCTCAGCAACAACGCAAGAAATATCAAGGACTCCGATGCTTTCTATCTGACGGAGATTATCGGCTATTTGGATTACGAAAGCCTGCTGAATTTGTACGATGTTAAAAACGAGTTGAATAAATTGATAGGATATACGGAGAAAGACCAAACGATTTCTATGGATGACATCAATCGAGTGGTCAAGCCATCAATCGAAAACAATATATTCAAATTGGTTGACAATATATGTGAAGGGAATACCAATAAAGCTTATGAGATGGTTGAAGATATGATTGAAAACAGTGTAGCTGCCCCATATATTTTTCATATGATTGCCAGGCATTATAGACTTTTGCTAATGATTGTGACTATGGAACAAGACGGGCTGGGACAGGCTGAGATGATGAAATCGACTAATCTGAGAAGTTATGCTTTCCATAAAATGAGAAAGCAGATCAGAATGGCAGGGGATCTTAAAATCCGAGAGATATATGATATGTGTTATACTTATGATAAAAGAAGCAAAATTGGATTGCTGGATATAGAAACAGGTATCAAAATGATTATCTCGTTTGCTAAAAAATAAAACCAGGGTCACCTGGTTTTTATGCTTATGCGATCGTATTTAGCCTCTTTGTCAATCTGCCTACTTTTCTAGCAGCTGTATTTGAGTGTATTGTACTTTTTGTTGAAGCTCTGTTTATTTTTTTCTGTATAAGGGATAACAATTCCTTAGCTGAATCATAGTTGTTTGCGTTAACCGCTACTTCAAATTTCTTTATATAAGTTTTGATTTCTGATTTTCTGCTTCTATTGATATCGTTTCTTTTTGCGTTAACTAGAATTCTTTTTTTAGCTGATTTAATATTTGCCATGGAATTCACCTCCTTCAGTGCATTATATCTATTTTCATAAAGTTATATTAAAATTTCGCGACTTTTAAATTATACAGTCTTAATTCTAAAAAATCAACATAAATTTTCAGAAAAATCCTTCTAATTTCATTATCAAAAGAATTATATTACATATTAGTCGAAATTTCAATACAAAATCGTCTTTAAAAGATAGAGATTATCTGTTATAATTACATTCGGATTATATACATAGGAGGGACAAGTGATAGATAGACAAAAATATGTTAGAAATTTTTCTATAATTGCACACATAGATCATGGCAAATCCACTTTAGCAGATAGATTGATAGAGAAGACCGGATTTCTCACCCAAAGAGAAATGCATGAGCAGCTTCTTGATAACATGGATTTGGAGAGAGAACGGGGAATAACCATTAAACTACAGACAATACGATTGGTATATAAAGCCAAGGATGGCCATGAATATATATTGAATCTGATAGATACACCAGGGCATGTAGACTTTCATTATGAGGTCTCTAGGAGTCTTGCTGCGTGCGAGGGAGCTGTCCTGGTAGTGGATGCCGCCCAGGGTATTGAGGCCCAGACACTAGCTAATGTCTATCTTGCACTGGATCAGAATCTGGAGATTGTTCCTGTGATCAACAAAATCGATTTGCCCAGTGCCAGACCGGAAGAGATCAAGAACGAGATAGAGGATGTCATTGGTCTTGAAGCACAGGATGCGCCTATGATATCAGCCAAAGAAGGGATCAACATTGAAGAGGTGCTGGAGGCTATCGTCAAGAAAATCCCTGCTCCGACAGGCAATCCAGAAGCACCCTTGAAGGCTTTGGTGTTCGATTCGTATTATGACAGCTATAAAGGTGTTGTGGCCTATATCAGAGTAAAAGAAGGCAGGGTGAAAAAGGGCGATGTCATCAAAATGATGGCGGCCAGCAAAACCTTTGAAGTAGCGGAAGTTGGGGTTTTGGGACTTGGACAGCTGCCCGTTGAAGAGTTGACAGCCGGTGATGTTGGTTATCTTGCTGCAAGCATCAAGGATGTCAAGTATTGCAGGGTAGGGGATACAATTACCAAGGTAAACAATCCTGCAAAGGAGGCGCTCCCCGGTTATAAAAAGGTAATATCCATGGTCTATTGTGGGGTTTATCCAGCAGATGGTGAAGACTTCAACAATATCAGAGATGCACTGGAGAAACTACAGGTAAATGACGCCGCACTGATTTTTGAACCTGAGACTTCGGTAGCGTTGGGATTTGGATTCCGATGCGGATTTCTCGGATTGCTGCATCTGGAGATCATTCAGGAGAGACTGGAAAGGGAATTTGATCTTAATATCATAGCGACATCTCCCAGTGTCATATACAATATCTATAAGCATGACGGGACAGTGCTTCAAATTCAGAACCCGACCAATCTGCCGTCCCCGACTGAGATTAAATATATGGAAGAGCCTGTTGTCAATGCCAATATCATGACACCTGTTGATTATGTGGGACCGATTATGGAATTGTGTCAAAATAGGAGAGGCATTTTCATCAACATGGAATACATTGAGAAAACAAGGGTTGTTTTGCATTACAAACTTCCTTTAAATGAGGTAATCTATGATTTTTTTGATGCATTGAAATCAAAGACCAGAGGCTATGCTTCATTGGATTATGAGCTTGCCGGTTATCAGGAATCCAAGCTGGTGAAGCTTGACATACTGATTAATAACGAGCTGGTTGACGCTTTTTCAATAGTCGTTCATGAAGATAAGGCTTATGAAAGAGGAAGAAATATGGTTGAAAAATTGAAGGAAGTTATACCAAGACATATGTTTGCAGTTCCAATTCAAGCCATTATCGGTTCTAAAATCATTGCTAGAGAAACTGTCAGGGCATTGCGAAAAGATGTTTTGTCCAAGTGCTACGGTGGTGATATCACTAGAAAGAAAAAACTACTGGAGAAGCAAAAGGAAGGTAAAAAAAGAATGCGGTTGGTAGGCAGCGTGGAAGTGCCTCAGGAGGCTTTCCTGACAGTTCTCAAGTTTGATGAGAAAAAATAAACAAGCCTATTGGAGAATATGATATGAAAAGCAAACTCGGTATATACATTCATGTGCCTTTCTGTGTCAAGCGATGCTTGTATTGTGACTTTTGCTCTGGCATAGACCTGGATACTGAGCTGGTGGCTAAGTATTTTCGCGCTCTGAAGGAAGAGATTGCTCTAAACAGGCATATAGCAGGATATTACGTGGTTGACAGCATTTTCATCGGTGGGGGAACACCCTCTGCAGTCGAGTCTGGATACATAGATAAATTATTGAATGACATATATAAGTGGTTTGAAATCGACAGCAATTGTGAGAGCACAATAGAAGTCAATCCCGGCACGATTGATATTCCAAAAGCCAGAGATTATATCTCCTCAGGTCTGAATCGAATCAGTGTAGGTGTGCAGACTCTCAATGATCATCTTCTCAAAAAAATCGGAAGAATCCACAGTGCTGCTGAGGCGGAGGAAACCCTGTCGGGTATTCATCAGGCAGGATTTTTAAATGTCAGTGTGGATCTGATGTTCAATCTACCAGGTCAGCACCTTGACAATGTGACTGCTGATATCAAAAAAATAATGAAATACGACATAAATCATATATCATACTATTCTTTGAAAGTAGAAGAGAATACACCGTTTCACAATATGCTGAGGAATAATCAAATACAACTCGCAAGCGATGAGCTGGAAAGGGAAATATATCACAAGATTATAGCAATGCTTGAAAATAAAGGGTTCAATCAATATGAAATCTCAAATTTTTCCTTACCGGGATATGAAAGCCGACATAATATGAAATATTGGTCCAGAGATGCTTATCTGGGACTGGGGCTTTCGTCTCATTCTTTCATTGATCACCAGCGATTTTCCAACACAATCAATTTGGATGGATATATCCATAGCCTGTTGTCGGATAAGAGACTGAGTCGGTCTGAAGCTGAAACCATACAGGGAAAAGATGTTATCTGGGAGTATCTAATACTGGGATTGAGAAAAACAAAAGGCATTGATATTGAAGCGTTCAAAGCAATCTCAGGCAGCCATTTCCATGAATACAGAAAGATTCTCAATACGCTTGAAACGAAAGGATTAATTGAATTTGACACAACCGGTTTCAGACTTACCAGACTGGGTATGGATTTGTCGAACACTGTTTTTGTTGAGCTGCTAATATAGAAAAATCAACTTATTAAGTATTGACAAAAGTACTATATAGTAGTATCTTATTGTCATGAGCTTAGCACTCATTAAGGGAGAGTGCTAACAAGGGAGTGATAATAATGGAACTGAGTGAAAGAAAGCTTAAGATTTTAAGAGCTATCATCAGCAGTTATATACAGGAAGGTGAAGCTGTAGGTTCCAGAACTATTTCAAAAAAACATAATATGGGAATCAGTTCAGCAACGGTACGTAATGAAATGTCAGACCTAGAGGAATTGGGTTATCTGATACAACCTCATACGTCTGCTGGAAGAGTCCCAACTGACAAAGCATATCGCCTATATGTCAATGGCTTGATGAAAAGCACCTCAGTTGGTAAATATAGTGAACAAATCAATAGAATTTTGCAGGAAGAAATAAATGAAATGAATAGTTTTATCAAAAATTCAGCTAGGATACTGTCAAATTTTACGCATTACACATCCTTTGCAATGACACCGCAACTTAAGGAATCGAAGCTTAAGCATATACAATTGGTGCCTGTCTCGGACAAAAAGATTTTATTGGTTATCGTTACGGAGAACAACATCATTAAAAATGTGGTTTTCAATATGTCAAGCTCAATTCCACAAGACCAATTGAATCGGATATCAAATCTCCTGACAGCTAAACTGAGTGGTGTGAAGCTGTCAATGCTAAACAGAGAACTTAAGAATGAGATTATGCATGAGATTTATAGCATTAGGGAATCATTTGATGAAAAACTGGATGAATTGATGGTGCTGCTGATGAATACAGCCAATCAGTATGAAAAAGTTGAGTTGTACTATAATGGGTTGACAAATATTTTAAACTATCCTGAATACAGCGACACCAACAAAGCGAAAGAACTGTTGTCATTCGTCGAGGACAAGGAATCCTTCACAAAAGCATTGCTGAATGTTGAGGGAAAGGACCTGAGCATATTGATTGGTAAAGAGAATGAATTCGAACAGATCAAGGAATGTAGCATCGTGACAGCGACCTATAAATTGAATGGCATCATTATCGGTAAAGTCGGGCTGATCGGGCCTACCAGGATGGATTATAAGAATGTCATTTCTATGATTAAATCTTTGTCATTCAATATCAATAAACTGATCAACGAAAATTACACAGATATCAAAAGGAGTGAAACGGATGGATAAAGCTAATGATTACAGGAATGTGAAGTATGATTATTCTGAAGAAGAAAAAGATGAATCGATAGAAAAAACAACTTCTGATAACGATAAAATAGAAATTATTGAAGAATTGTTAGAAGAAATGGAAGAAGACAAAGAAATTGTTGAAGAAGAAGAAGTCACACAAGAAGAAGTAATAGAAGAGGAAGTTCAAGATGATATGAGTAAAAAATTGCTTAGACTTCAGGCTGACTTTTTGAATTATAAAAGCAGAGCTGAAAGGGAAAAGGACAGAGTTTACATTACGGCAGTTGAAGATACAGTCTGTGAATTCCTGCCAATATTAGACAACTTGGATCGAGCGATTGAATCTACAGATGAAACTGGCAGTTTTAGAGATGGTGTTCATATGATTTATGTACAACTCAAGCAAACCTTGGAGAAAAAGGGTTTGAAAGAGATTGAAGCGCTGGGCAAGCCGTTTGACCCATACCTGCATCATGGCGTGTCATCCGATGAGGTTGAGGGTGTTGAGCCGAACGTAGTAATAGAGGTATTCCAGAAGGGATACAAATTAAAGGAAAAAGTCATAAGGCCAAGCTTGGTCAAAGTGTCAAGATAATTACAAGGAGGATAAAGAAATGAGTAAAGTGATAGGTATTGATTTAGGAACAACGAATTCATGTGTTGCAGTTATGGAAGGTGGAGAAGCTGTCGTTATACCAAATTCTGAAGGAAAGAGAACCACGCCATCGATTGTTGCTTTTACAAAAGATGGAGAGAGACTCGTCGGAGAAACAGCAAAAAGACAAGCTATCACAAACCCTGACAATACTGTTTTATCAATTAAAAGGCATATGGGAAGCGATCACAAGGTTACAATTAGCGGAAAGACGTATACACCACAGGACATATCGGCATTTATTCTACAAAAATTAAAAACAGATGCTGAGAGCTACTTAGGTGAAAAGGTAACTGATGCTGTTATTACTGTACCGGCATATTTTACTGATAGTCAAAGGCAAGCAACAAAAGATGCTGGGAAAATTGCCGGACTGAATGTTTTAAGAATTATCAACGAACCAACTGCAGCCTCTTTAGCATACGGTATTGACAAAGAAGAAGATCTACATACCGTTATGGTATTTGACTTGGGAGGCGGTACATTTGATGTATCCATATTGGAGATTGGCGAGGGTGTTTTTGAAGTTAAAGCTACAAACGGAAACAATCACCTAGGCGGTGATGATTTTGATGAGGTAATCGTGAACTATCTTGCTGATCAGTTCAAAAAAGATAATGGGATAGACCTAAGAAAAGACAAGATGGCATTGCAACGATTGCGAGAGGCTGCAGAGAATGCAAAAAAAGAACTCTCATCGACTATGTCAACCAGTATCAATCTACCGTTTATCACAGCAACTCAAGACGGGCCAAGGCATATGAATGTTGATTTAACCAGAGCAAAATTCAATGAAATCACATCATTCCTTGTCGACAAAACCATTGAACCGACAAAAAAAGCACTGGCTGACGCTAAATTGAGTGCCAGTGATATTGACAAGGTAATACTGGTTGGTGGGTCGACTAGAACACCAGCAGTACAGGAAGCGGTCAAAAGAATAACCAATAAGGATCCACATAAGGGAATAAACCCCGATGAGTGTGTTGCTCTAGGCGCAGCAATTCAAGGTGGTGTCTTAACTGGAGAATTTGGTAAGGACATATTGTTGGTAGATGTGACACCTTTGTCACTTGGAATAGAGACATTGGGTGGAGTGTTTACAAAACTGATAGAAAGAAACACAAGAATACCTTCAAAGAAAAGCCAGATCTTTTCAACCGCAGCTGACAATCAGACTGCAGTGGATATTCATGTTCTGCAAGGAGAAAGACAGATGGCTGAAGGCAACATAACACTGGGAAGATTCCAATTGTCTGGCATTCCACCGGCTCAAAGGGGGATCCCACAGATAGAGGTCACTTTTGACGTGGATGCTAATGGTATAGTGAATGTTTCCGCCAAAGATAAGGGAACTGGAAAGGAACAGAAGATAACGATCACCGCCTCGACGAATCTCTCTGACGATGAAATCGATGCAAAAGTCAAGGAAGCGGAGAAATTTGCCGATGAAGATAAAAAGAAAAAAGAAGAGATTGAGTTGAAGAATAATGCTGACAATATGGTCTATCAGATTGAAAAAAGCATGACAGAGCTTGGCGACAAGCTAAGCGAGGAAGAAAAGACTGCTGTCAATACAAAAAAAGATGACCTGAAAAAAGCTTTGGAGAACAACAACATAGATGAAATAAAAACCAAATTGGCAACCTTGACAGAAGAGTTCAATAAACTGGCACAAAAAATATATCAACAAGCTTCACCGGAAGGTAGCGAAAACACTGCCGAGGGGCAGCCTGAATCACAGGATGCTGAAAACGATGATGTGGTTGATGCAGAATACGAAGAAGTGGACGATGATGAAAGTCAAAGCTAAATCATTTGATTTAGCTTTACCTTTTTTAATGCAGTGTTATTTAAATGGTGGTGGTATAATAGATGAGTGAGAAAAGAGATTATTACGAGATATTGGGCATTAACCGGGATGCTGACGATAGCGAAATCAAAAAAGCCTTCAGAAAGCAGGCCAAGAATTATCATCCGGATCTTAATCCAGGCGATGAAGAATCAGAAAAGAAGTTCAAGGAAGTCAATGAAGCCTATGAAATATTGAGTGATCCAGCCAAAAGGGAAAAATACGACAGATTTGGTCATTCTGCATTTGAAAACAACGGCACTGGGTTTGGTGGTGGATTTTCAGGTGCAGCAGGTTTTGATGATATTTTTGGTGATATATTCGGTGATTTCTTCGGTGGTGGTGCGACCAGACAAAGGCGAGCCGGGCCTAAAAAGGGCTCTGATCTGAAAATCAGATTAAATATTTCATTTGAAGATGCCGCATTTGGCACAACAAAGGAAGTCAAGGTTTCACGAATGGAAACCTGTACTCATTGTCATGGTGAGGGAGCAGAACCGGGGACCGGTAAAGAGACCTGTGGTACCTGCAATGGTTCTGGTCAGGTGAGATCAGTTCAATCCACACCATTTGGACAGTTTTCGAATGTAAGAACATGTCCGACTTGTGGTGGCACAGGGCAGATTATCAAAACACCTTGCAAGGTATGTGGCGGATCAGGCAAGGAAAAGAAAACCAGAAATATCAAGATACATATTCCAGCAGGTGTGGATTCCGATTCCATCATACCATTGCGAGGAGAGGGCAATCACGGTGATAAGGATGCCCCGCCTGGAGATTTGTATGTTTATCTGAACATCAAACCCCACAAGTATTTCAGAAGAGAGGGTTATGATGTCTGGTATGAAATGCCGGTGTCGTTTTCAGCGGCTGCACTTGGTAACACAGTAGAGGTGCCTACACTTGAAGGTAAGGTAAAATATACAATTCCTGAAGGCTCACAGACAGGGACAGTTTTTAGATTGAAAAACAAGGGGATTCCACATCTTAGAGGTGGCGGGAAGGGTGATCAATATGTTAGAATAAATATTGAAATCCCTAAAAAATTGACCGATAAACAAAAGGCACTGTTGATGCAGCTGGCAAATGAATTTGGAGAAAAAATAGAGCCTCAAAAAAAAGGTTTTATCGATAAAATGAAAGACGCTTTTAGCTAAGGAGTGAGTTGGCATTTGAACTGGATTGAAATTGTTATCAAAACAACTTATGAAGCCAAAGAGGCTGTTACTAACATATTGCATGAGGCTATGGTCAGCGGCGTCGTCATTGAAGATTCCAATGATGTCATCAATCTTCTAAAAGAGGATCAAGACAGATGGGATTATCTTGATGAGGATTTGATACAGGATTATTATGATGGTGTGATAATCAAGGGATATTTTGAGAATGACGAAGATTCAACAGAAAAAATCGATCACGTCAAAGCACAAATCAATATGCTTCCTAGATATGATTTGGATATTGGTATGACTGAAATTGAGATACAAAATATTGAAGAACGGGATTGGAACAGTGAATGGAAAAAGAATTTCAAGCCCTTCAGATTGGGTGATCATGTTGTAATCAAGCCTTCCTGGGAAGAATATGTCTCCTGTGCAGGGGACATAATCATAGAAATAGATTCAGGAGCGGCTTTTGGAACCGGTAGCCATGAGACAACCTCAATCTGCATTGAACAGCTTGAGAAGTACATCAATCCTACCAAAAGCGTGTTGGATATAGGAACAGGATCCGGTATACTTAGCATATTGGCTTCAAAATTAGGTGCTTCACAGGTGTTGGGCATTGATATTGATGATGATAGTATAAGAGTGGCGAAAGAAAATGTTAAGATAAACGGTTGCGGGAATGTTGATATTCAAAAAGGCAATCTGCTTGAAAATGTAGATTATACAGCGGATGTAGTTGTTGCCAATATCACAGCAGGTATTATCGTCAAAATGATTTCAGAGCTCCATACTGTCATGCAATCAGGGAGTGTATTCATTGGGTCCGGTGTTTTGTCCAAGAAATTGGATGCCGTTGAAGACGCTTTAATTCTTAACGGATTTGAAATACTGGAAAAAATTTATAAGGGCGAATGGGCTGGCTTGTCAGCACGATTGATTAAATGAATAGATTTTTTGTAGATGAAATAAATGATGGACAGGCTAGGATTAAAGATGCGGATTTCAAACACTGCAAAAATGTTCTCCGATTGAAGGAAGGCTCGGAGATATTCTTGGTTTATAATAGCAGGGAATACATTGGGAAAATATTGTCTTATGAAACCAGTACAGCTCTTTGCACCATTGTAAAAGAATCGGAGAAGACTAGAGAGGCTGGCATTGATGTCAGCCTGTATCAGTGTATTCCTAAGTCCAGTAAAATGGAGACTATCATACAAAAGAACGTAGAGATAGGGGTCAATAGAATTGTACCCGTCATCAGTTACAGAACAATCGTCAAAATCTCAGAACAAGCTATAGAAGAGAAAAAGCTGATAAGATGGAATAAAGTCTCTGAAGAAGCCGCCAAGCAATCTATGAGAAATATTATTCCTAAGGTCGACCGTGTTATAACATTTAAGCAGATGATAGAAAACTTAAGGCAATCAAAAGGATTGATTATCGTTCCTTATGAGAACGAATCCGACAACAATATGGGCAATATTCGTATAGACTGTTCTGACGTTCGCATCGTCATAGGCCCTGAAGGGGGGTTCGAGGAATTCGAGATAGAGGAACTGAAAAACGCAGGAGCTCATATTGTAACACTGGGTCCGAGAATTTTGAGGACAGAGACTGCAGGTATTGTGGCGTGTGCGATCTGCATGTATAAAACTAATAACATATAGGTGATTTTTTGAATGTATCGTTTTACACTTTAGGATGCAAAGTAAATCAATTTGAAACAGAGGCGATGACACAACTATTCCGGGATGCGGGTTTTGATATCATTCAACCGGGTGAGGAGTCAGATGTGTTTGTCATCAATTCCTGTACTGTGACAGCTGCCAGTGATAAGAAGACTAGAAACATGGTTAGCAGATTTAAACGATTGAACAAGGATTCCATTATTGTATTGGCAGGCTGTTATGCTCAATCAAAACAGGAGGATTTGAAATATGACTCAAATATCAATATAATAATAGGTACAAAATATAAGGACAGGGTTGTTGAATATGTGAATGAACATCTTGAAACCCAAAGTGTGGTTTTTAAGGTAGATGATTTCAAGGCGGGTGAGAATTATGAGAATCTGACCATCACCCATACTGAGGAACGCACAAGAGCCAATATCAAAATACAGGATGGCTGCAGGCAATTCTGTACCTACTGTATCATACCTTACGTTAGAGGACCGGTCAGAAGCAGGGAGATAAATGATGTTTTAGATGAAATAATCCAACTGCATCGGAATGGATATCTAGAGATAGTATTAAATGGGATTCACATTACTTCATATGGACTTGACTTATATGATACCAATTTGATTAAATTGATCAAAGCCATAAATGACTTGAATCTTAAAGGAGTCAGGTTCAGGTTGGGATCACTAGAACCGAGAGTGATAAGCGAGGCTTTGATTCAAGCAATGAAAAAAGGCGACTTTTGCGATCATTTTCATCTATCTCTGCAAAGTGGATCAGATTCTGTTCTTGAAAGAATGAATAGAAGATATACGGTTAGGGATTATTATAATAAAGTGAAACTAATTAGAGACCATATGCCTGACGTAGGCATTACGACAGATATTATCGTTGGATTTCCAGGTGAAACGGAAAAAGAATTTGAGGAGACATGTTCGTTTGTCGAGAAGGTCAAGTTTTCCAAGGTGCATGTTTTCCCTTTTTCGCCACGAGAAGGTACTAAAGCGTTCCATATGCCTGACCAGATTCCAGGTAAGATAAAAAAAGAAAGAACCAATAGATTGATTGGATTATGTGATAGGGTCGCACAGAATTTTTATGAAACATTTAAAGGCCGGACTGTGGATGTTCTTTATGAGCAACAATATAAAAAAAGTTACTATATCGGACATGCCACCAACTATCTAACAACCCATAGCGTTTCTGCTGATGATTTGCACAATATCAGAAAAAATGTCCTTGTCAGTTCTATTGGAAACCATACACTTATAACGGAGGAGGTGACATTGTGAAAAACTGTTTGTTTTGCAAAATCGCCAATCAAGAAATACCATCAGAGATTGTGTACGAGAATGATGATATACTGGCTTTTAACGATATTAATCCACAATCACCTGTTCATGTTCTGATCATACCAAAAACCCATATTTCATCTCTAAATCAGATTGATCATTCTAATAGTGAGGTCGTTCTCAGCGTGTTTGAAGCCATACCTTTAATTGCAAAAAAAATGGGTATATTTGAATCTGGATATCGGGTGGTATCCAATTGTGGAGTTGACGGAATGCAGTCTGTGGACCATGTGCATTTTCATGTTTTGGGCAAGAGACTGATGAACTGGCCACCGGGTTAGACCTGAAAAATAACAGTTGAAAATAATTTTTAGTTAATGTATAATGTACAAGTGCAATTTGAGATAAGACAATATTGTATTATGAGGGGAGGGTCGCAGATGACAGAGGTTAAAGTAAGAGAAAATGAATCTTTGGATAATGCATTGAAGAGATTTAAACGACAATGCGCTATCACTGGCGTTCTTTCTGAAGTAAGGAAAAGAGAGCACTACGAAAAGCCAAGCGTGAAGAGAAAGAAAAAGGCTGAAGCTGCCAAGAGAAAGAAAAACAAAAAGATTGGTAAATAATTGAGGTGAAGGTATGTCTTTAAAAGAGAAGCTTATGGAAGACTTAAAGGCTTCAATGAAAAATAAAGACAAGGTAAGAAAAAACACTGTAACCATGATTAGAGCTGCAGCTAAACAAATGGAAGTTGACAACAGAGTGGATCCGACCGATGATGATATCATCGGCATAATCGCAAAACAGGTGAAACAGAAAAAAGACAGTATAGACGACTTCAAAGCTGGGAATAGGGAAGACTTGGTTACACTTACTGAAGAGGAGATTGCTATTTTAACTGAATATTTGCCTGAACAGCTTAGCCTGGAGGCATTGGAAGAAATAGTGGTTAATGCTATCAAAGAAACCAATGCACAATCCAAGAAAGACATGGGCAAAATCATGGGGAAAATAATGCCCCTGATTAAAGGCAAAGCCGATGGCAAGCAGGTTAATGAAATAGTTTCGAAATACTTAAGTTAAAAAAAGACCCTAGGGTCTTTTTTTATGCCAATTCCAATGCTATTTCCATCATATCTGTCAGCGTTTTTTCTCTTTCTTCCGAAGTTGTCATTGTATGATTCGTCAGGCTGTCGCTAACAGTGAGAATAGCCAATGCATTTGCTCCGAGTTTGGCAGCATTCATGTAGAGGGCTGCTGCTTCCATTTCAACCCCTAGGACGCCCAAAGCTGCCCACTTTTTCCAAACATCCGGGTTAGCGTCATAGAAAATGTCATTGGACAGTATATTGCCAATCACTACGGGGATTTTCTTTTGATCTGCTGTGCGCTTTGCTTTTTCTAGTAGTTTATAAGAAGCGGTTGGCGCATAGGTTCCGGGCAGACCATATTGAGAAGCGAAATTTGAGTTGGTGGACGCGCTCATGGCCAAAATAACATCCCTTACCTTTACATTTTTCTGGAACGAACCACAAGATCCGATTCTGATTAGATTTTTGACACCATAGTCCATTATAAGTTCATGTGAATATATCCCAATTGAGGGCATGCCCATTCCTGTCCCTTGAACTGAGACTTTTTTACCTTTATAATTACCTGTATAACCATACATACCCCGAACTTCACTGTAGCAAAAGTAATCATCGAGATATTTTTCTGCTAAAAATCTAGCCCTTAAAGGATCACCGGGCAAAAGTATAGTTTCTGCAATTTCTCCTTTTTTAGCACCAATATGTATTGTCATAATAACACCTCCAAATTCATTTTAACAAAACTTTCGGAGATATACAATTTTTTATAATTTTGTTTGTATAGAAATATGTTTGGGCATATGATATTATTGATTAAACAGACATACCTAACGGAGGATAAATGGAACAATTTGAAAAACAGATTCAATTGGAAAACAGCAATTTAGTCCCGCTTATTTTTGGGCAGATGGATAAGAACCTGAAACAAATCAAAGAGCTTTTTAAAATAGATTTGCTGGTCAGAGAAGATATATTGAAGATAATTGGGAAAAAGGATGATGTGGAGACGGTCACCAAACTGCTTGAGGATATCATAAACGGGTTTAAGGATGAGGGCTTCTTGCCGGAATCAAAGTTCAATTATCTTCTAAAATACTATGCAGAGGGCAATGTAGAGAGAGTGGGGGATTATTTAAACGATGTAATTACTGTGACGTCATTGGGTAAGATGATCAAACCCAAAACCATAGGTCAGAAGATTTATATCAATAATATCAGAAAAGACGATATTGTCTTTGGCATCGGTCCTGCCGGAACGGGAAAAACATACCTGGCAGTTGCAATGGCGGTGGATGCTTTCAGAAAAAAAGAAGTGGATAGGATTATTTTGACAAGACCGGCAGTAGAGGCTGGTGAGAAGCTTGGGTTTTTACCAGGGGATCTCCAGGAGAAGGTTGATCCTTACTTGAGACCTCTATATGATGCTATGTTTGAAATCATGGGTGCTGAGAACTATTTGAAATACCTGGAAAAGGGATTGATTGAAGTAGCACCACTAGCTTACATGAGAGGGAGAACCATTGATTCGGCATTTATCATACTTGACGAAGCACAAAACACAACCAAGGAGCAGATGAAGATGTTTTTGACTAGACTTGGCTATGGCTCAAGAGCTGTTGTGACAGGAGATGTAACGCAGATTGACCTGCCTATGGGAAAGAAATCAGGACTGAAGGAAGTGGAGATAATTCTTAAAAACGTTGAGGGTATCGGATTTGTATACTTTGACAAAAAAGATGTGGTGCGGCATAAGCTGGTTCAGGATATTATTAGGGCCTATGAGATTTATGAGAATAAAGGGATGGATCAATAGAAATGGAGATACTGATTGATGTAAGAAAAGAAGGATTTGGTTTAAAGGAATCGTTGACGGAACTGATAGACCGTGTAGCTGAACAGACATTGGAGCATCTTAACAAGGGAAAAAATTTCGAGATCAGCATATCCTTTGTTACAAATGAGGAAATCAGAGAGTTGAATAAAACTTATTTAGGCAACGATTACGTTACGGATGTTCTTTCTTTTCCAATGGAGGACGAATTCGGGTCTGATTATGACAATACTGTTCTGGGAGATGTTGTTATCTCAATCGATAAAATTAGGGAACAGGCGGAGGAATTCAATCATTCCTTCGAGAGAGAACTTGCCTATCTGTTTGTTCATTCTCTTTTACATTTATTTGGTTATGATCACATAAATGAACAAGACAAGGACATCATGCGAAATGAGGAAAAATCTATTATGGACAAATTAAAGATATACAAATAAATATTACTGGAGAATCTATGCTAAGAAGAATGATTTTGGCTTTAATTATTGTCGCTGTGTTGTCTTCATGCAACAATGGCCAAAATACCTCGACCGAAGATACAACTGTGTCTGAGCAACCTACAGCGACTCAAATAGAGGAAACAACAACACTACCCACAGAGACAGAACCAGAGATAATTGTCAAAGAAGGTGTTCCATCTCCAATCAGCGGTCTTTACTATCCCCAGGAGTTAACGGAATTGAGACCTGTGGCTGTTGTATTTGACAATCATCCATCTTCCAGATGGCAGGCAGGAATCTCTAAAGCTGAAATTGTTTATGAGTGTGAGGTTGAAGGACCTTTTACCAGATATCTGGCTGTTTTTCTATCAGAAGCGCCGGAGCACATAGGACCGGTCAGAAGCGCCAGACCTTATTTTCTGACATTTGCCCTAGAATTTGATGCTGTCTTTGTGCACGTGGGCGGAAGCAATGAGGCATTACGCAATATCAGAGATTACCAGATGGCCAACATTAGCGGTATGACAAGCGGTGAATTCTGGCGCTACTATAAGACAGGTAAAGAAGCTCCCAACAATATGTATACAGCGATGAAAAACATCAGGAGTGCACAAAGCTATATGAATTACAGGCAGGCAGGCAATTATGAGTCCTGGAATTTTTCTGAAGATCAATATCCGCTGTCTGACGTCTATGATAGCAAAAGTGTGAATTCTTTTTCAATCACTTATAATGAAAACTACAATGTCCGATATGATTTTAATGAGGATATGGGCAAATACAATCGTTATGTCAATGATAAGCAGCAGGTCGATGAGTATTATGAGGATGAAATAATGGCAACCAATATCATTATTCAGAAGCTAAAAAAAGCGGTGCTGGATAATGAAGGCAGACTAGCTTTGTATAATATTTCGAAAGGTGAAGGTTATTACATCAGTAATGGCGAAATGATCGAAATAAGCTGGGAAAAGACCGGTATCAGAAGCCGGACCGTTTACACAGATAAAAATGGAAACGAAATATTGCTGAATCCGGGTCAGACTTGGATTCAGGTAATATCACAAAATAGCATTTTAGGATTTGAGGAGAGTTTGGATGGATGATAAAAAAATGATTGAATTGGCTTTGGAGGCTAGAGAAAATGCTTATGTACCGTATTCCAAGTTTAAAGTCGGGGCAGTTGTGTTAACGAAGGATGGACGGATTTTTACAGGATGCAACATAGAATCAGCCTCATTCACACCTACCATTTGTGCTGAAAGAACAGCATTGTCAAAGGCTATATCTGAAGGCTATCGGAATATCGACACAATAGTTGTGGTGGGAAGCCTGGAAAAGATATCTTTTCCGTGTGGTGTGTGCCGTCAGTTCATCCGAGAGTTTGGTAAGAATATAAGAATAATATCAGCCACAAGTACGGAAAATTATGAGGTTTATACGATAGAAGATTTATTGCCGAAAAGTTTCGGCCCGGAGGATTTAGAACATGGCAACATTTAAATCGGGATTTGCAACTGTTGTAGGCCGACCAAATGTCGGTAAATCAACGCTGATCAACTATATGGTTGGAGAAAAAATACTTATTATGTCAGATAAGCCGCAAACAACAAGAAACAAGATTAAAGCGGTTGTTACTGACGAGGAATCACAGATTGTGTTTATAGATACGCCTGGGATACACAAGGCTAAAAACAAATTGGGGAATTTCATGGCTTCAGAAATCAACGAGGCTATGGGAGAGATGGACGTTCTTATTTTCATGACCGATGAGAAGAATAAATTGGGACCTGGAGACAAATATATCATCGAGCAGATACAAGACTTTAAGATGCCTAAAATAGCCCTGGTCAACAAATCTGACATATACAAGGATAACCTGTCAGTAGAAGCGGAAATAACTGAAATGGATATCTTTGATAAGGTTCTGCGCATTTCTGCCACTGGCGGTATGAATGTTCAGGAGGTTGTTGCATTCATTAAGAATAATATAGAGGAAGGTCCACAGTATTTTCCTGAAGACTATATAACGGATCGACCGGAATGGTTTGTCATATCTGAACTGATCAGAGAGAAAGCGCTTCAATTTCTACAAGACGAGATTCCACATGGTGTTGGTGTTCTCATTGAGAAGATTGAACAGCGAGAGAACAAAGACATGATGGATGTATTCGCAGTCATCATGTGCGAGAAAAAATCCCATAAAGGTATGATAATCGGCAAAGAAGGCTCAAAGCTGAGGGAAATAGGTGAGAGTGCCAGAATGGATATTGAAAGATTGCTAGGGACCAAGGTTTATCTGAAGCTTTGGGTCAAAATAAGCAAGAACTGGCGGGACGATGAGAGGATACTTCGAGAATTGGGATATAAGAGCTGGTGATTTATGAGCTTTGAGGATGAAATCATCGTATTAAAAGAGGTCCAGTATAAGGACTATGACAAAATTCTTCAGTGTTTCAGTAAAAAAAACGGGAAAATACAAGTGATGGCCAGAAACGCCAGGAGAGCGAACAATGAAAACATGTCTGTTGCGCAGATTATGAATCATTCCATAGTCAATATCTATCTGAACAAGGATATGTATATTCTGACGAATGGGTCTGTTATCAATCATTTTTATGAGCTACGCAATAATTTCGAAAGCTATGTGTATGGCAACTATATTCTGGAAATCCTGAATCATGTTTTACAGGAGAATGAAAATTACAGCAAAATTTTCGACATGTCTGTCAAAATACTTCTGATGCTTGTGCATCACCCTGACAAAATGAACTATTTCATTGCCGCTTACGAGATCAAACTCATCAGTATCTTGGGATATAAGCCGGAACTGGATAGCTGCAGCCATTGTGGTGGAAACGAGAAGGCATTTCTATTCTCTATCGAAGAGGGTGGGATTGTCTGTAAAAAATGTACATCACAGCAATTAGGATTGAGTGTTTCGCTTGAAGATATAGCAGCCATCAAGAGCCTGATAGGCACTAGATTCGATGATATCAAAAGTTTGAGCCATATCAGCAATAGGGCTCTGTACATTATAAATGCCTATTTTAATCATTATGTCGGGAAGGATAATTTTAAATCATTGAAGTTGATTAATAACAAATAATTATTGACATCACCTAATTATGATGGTAGATTAATGTTAATTATACAATGCTGTGATTGAGAAGAGTATTTGGTTTTATAATATAGAGATTTAGGGACGGTGGAAACCTAATTTGTTGAACTGTAAGAAGGGAGCTCATGAGCATATACTACTAAAGAGGACTTCATTGATGTCAAGTAGGGTGGAACCGCGGAATTTTACTTTCGTCCCTATGTTCGGGATGGAAGTTTTTATTTTTTGAAAGGAGAATCATATGGCAAATATTCAAAAGAATAATTTGGAAAAAGTGATATCATTATCTAAAAGCAGAGGAATCATTTTCCCAGGCTCAGAGATTTATGGCGGCCTAGCTAACACATGGGATTATGGTCCGATTGGTGTTGAAATAAAAAACAACGTAAAAAAAACATGGTGGCAAAAATTTGTGCAAGGAAGCGAATTCAATGTAGGTCTTGATTCTGCAATTCTTATGAATCCGAGAACATGGGAGGCTTCAGGGCATGTTGGCGGTTTCAATGACCCTCTGATGGATTGTAAGAATTGCCAGTCAAGATTCAGAGCGGATAAATTGATTGAGGAATTTCTAAGAAAAAAGGAAGATCTGGAAACTGTCGTTGATGGCTGGTCGAACACTCAGATGGAAAACTACATACTTGAAAACAGCATACAATGTCCAGAGTGCAATAGCAAAGAATTTACGAAAATCAGGCAATTCAATCTCATGTTCAAGACCTATCAAGGCGTGACAGAAGGGTCACAGTCTGAAATATTTCTGAGACCTGAAACTGCCCAGGGCATTTTTGTCAATTTCAAGAATGTAGTAAGAGCATCCAGAAAAAAGGTACCTTTTGGGATAGGGCAAATCGGAAAGTCATTCAGAAATGAAATAACACCCGGCAACTTCATTTTCAGAACCAGGGAATTCGAGCAGATGGAGCTGGAGTTCTTCTGCAAGCCCGGTGAGGATCTTGACTGGTACAATTATTGGAAAGAATTCTGTATGAACTGGTTGCTGGCTCTTGGCATGACAAAGGAGAACGTCAGATTCAGAGATCACGGTGAAGAAGAGCTTTCACATTACAGCAATGCAACCACTGATATTGAGTACCTGTTTCCATTTGGATGGGGTGAATTGTGGGGTATTGCCGATAGAACAGATTTCGATCTGAAGCAGCATCAGGAATTCTCGGGAGAAAGCTTCAAGTACAAGGACCCAGTTACTAATGAGGAGTATATTCCATATTGCATTGAGCCATCAGTTGGAGTAGATAGGGTACTGTTAGCTTTTCTGATAGATGCCTATAATGAAGAGGTATTAGAGGATGGGTCAGAAAGGATTGTACTAAAACTGCATCCAGCGCTTTCTGCCTTCAAAGCCGCTATATTTCCACTGACTAAAAAACTTAGAGATCCTGCTATGGAATTGTTTAAGGATTTGTCTCATTATATCAATGTGGATTATGATGAGGCCGGTAGTATCGGAAAACGGTACAGAAGACACGATGAGATAGGAACACCATACTGCATAACATATGATTTCGATTCTCTGGAGGATCACTGTGTAACCGTAAGATTCAGAGATACAATGGAACAAAAAAGAATTAAAATTGAGGAATTGACACACTTTATTTTGAAGCAGCTCAAATTTTAGGGGTGTGATCTTATCAAGTTAACAGAAAGGCAAAACGATATAGTAGAATTGGTAAAAAAACATGAACCTGTAACCGGAGAGCAACTGGGGGAGTATCTGAATGTTTCAAGAGCTACCTTAAGACCTGATTTGGCCATATTGAACATGCTGGGCATTCTGGTTGCAAAACCAAAAGTGGGGTATTTTTATAATGGACCGGGTATTGATTTAGCCATGAAAGAAATTTTTTCGATATCAGTTGATGAAATTAAATCCAGACCTGTTGTTGTTGATGAGGAAACCACGGTTTATGATGCTGCCGTAACAATGTTTTTAGAGGATGTTGGAACTATCTTTATTGTGAAGGATCAGTATCTAAAAGGGGTAATCTCGAGAAAGGATCTGCTGAAGGTTACCTTGGGAGGCAACTCGGCAACGACTATGCCTGTATCTGTTATTATGACAAGGCTGTCTAAGATGGTTTATTGCAGCAAGGAAGATATATTCATTGATGCTGTGAGAAAAATTGTGGACTACCATATTGATTGCATACCGATTGTAATGGAGGAAGGCCCGGATAAATTAAAAATCATAGGGAGAATCTCTAAAACAAACATTAGCACATATATATTAGGCATCAGCAATCGGGAAAGGGGATATTATGAAAAAGGTTAAAATTTATGCGCTATCGGATTCAATCGGGGAAACATCAGAACAAGTAGCAAATGCTGTAATGAAACAATTCGATATGATTGATTATCAGATTGACGTATGGGGATATGCTCAATCTAAAGAAACAATAGACGAGGCAGTCTATTCTGCGAAAAGAGAAAATGCTGTTATTGTATTTACATTGGTGATAGTAGAACTGAGAGATTATCTGATTAAAAAATCTGCAATTGAAGGTGTGACGGCGGTGGATCTGATTACTCCTTTATTATCCCCTATGATTGAGCATATCGGTCTAATACCTAAGCGGAAACCGGGACTGCTACACAAATTTGATGAGAATTATTTCAAGAGAATGGATGCCATTGATTTTGCCGTCAAATATGACGATGGGAAAGAGACCAAGGGTGTTTTGAAAGCGGATGTGGTGCTGATAGGGATATCAAGGACATCCAAGACCCCACTGAGCATGTATCTGGCAAATAAGAGCTATAAAACAGCCAATATACCCCTTGTACCGGAAGTGGAGCCACCTGAAGAGCTTTTTAAGATAAGCCCGGGTAAAATAGTGGCACTTTTCGCTGAGCCTGATTATTTGAACCGAATCAGAAAGGAAAGGCTTAAAGCATTGGGATTGAATGACGGATCTTCTTATGCAGATTTAAAACGTATTATAAGGGAATTGGAATATGCAGATCTATATATAAGGAAATTAGGCTGTAGGAAGCTGGATATTACCAATAAAGCTATAGAAGAGATAGCCAGCATTATTATCGGCTGGCAGAGTGATAGTGCAAAAAAAGAAAGAGAATAACTCTTTCTTTTTATATAACCAATAAATGAGGATGTGTTTATTTTGTTCAGACAATATCAGGAAGATCTTGAATATAAAATACTGTCAAAATATGCGGTGAAATCAAAAGAGTCTAAAGGAAGAAAAGTTCCAGAATCGGATTGCGAAATAAGGACTGTTTTTCAAAGGGATAGGGATAGGATACTGCATTCTAAAGCCTTCAGGCGATTAAAACATAAAACCCAGGTTTTTTTAGCACCTGAGGGAGATCACTATAGAACCAGACTGACCCATACCCTTGAAGTTTCTCAGATTTCGAGAACCATTGCAAGAGCGTTGCGTTTGAACGAGGATCTGACAGAGGCTATTTCACTTGGGCATGACCTGGGGCATACACCATTTGGGCATAATGGAGAAGATATCTTGGATAAACTGTTGAGTAATGGATTCAGACATTATGAACAAAGTCTGCGTGTTGTTGATTTGCTAGAGAAACATAATGACATGAACGGCCTAAATCTCACTGATGAGGTAAGGGATGGCATCTATAATCATACCGGCAACAATAAGCCATATACACTGGAGGCCCAGATTATTAAAGTATCAGATAGAATCGCATATCTCAACCACGACATTGATGATGCCAAGAGAGCAGGCATCGTGAATATATCCAATATTCCAGAAGAAATATTGGAAGTATTAGGGCTGACCCATGGAGAGAGAATCAATACCATGATTAAGGACGTGATTTATCAGTCATTAGATAAACCGGCAATTACAATGAGCTCTGAAATTCAGAAGGCGACGGACCAGCTCCGGGAATTCATGTTCAAAAATGTCTATTTGAATGATATTGCAAAAAGCGAAGATAGAAAAGCTGAAAAAATCATGACGGATCTTTTCCATTATTATATGAATAACCTGCGCGATATAGCTTCGAAGGAAGACATAGAGACCTATAGTGGAGAAGAGATAGTCAAGGATTATATAGCAGGTATGACAGATAGATTCGCTTTAAAACAATTTAAAGATATCTTTTTACCGCTTCCATGGGACAAGTGATAGTTTGACATTCCCCATGAAAAGATGTATAATTTTATTCCGTAATTTGATAGAATGGTGGGATTATGTCATACTCTATAAGTGAAGAAAAAATTGAAGAAATCACAGGTTTAACAGATATCGTAGACATAATCGGAGAACACTTGAGCCTGAAAAAGACAGGCGCTAATTATATTGCTTTATGCCCATTTCATAAGGAAAAAACACCTTCATTTTCCGTTTCACCAGACAAGCAGATTTACCACTGCTTTGGTTGCGGAGAGAGTGGTGATGCTATTTCTTTTCTGATGAAGTATGACAATCTGGACTTTTTGGAAGCCGTTGAGCATTTGGCGGATAGAGCCGGCGTTTTGCTGGATATGTCTAAAGAGAAGGTAAAGCCTGACAATGATTTTCTGAAGGTTAACTACAAGATAAACAGAGAAGCAGCTATTTTTTTTCATAAGAATCTCATGAACAGTCCAAATGCCATCAAGTATTTTGAAAATAGGGGTATCCAAAAGAAGGCCCAAAAGTATTTTGGGTTGGGTTATATCCCGAATCAGTGGCATGATTTATTAAATCACCTAAAGAAATTGGGTTTTGAAGAGAAAGAAATCGAAGAAACCGGATTGGCCATCAAAAGCGAAAACAAGGGAAATTATTATGACAGATTCAGAAACCGAATAATTTTCCCAATCTTTGATTTGAAAAAACGGGTAATTGGTTTTGGAGGAAGAGTTCTGGATGATACACTACCCAAATATATCAATTCACCGGATTCTATTATCTTCAACAAAGGCAGAAATCTTTATAATTTGAACAACGCCAGAAATTACACCGACAAGGGAATAATCCTGACAGAAGGATATATGGACGTTATAAAACTCACCATTAACGGGTATAACAATGTGGTGGCATCTTTAGGGACTGCATTAACAGATAACCAGGTCAAGCTAATGAAAAAATACAGCAGAGAATTCTATATATCCTATGATTCTGACAATGCCGGGTTGAAAGCGGCCATCAAGGCTGTCAATGTTCTAAAATCACATGATTTGAACAGCAAAGTAATCATATTCCCTGAAAAAATGGATCCCGATGATTTTGTGACAAAATATGGTGGAGCGAGATTCAATGACAGATTGAACAAAGCGCTTGAATACTTTGATTATTTGGATTATTATCTAAACCTGACACATGATACCAGGCAGGACAAAGGCAAATTAGGATACATCAAGGAAATCAACCTATATTTGCAGCACGTGAAAAATGCTGTTGAAAAAGAACTGTACATTGAGAAGATATCACAAAAGCTTGGTATATCTAAAGAATCGATACTATTGGAGTTCAAGAACAATCAGAGGAAGGCATTCAATAGAACCCCCGATAGTATCAAAAAGCTTGATATGGCAGGACAGAATGCATCAGATTATGAATTGGACTTAATTGAAATATTGACAAATAATCATGAAATGACAAAATACATAAAAAACAAATACGATACCAGTGTTTTCTATAGCACAAAAAACAGATCTAGGTTTTATGCTATACTGAATGATTTGTCAAAAGAACATACCGATGAACAGGGAACATACAAGCGAATGGATTTGACTCAAGATGAGCTGAAAAAGGTTGTTGATGATTATATCAAAAAGATAAAGACTGATCAGCTGATAAAGATTAAAAGCGAGATTAAGACAAAGCTTCTCACAGAACCTGAAAACACTCAATTCAAAGAACAAATATCTGAGATAGACAAAGAAATACTTAGATTAAGGGGGCACCACAATGGCTAAAAGCAAAGACTTACCAGAAACGAATGAGGATAAGCATGTCTTAGAAGATTTAAAAAATTCATTAAGAAAAAAAGGTAGAAAAGAAGGATTTATAGAATATAAGATGATTGCAGATACATTTGAGAAGATAGATATAAGCCCTGAGGAGATTGATGATATATACAAGTTTCTGGAAGACAACAAAATTGAAATATTGGGATTACAGGATGATTTGATTATCACTGAATCAGATAATGAAGATGATGAAGAGGATGATGTTGTAGACAAGGACCTCGAAAGTGATTTGCTCACCAGAATCAAAAGCGAATCTGACTCAATTCTGCTCAAGGGTGTCAATGTTGATGATCCGGTTCGAATGTATTTGAAAGAAATAGGAAAGGTTCCGTTATTGACCGGAGATGAAGAAGTGGAACTGGCCAAAAGAATGGAAAACCTGGACGGTGAGGCTAAGAACAGACTTGCGGAAGCCAATCTGAGACTTGTCGTCAGTATCGCCAAGAGATATGTTGGAAGAGGTATGCTTTTCCTAGACCTTATCCAAGAAGGCAATCTGGGTCTTATTAAAGCAGTCGAAAAATTTGATTATAAAAAGGGATATAAATTCAGCACCTACGCGACCTGGTGGATAAGACAAGCTATCACCAGAGCTATCGCTGACCAGGCCAGAACCATCAGAATTCCAGTCCATATGGTAGAGACGATCAATAAATTGATCAGGGTGAAAAGACAGCTGCTTCAAGAATTGGGTAGGGATGCTACGCCGGAAGAGATAGGAATGGAGATGGATATGGAGCCTGAAAAGGTTAGAGAAATCCTGAAGATAGCGCAAGAACCGGTATCACTTGAAACACCAATAGGTGAGGAGGAAGACAGCCATTTGGGTGATTTCATACCGGATGATGATGCTCAAGCACCAGCGGATGCCGCAACATCGACTCTTCTCAAGGAACAATTGGTTGAGGTATTGCAGACTCTTACAGATAGGGAACAGAAGGTGCTTAGATTGAGATTTGGATTGGATGATGGAAGAGCCAGAACCCTTGAAGAGGTTGGAAAAGAATTTGACGTTACGAGAGAAAGAATAAGGCAAATTGAAGCCAAGGCATTGAGAAAATTAAGACATCCCAGCAGAAGCAAAAAACTGAAAGATTACTTGGAATAGAGATCCTTTAAAGGATCTTTGCTTCTTATTATGGAGAAATTATGGGTAATAGAATAGATGAAATTATAAAACTGATCGATTGCTGTCATGTCGCTGCTGATATCGGAACAGATCACGCCTATGTACCGGAGATATTGATAAATGAGGGAATCTGTAGAAAGGTCATTGCAACTGATTTGAATGAAGGACCATTTAAAATAGCTAAAAGCTACATTGAGTCCAAATCTTTGTCTGACATAATTGATGTCAGATTGGGTGATGGACTTCATCCAATTGATCTGAAGGAAGTGGACACAATTATTATAGCAGGAATGGGTGGATATCTAATTCGAGAGATTATTGATTTTAGGAAAAATGAATTTAACAATCGCCACACATTGGTCCTTCAACCCATGAACGCCTCAGATAAGCTTAGACATTATCTGTTTGATAATGGATTTGAATTGGTAGACGAAGGACTGGCTAAAGAGGACTTTCACTTTTATGAGATTATTAAGGCTAAAAAAAGAAAGGACATTGAAAATATTGACGGCGAGATTTTTTTTGAGGTTGGCAAAGCACTATTTATAAAAAAACACCCCTTGCTTAGATCTTTCATTGAGAATAAAATAAGGATAAACGATGATATTATCAGGAATTTACAGTCATCTCATGCTGAAATGGATACAATGAAAATGCTTAGACACAAGAAAAATCTATTGCAGGAGTTGATACATGAGTATGAAATTATATGATTTGATGACCTATCTTAATCAGGTATTTCCCTTCGAGATATCTAAGGATTGGGATAATTCAGGCAGACAGATTGCAGATGATCAAAAAACAATCAATAGAATAGTCATAGGCATTGATCTTACAGATAAATTATTGGATAAGGCGATTGAGACCAATGCTGATCTGATTATCACACACCATCCGTTCATTTTTTCACCATTGAAGCGTGTCAATATTACTTCCTACAAAGGAGATATTATCAAAAGGATGATTGTTAATGACATCAGTTCAATTGCATTGCACACCAATTATGATTTATCAATCATTGGGATGGGTCAGGTCATAGGATCTAAAATAGGATTGGTTAATTTGGGACATTTAGTAAAAGCCGAAAGTTTTAAAGAATCCGGTTTTGGTTCAGTCGGGGATTTGGAAAAAGAAGTTGAATTGAATACATTTATAGATACCTTCAAAAACAAGTTCCAATTGGAATATGTGACCCTTTATAATGAAAATGCAAAGCAAACAATTAAAAAAGTTGCTTTTTGTGGGGGGGCGGGCGCTGATTTTATATTGGACGCTATCAATATGAAGGCTGATATTTATATTACCGGTGATATAACGCATCACGACGCACAAGCGGCATACGAAGGCGGTATTATATTGATGGACCCAACCCACTACGGGTTGGAGAAAGTCTTTATAGACCATCTCAGCAGCCTTATAGCAGATGAATACAGCGGTATAGAACTCATACCATACCAAGTAAATGAATTCAAGGCAAAAATCAGATAAGAGATGCATTGGATAAAACGATTGTAATATAGAATGATTTATATTATAATTCTATGAGCAAGTCGGATAGCTGCATGGAGACATGAGGAAAGTCCGAGCTTCACAGAGCAGAATGCTGGTTAATGGCCAGTGAGGGTGACCTTAAGGAAAGTGCAACAGAAAATTACCGCCTGAAAAGGTAAGGATGAAAAGGTGAGGTAAGAGCTCACCAGCGACCAGGTGACTGGCCGGCTGTGTAAACCCCATTCGAAGCAAGACCAAGTAGGGATGTGAAAGCAGCTGCTCGCTGTATCCCGTGGTAGGTTGCATGAGCCTTTTGGTAACAGAAGGCCTAGATAGATAGCTATCAATAACAGAACTCGGCTTATAGACTTGCTCATGAAAAAACAACCGCTTTATGTGGTTGTTTTTTCATGCAGTATTTCCCAATTTTGATAAAGATTTTCGAGTTCTTTTTTTAGTTTCTCCAGATGAAGGCTTATTTCTGATGATAGAACATGGTCATTGTATACTTTAGGTGTGCATAATTCGGTCTCAAGCTCTTCAATGTTGGTTTCAGTATTGTATATGGCTATTTCCAGTTCCTCGATATTTTTTCTGGTCGTTTGTCTCCGCCTGGTGTTCAATCTCTCTTTTTTTGTTAGGTTTCTCAATTCTGTTTTTGTTATGGAATCATCATGATCATCATCTATCAACAGGCTGTTTTTTTTCTCGATGTAATAATCATAGTCACCAAGATATTCGGCAACACCATCATTTGTCATTTCCAATATTTTATTGACCGTACGGTTAAGAAAATAGCGGTCATGTGATATGATCAAAACAGTGCCCGAATAGTCATTAATAGCATTTTCAAGGATGCTTTTAGAGTCAATATCCAGATGATTCGTCGGCTCATCCATCAGTAGAAAATTTGTTTTCGACAACATGAGCTTCAATAGAGATACCCGATTTTTCTCGCCACCACTTAAGTCGCTTATGTTTTTGAACAAATCCTCACTATAAAACATGAATTTGGCAAGATATCCTCTTACCTCATGAACTTTGAGCCGAGGATATTCATCCCAGATTTCATCGAGTACAGAATTCTCCATGTTCAAATCAGACAGTTCCTGGTCAAAATAACCTATATTGACATTGTGTCCAAAAATCAGTTCACCACTGTCGGCCTCGATGTTTCCCGCTATGATTTTTAGAAGTGTTGTTTTTCCAATGCCATTCGGTCCAACAAGTCCGACCTTGTCATTTTTAAACATGCTTAGATTAACATTGTTGAATATTTTTTTGTTTTCATAAGATTTGGATAAATCGGAGATCCTTAAAACATCATTGCCGCTTTGAATGGTAGGATTGAATTTCAGTGCTATTTTCAAGGTATCTGCATCGGGGTTATCCAATAGCGTTATGTTTTGGAGCATTTTTTCTCTGCTTTTTGCCTGTCGAACCTTTTTATCCCGTCCATTTGCCAAAAATTTTGCAATGATTTCTTTTTGTTTCTGAATTTCTTTTTCCTGCAGTATGAATTTTTTCTTGTTCAGTTCAATTTCTTCTGTCCATCTGCGGATGAAGTAGGAGTAATTGCCATTGTACACTTTTATCTTTTTGTCACTTAAAAAAAGTGTTTTATTGGTTACCTTATCTAAAAAGTATCTATCATGGGAAATCAACAAGACTGTTCCCTTGAAATCTTTGATATATTTTTCTATCCACTCTATAGAACTAATGTCCAAATGGTTGGTTGGCTCATCAAGCATCAGAATATCGGGGGATGACAAAAGAAGCTTAGCCAACATCACTCTGCTTTTTTGACCACCACTCAATTGATTCATCTCTAAAGAAAACTCATCTTCATTGAACCCTAGTCCAAACAGTACACCTCTTATTTTGCTTTTAAAACCATATCCTTCCAGTTTCTCAAAATGCTCATTCTTTATAGAATACGCTTCCAACAAAACTTCAAGCTTATCGGGTTGTGTTGCATATAATGCCATTTTTGATTCTAGCGCTCTAATTTCTTGTTCAAGTGATAAGATGTCTGAAAAAACTTCCTGAACCGTATTATAAATGGTCGTGTTGTTTTTATTGCTGTCAGACTGCTTCAGATATCCGATTTTCTTGTTATTGTTCAAATAAAAACCACCACTGTCAAATTCCATCTCAGAAGTCAGAATATTCAGCAATGTCGTTTTTCCTGAACCGTTTAGACCAATTAAAGCTACCTTCTCATGTTCATTTATGGTAAAATCAATCTCATCTAATATTTTATTCGTGCCAAAAGATTTATTGAGCATGTTGCAAGATATATCTATCATTTAAATCACTCATAATCCAATTATCCTCTTTTAGAACTGATTGGATTATTCTCCTTTCTCTCAATCTATCTATTTGGATATTTTCTACTACTTCGTTACCTTAGTATAGTATATTGAGTGAAGCGCATGTTGTAAAGTGAAAAAAA
>LGGM01000009.1 GCA_001509345.1 Clostridiales bacterium 38_11
GTGAAAAAAATGCGAAATAATCTATGGAAACATATAAAATATGTGATATAATAATAAATTGTATTGAATAAATCTCATACGGTTGTTAAAATATTATTTAGGATGGAGGTGTACAATATGACAAAAAATGGGAAAATATCGGATGCTGTCATAAGAAGATTACCAAAATATTATCGATATCTAGGTGACTTGTTGAAAAATGGAATTAATAGGGTATCTTCAAATGAGTTGAGTAAACTAACAGGTTTCACAGCATCACAAATTAGACAGGATCTGAATAACTTTGGTGGATTCGGGCAACAAGGATATGGCTATGATGCAAAAAATCTGAGAGATGAAATCGGCAAGATCATGGGTATAAACAACAACTACCAAGTCATAATCGTTGGCGCAGGCAACATAGGACAAGCAGTGGCCAACTATGCAGGGTTTTATGAAGAAGGCTTTGAAGTGAAGGCTCTGTTTGACAAGAATCCAAAACTGATGGGTTTGAAAATTAGAGATCTTGAAATAAAGGATATTGATGATTTACCAGAGTATCTTAGAGAGGTGCATGTAGACATAGGGGTAATATGCACACCCAAGGAAGTCAGCCAGAATGTCGCCAATATTTTGATATCCAATGGTATTCGAGCTATTTGGAATTTCGCTCCAACAGATATCAAAGTCTCTGAGAACATTGCTATCGAAAATGTTCATATGAATGAAAGTCTCTATACATTAGCTTATTATTATAAGAATAAAAAAGAAATCAATTAAATGTAATTAAGATTATTTAGAAAATGAAAATATATTATCATGAAGACCGAGTATTGATAACTGAATTATTTGATTTCATCCCTAAGCATGTTTTTGAATGTGGGCAGTGTTTTAGGTGGGAAGAGCAACTGGATGGCAGCTATACGGGTGTGGCCCATAACAGAGTCATCAATGTCGCGCTCAACGATAATACGCTGATTATCAGCAACACAAACAGAGCGGATTTTGAAAAGATTTGGTTTGAGTATTTTGACTTAGGGAGAGATTATTCTGAAATCAGACAAAGACTGGCTAGGGATAAACGTATGGAACCAGTTGTCGATTATGGTAAAGGGTTGCGGATATTGAAGCAGGATGAATGGGAGTGCCTTATCTCTTTTATCATTTCAACCAATAAAAACATAGAGCATATTAAGAAGATTGTTAATGAAATTTCAAATAAATTCGGCGATTATATCACAAATTACCAAGGCAAGGATTATTATTCGTTTCCTGAATATTTTACTATAGCCAGTCTGAAAATCAGCGATATAAGAGATTGCATGGTGGGGTATAGAGATAAATATATCCACGGAGCTGCAGAGTATATCAATGCAAATCGGGAATGGCTGTATTCTCTTAAGTATCTAGAGTATGAGGAGGCATCCAATGAGTTGAAAAAGCTTGATGGAGTAGGTGATAAGGTATCCCATTGCGTTATGCTGTTTTCCATGGCTCACTTCAAATCATTTCCTGTTGATATATGGATTCAGAGAATTATGAGGGCGCTCTTTTCGATTTCAGGGAACAATAATGAGATTAAAAGGTTAGCGGAACAACAATTTGGCGACTATTCAGGCTTTGCCCAACAGTACCTTTTTTATTATGCTAAAGAAAACAATATAGGTTCTAAGAATAGAAAAATATGAAAATGGAAGAAATCAAGAGGAATATAGCGTAATAGATAGATAAAAAGATATAATACCAAAAATATTACTCAAGAAGTCAATTTTTAGAGTATATTAGTGTTTGAAACTTTTAAGCTATTGAAGTATCATATTGACAGTTGATGTTAGCACTCATTGAAGGTGAGTGCTAACAAAATCAGAAGAAGATAAACTAAGGAGGTAAATATGAATATCAAACCATTAGGAAACAGAGTCGTGATAAAAGTTTTGGAAGCTGAAGAAAAAACGCAGAGCGGAATAGTATTGCCAGGTTCGGCTAAGGAAAAACCTCAGATGGCCGAGGTTCTTGCTGTAGGCGCAGGTATACTTGCTGATGAGAAGAAAAAAGATGATATCAAGATCGGTGACAAGGTAATTTTTTCGAAATATGCCGGTACAGAAGTCAAGATGGATAACAACGAATATACTATCCTAAAATTAGAAGATATATTAGCAGTAGTTGAATAAGAGAGAGGTGTAAAAAATGGCAAAAATTATTAAATTTGATGAAGAAGCAAGAAGAGCGATGGAAGCAGGTGTCAATAAGCTTGCTGACACCATTAAAATAACATTGGGACCCAAAGGCAGAAATGTTGTATTGCAGAAATCATATGGAAGTCCTTTAATTACAAATGATGGCGTAACCATAGCCAGAGAGATAGAGTTAAGTGATCCATATGAAGATTTGGGAGCTCAATTGGTTAAGGAAGTCGCTACAAAAACAAATGATGTGGCAGGAGATGGAACGACTACAGCTACATTACTTGCACAAGCAATTATAAGAGAAGGTCTAAGAAACGTAGCCGCAGGAGCAAACCCAATGATACTGAAACAAGGTATTCAATTGGCAGTAAGTGCGGCGGTAGAAGAATTGAAACAATTATCGAAGAAAGTTGAAACCAGCGAAGATGTAGCTCAAGTAGCATCAATCTCAGCTACTGACACTTTGATAGGCAAGTTGATATCTGAAGCGATGGACAAAGTGGGTAGAGAAGGCGTTATCACGGTTGAAGAATCCAGAACGATGGATACTGATCTTGAAGTGGTTGAAGGTATGCAGTTTGATAGAGGATACTTATCTCCATACATGGTGTCTGATGCGGAGAAAATGGAAGCTACACTTGACGATGCTTACATTTTAATCACCGATAAAAAAATTACAAACATTCAGGAAATATTGCCTGTCCTTGAAAAAATCGTTCAACAAGGCAAACCATTGTTGATCATTGCAGAGGATATTGAGGGTGAAGCGCTTGCAACACTAGTTGTGAATAAACTTAGAGGCACTTTCAATTGTGTGGCTGTAAAAGCACCAGGTTTTGGAGACAGAAGAAAAGAAATGCTTAGAGATATCGCTACTTTGACAGGTGGAGAAGTTATTTCAGAAGAATTGGGATATGACATTAAAGAAGCAACACTTGAAATGCTTGGTAATGCAAAAACTGTTAAAGTTGATAAAGAAAATACAACAATAGTTGATGGTGCAGGGACGCCAGAGGCTATCGGAGAAAGAGTAAGACAGATTAAAGCGCAACTCGAAGAGTCAACTTCAGAATTCGATAAAGAAAAACTACAGGAGAGATTGGCAAAGCTTTCCGGTGGCGTTGCTGTTATCAATGTTGGTGCAGCTACTGAAACAGAAATGAAAGAAAAGAAACTGAGAATCGAAGATGCATTGAATGCAACACGTGCCGCAGTAGAAGAAGGAATTGTTCCTGGTGGGGGTGTTGCATTGGTAAACACTATAAAAGCAGTAGAACAAGTTGCAGACTCATTGGAAGGTGATGCGAGAACCGGTGCATTGATTATCATGAGAGCATTGGAAGAGCCATTGAGACAAATTGCGATCAATGCCGGTCTGGAGGGCTCAGTAATCGTCGATAAGGTCAAAAATGGCACAGTAGGAGACGGGTTTGATGTATTGAGTGGTAAATATGTTAACATGATGCATGCAGGTATTGTTGATCCTGCCAAGGTAACTAGAAGTGCTCTACAGAATGCTGCATCAGTTGCTGCTATGGTATTAACAACTGAAGCCGCTGTGGTTGAGGAACCAAAAGACAAAGATTCTATAGGTGGAATGCCAGGCGGAATGCCAGGTGGCATGCCAGGTATGATGTAATATATATCTCAATAAAAAGATGGCCCCTTAAGGGAGGCCATCTTTTTTAATTGATTGCTTCAGATCCGGATTCTCCCGTTCTGATACGATAGATATTGTCAACACGATAAATGAATATTTTCCCGTCACCAATCTTACCGGTTCTACAAATAGATTGAGCCGTTTCAACCACTTTTTCCACAGGTGTTTTACATACAACAACCTCAATTTTTATTTTTGGAAGCAGCAAAGCTGTGTAATCTGCACCTCTGTATTTTGTGGTATGGCCTTTTTGTTTACCGGAACCAAGCACATTTGAAACAGTCATTCCCTCAACGCCAATATCCATTAAGGCGTCTTTTAACTCTTCAAGTTTGCTTGGTCTTGTGATTATTTCGATTTTTGTATAGATTTCAGACATGATGATCCTCCTTATTTGATGTAGAGCACTCTAGGAGCGAAGTCAGCGTAGCTCTCAATGCCGTGTTCTTCAATGTCAAGCCCGGTGGTTTCTTCATCCTCAGAAACTCTTAGACCAACTGTCAAGTCTATTGCTTTGAATAGAACATAGGTGGTTGACAGTGTCCAAGCTGCGACTGCCAGCACACCCAATGCTTGAATCATCAGAAGGGAAGTACCTCCTCCGTATAGCAATCCACCATCAGTTGCTAATAGCCCAACACTAAACGTACCAAAAGCTCCACATAATCCATGAACACCTATAGCACCAACAGGATCATCAATTTTCAACTTCCTGTCCACAAACTCAATCCCAAAAAGAACAACTAGACTGGCCAAAATGCCTATCAAAACTGCCCCGCCAAAACTGACAATATCACACCCTGCTGTGACTGCAACCAATCCACCTAGAGCTCCATTCAATGTCATACTGACATCCGGCTTACCATATCGGTACCAGGTCAATAGCATTGTGAAAAGAGCTCCAGAGGCTGCTGACAGATTTGTGGTCATGAATATGTGACCCATTTCCTGACTAGCCATCCCTGACAATGTCGATCCTGGATTGAACCCAAACCATCCAAACCAAAGAATGAAGACTCCCAATGCACCAAGTGTCAAGCTATGCCCGGGTATTGCGTTAGGTGTGCCATTTTTGTTGTACTTGCCTAAGCGTGGCCCTAAAACAGAGGCCCCTACCAAAGCAGCCCATCCTCCGACTGAGTGAACAGCTGTAGAACCTGCGAAATCGTGGAATCCAAGCCTGGACAACCATCCACCACCCCAGATCCAATGACCAGCGATTGGATAGATAATCAAACAGACAAAAAAACTGTAAATCAAATAGGATTTAAACTTTGTTCTTTCGGCCATAGCTCCCGATACGATGGTGGCGGCTGTGGCACAGAAAACGGTTTGGAATACTAAAAAAACGGATAGAGGCACTGTTAACCCAAGATATTCATACGATCCAGTTGACATAATATCTATCGAACCGATTAAACCACCTATATCACTTCCGAACATGATTCCAAAACCGACGAACCAGTATACCAATGAACCAACGGAGAAATCCATCAGATTTTTCATAATGATGTTTCCTGCATTTTTGGCTCTGGTAAACCCTGTCTCTACCATAGCAAAACCTGCTTGCATAAAGAAAACTAAAGCCGTTGCGACTAAAACCCATATTGTGTCAATAGCAAAACCATAATCCATATTCTCCACCTCTTAGATATATTTTGTTTTGCCGCTTCCTTTTTGTTATCCTCCTTTCTTATTAAACGATAAGATTCAAAATTACCGGGAATAAATAATTATACAAATCTTATAACATTTATTTAATAATGAAATTATTCTAACATTCGCCATTTGGTTTGTAAAGCGAAAAATTTTACAATATTTCAAGAAAACGTTTTTATTTTAAAAAAACTTAAAAGACAGATAAAATAACGTTTTCAAACAAATTCAACATAATCGTTTTGATACATATATACGAAGAAAAATTATATAAAATAAAATAATGTTCGTATAAAATATAATTATGAAACAAAGTAATGTATAAATTTGCAAATATTAAATTAAAATTTAAAAATGATTAATCTTTGTAAAAAAAAAACTAAATATGATATAATGGTTAAATGAAATTGAAAGGGATAAACCATGTACAAAATATTAGACAGAGTTAATAGTATTGATGATATGAAAAAATTAAATACAAAAGAGCTTGAAGAATTGGCTGAAGACATCAGATATTTTTTAATTGACACAATCTCCAATACAGGAGGTCATTTGGCTTCTAATCTAGGTGTTGTTGAACTCACTATTGCAATACATTACGTTTTTGACTCACCAAAGGATAAAATCATTTTTGATGTGGGACATCAGAGCTATGTTCACAAGATATTAACCGGACGGAAAAATCAATTCAGCACACTGCGTCAATTTGAAGGTTTGAGTGGATTTCCTAAAAAATCTGAAAGCGAGCATGACATTTTTGAGACTGGCCATAGCAGCACTTCAATATCTGCCGCTCTAGGATTGGTCAATGCCAGAGATTTGAAGGGAGAGGATTTCAATGTAATCTCTCTGATAGGAGATGGAGCCTTATCCGGTGGAATGGCACTGGAAGCTATGAATGATGCCGGTAGGAAGAAAAGCAATCTGATTGTAATCCTTAATGACAACGAGATGTCCATCTCTAAAAATGTCGGAAGCATCTCCACGAGTCTATCCAGACTGAGAACAGGGACAACCTATTACTCATTAAAAAAAGGAATAGAGACTTTCCTTGGGAAAATACCGATTGTTGGAAAATATACCATAAAATTTATCAGAAAAATCAAGGAATCATTCAAATTGTTCTTCGTTAATGGAGGTATGCTTTTTGAGGAGCTTGGATTCAGATATATTGGGCCGGTAGATGGACATGACATAGAAGATTTGATTAGTATATTAGAGAGAGTAAAGGATACAAAGGTACCTATTGTACTGCATGTGCACACCAAAAAGGGGAAGGGCTATAAACCCGCTGAGCAAAAACCTGATATTTTCCATGGTGTAGGAAAATATGATAAGGAAACAGGTGATTTGGTCGGAGGGGATGTTGTGTCTTTCTCGGATGTATTTGGAAAGAAAATGGTTGAAATGGCAACAAGGAACAATAATATTGTGGCAATAACGGCAGGCATGAAAAGTGGTACCGGTCTTGAAGCGTTTGCGGAGAAATTTCCCGAAAGGTTTTTCGATGTTGGTATAGCAGAACAACATGGAGTCACGCTATCAGCTGGAATGGCATCAGGTGGTCTGATACCAATTTTCCCGTTATATTCAACTTTTTTGCAAAGGGCATATGATCAATTGGTCCACGATGTGGCTTTGCAGAATTTACACGTCATTCTATGTGTAGATAGGGCTGGGCTGGTTGGTAGAGATGGGGAGACCCATCAGGGTGTGTTTGACTCCGGGTTTCTATATCAAATTCCAAACCTTATGATCCTGACACCTTCTGACTTTGATGATTTGGAAAAAATGCTGGAATGGTCTGTATTTAGTGGAAAAGGACCAATCGTCATCAGATATCCAAGAGGTTCAGCTGAAAAAATCGGTACAAACCATAGCGAAAATCTATTAGACCCAAAGCTTCTTAGATCAGGAGATGATATTACACTGGTTACCTATGGACGACTGATTAGTGAAGTTTATCAGGCAGCTTTGGAGCTGGATAGAAAAGGCATCAGTGCTGGGGTTATCAATCTTAAGGCTATTAAGCCATTGGATTCTGACCTGATTAGATCAGAATCAAGCAAGAGTAAAAGAATCCTATTTGTTGATGAAACTGTGAAATATGGTTCTGTAGGAAGGATTCTAAATGATTTAATACCAAATGATGTTGATTTGAGAATTCTAAGTCTACCGGATCAGTTTATCGAGCATGGCAGTGTAGAGGAATTGACAGAAAAATATGGTTTGGACCATGCAGGGATCGTTGAAAAGGCATCCAAATGGATTGGAGAAATCAGGAATTAATATTATATTAAAGAGGCTGTGGTTAATTAAGCATACTATTAAAGCGGAAGGGATAGCAGTAATACATCTGGGTAAGAATCAGTGATTTTTGTCATGAGTTTTACGCATGGCTTTTTCATATATGAAATTTGAAATAAAAAGGTTTATTTTTTTTAACCTTTGATGTATAGTATATGCTATGAGTTTATTTACTGTAGACACACGTGCGTAGAAAGGAGACAAAATGTTAAAAGTAGCTAAGTTTGGAGGTACTTCAACCTCCAGTGGAGAGCAGCTGAGAAAAGCAGCTGAAATCATCAGATCAGATAAGGAAAGACGATATATTGTTGTGTCAGCTCCTGGGAAGAGACACGAAGGCGATAATAAGGTGACAGATTTGCTATATTTATGTCATGCTCATCTAACTTATTCTGTTCCATTTGACCAGGTATTTAAGATGATAGAAGATAGATTCAGAAGTATAGCAGCTGAACTAAGCAAAAATGTGGATATTGACCTTTATCTGAGCGGCATCAAGAGCAAATTGAACAAAGGAATATCTCTGGATTATCTTGCAAGCAGGGGAGAATACCTTAATGCTATCATACTGGCGGACTATCTCGATTATGAATTTGTAGACGCTAAAGATATTATTTTTTTTAAAATGGATGGATCTTTGGATTATGAAAAAACCAAACGTATAATGAATGAAAGACTGAAAGATATCCCATATGCAGTTATCCCCGGCTTTTATGGCACCAGCGCCTTAGGTGATATTAAAACGTTTTCAAGGGGTGGATCAGATATTACTGGTTCCCTGGTGGCGAGCTGCATGGATTCGAGTATCTATGAGAACTGGACTGATGTTTCAGGATTTTTGATGGCGGATCCCAGAATTATCAAGAATCCGAAAAAAATCAGACATATAACCTATAGAGAACTGAGAGAACTTGCATACATGGGGGCTTCTGTGCTCCATGATGAGGCGATTTACCCGGTTAGAAGCGCCAATATTCCCATTAATATCAGAAATACAAACTACCCCGATGATCCTGGTACCATCATTGCAAATGAAAGAGAAAAAGGAAATGACAATCTGACTATAACTGGAATTGCAGGGAGAAAAGATTTTACGATTGTAGCCCTGCAAAAATTCTATATGAATTCTGAGGTGGGTTATGTCAGGAGAATCCTATCAGCATTGGAGATGTACGATGTAACATTTGAAAATATTCCCAGCGGCATTGATACCGTTTCGATTGTCTTGGATAGTCAAAAGTTGGATGGAAAGCTGGAGAAAGTACTAAGTGAGATTGAAAGAACTTGCTCGCCGGACAGTATCAATGTATATAGGAATATAGCTATGATAGCGGTAGTGGGACAGAACATGGCTTTCACAATTGGTGTTTCAGGTAGAGTGTTCGGTGCTCTAGGCCGGGCTGGCGTCAATATAAGAGTCATTGATCAGGGCTCAAGTGAAATCAATATAATCATTGGTGTCAGTGACACAGATTTAGAAAAGGCAATAGAAGCGATATATTATGAGTTTAACTAAAAAAGAGGCGTTAAGCCTCGTTTTTTCTGATTTCTTTTTCTGCGAAGTATTTTTTTGCAATAGAGACAGCCTCCATAGCATCCTTTCCATAATGGTTTGAACCAATATTCCTGGCGTAGTCGTCATTTAAGACTGCACCTCCTACCATTATAGTGACATCTGGAAAATTGGATTTTAATACCTCTATTGTTTTTTTCATATTGGCTACGGTGGTTGTCATCAGAGCGCTTAATCCGATTAACCTCACATCTTCTGCTTTGGCGCAGTCAACTATCACATCTGCATTCACATTCTTGCCAAGGTCAATGACGTAAAAGCCGTAGTTTTCCAACAACATCTTAACAATATTTTTTCCTATATCATGAACATCTCCCTCAACCGTTGCTAGAATAATTTTTTTATTTTTATCAGCAGTAGATTCATGAGTTGCACTATTTTTTATGACTTCGAACACACCTTGAACTGTTTCTGCAGAATTCAATAACTGAGGTAAAAAGATATCTCCTTTTTCATATTTATCACCGACAAGATCTAAAGCAGGTGCAATATAAAGATTTATTATCTCTAGCTTGGACATGGTCTCTAACAACTTTTTGGTCAGCATTATAGCTTCATTTTTTCTAGCTTTAACAATGCAGTCAGACAGACTGGCTTCTTCAGCTTTTTTCTTCTCAGAAGAGGTTTCTTTTATTCCTGTAGCTGTAGTACCTCTGAAATGGTCTATATATTGTTCAGAATCCTTATCGATTCCTTTTAGCACTCTAAATGCTCTGATTGCATCCATGGATTTTTCAGATAATGTATTCATAATTGGAACATCCAGTCCCATAGTCAGAGCGCTTATTAAAAATGTTGAGGTAAGGGTGTCGCGTTGAGGAAGACCGAAGGATACATTGCTTACTCCAAGGCAGGTCTTGACACCTAATTTTTCTTTTACATCCCTGATTGCATATAATGTTTCAAATACATCTTTTTGCTGCGCAGAGGCTGTCAGTGTCAGACAATCAATTATGATATTCTTCCGTTTGATGCCCAGTTCCCCTGCCTGATCGACAATTTTAGAGGCAATCTTAAATCTTTCCGTACTTTCGGATGGGATTCCTTTGTCATCCATTGTTAAACCAATGATACAGCCACCATATTTTTGTATGAGCGGCAAGACCTTATTGAGAGAATCCTGCTTACCATTGACAGAATTGACCAGCGCTTTGCCATTGTAAGATCTTAGAGCGTTTTCAATCACCCTAGAATCGGAACTGTCTATTTGGATAGGTAAGGAGGAGCTTTTGGTTATTTCTCTAATCATGTTTTGCATCGCCTTCGATTCATCAATACCCGGAACACCTGCATTTACATCCAGTATATCAGCCCCCTCGATTTCTTGCGCTAATGCAAGACTGACGATATAATCCATGTCTTCGCTTATTATCGCTTCTTTAAGTGCTTTCTTCCCAGTCGGATTAATACGCTCACCTATTATTTTTATATTGTCTATGATAACTGTTTTGGTGGACGATGATACAAAGGTGTAGTTTTTTTCATTGACAACCTTTGGTTTGATATCAGATAGGGATGCTCTTAAAGTGGCGATGTGTTGAGGTGTTGTACCACAACAGCCTCCAAGCATGTTCACACCAAGATCCCTAATCTTCATTAGTTGTTTTGTAAATGCATCGGGAGTTAAGTCAAAATAGGTTGCTCCATTGATTATTTTTGGTAGCCCTGCATTGGGTTGGATCAGAAGGTTAGAGGACGAGTATTTGACCATCTCTTCAATAAAGGGACGCATTTCAGCAGGGCCGAATGAACAGTTCAAACCAATGGCATCAACACCCAGGGATTCCAACACGGATACTATTGTCAGCACATCGCTACCAGTCAGAGTCCTTCCGTTTTTTTGTAGTGTCATACTGCAGATAATTGGTAACTTGGTATTTTCTTTGGCAGCAAGAATAGCTGCTTTGGCTTCATAAATATCTGTCATGGTTTCTATAAGAATCAAATCACAACCGGAATTTTCTCCAACAATTACTTGCTTTTTGAATAAATTATAGAAGTACTCGAAATGATATTCAGTATTGTTGTTTATGAGCACACCTGTCGGACCAAGGTCCAGTGCGCTGTAGCAACCTTGAAATTCTTTAGTCAATCCAACACCGCTAGATATGATTTTCTCGATACTGAATCCAGAATTCTTCAATTTGTAATCATTTGCTCCGAATGTATTGGTACTCAGCACGTGTGCACCGGCCTCACTGTAATCCTTGTGGATAGATCTTATTAATTCAGGTTCGGTCAGGTTCAATACTTCCGGATGCAGACCCGTATTAGGGATTTTTTTCTGGATTTCTGTACCTATTGCGCCATCAAAGAGCACTATATTTTTTTTAGAAAATTCAGCAAATGAAATCATAATAACCTACCAGTTCATATTTTTATAAATCATTCTTGCTATTTCAGGTTTGTTCATAACATAGAGATGAAAGCCATTGACATCCAAGTGATTCAGATCATCCATCTGTTGACAGGCATAATCGATGCCCGCTTGGAACATACCTTTATTGTCATTTTCATATTGATCAAGCAATGTTTTAAGTTTTAGCGGAATCGACGCTCCGCTCAAAGCGATGATCCGTCTAATCTGCTTGACATTGGTGACCGGCATGATACCAATTGTAATTGGTGTATTGATGTTATTCTTGACAATTTTGTCTTTAAAATCATAGAATCGATTATTGTCAAAAAATAATTGGGTAATGAGAAAGTCCACACCTCTATCAACTTTGATCTTAAGATTTTTGATATCCGCATTTAAAGAGGAAGCTTCAATATGGCCTTCCGGATAGCAGGCTGCTGCCACAGAAATGGGTAACTCCGAACCTCTGATATGGCCAATCAGATCTGAAGCGTAGCTGTAATCCGTCCCATTGGTACTATCTGATAGAATATCTTTAGGCAGGTCACCTCTTAAGGCTAAAACGTTTTTTAAATTTTTTTTGATCATTAGTTTGAGAATCTCATTGATCTTCTCTTTGTTTGAGCCTATACATGTCAGATGCGGCATAGCTTCGATGGTATATTTTTCTTTGATATATTCTGCGATATCGACGGTGTAGTTATTGTTTGCATTCCCTGAAGCACCATAAGTCACCGAGATGTAATCAGGTCTGAAAATAGATAGCTCATCTATAACATCCAGAATCTGTTTTAGCGTCATATTGTTATTTGGTGGGAAAATCTCCAGAGAAATAACTTTGTTTTTTTTGATAAACTTATCTTTTATAAACACTTAATCACCTACTCAATATTTGTTTAACATTATGATCAATTTTAGCTATAAATACAAAAAAATATATAAAAATAAATCAATATAACTCTGCTATTTTGTTCCAAAAAGTCTGTCTCCCGCATCACCTAAACCCGGAACGATATAAGACTTATCGTTGAGGCCTTCATCAATTGAAACTGTGTATATTTCGGTTTCAGGATGATACTTGTGGACCTCGGTAATTCCAATCTCGGTTGAGACCAGAGTCATCACTTTAATCCGCATGGCACCTCTTTTTTTGAGAATTGTTATAGCATCTCTCAGAGATCCACCGGTAGCTAGCATTGGGTCTGTTACAATCACCAATCTGTTGGCAATATCAGCAGGTAGTTTGCAGTAATACTCAACAGGCTGGATCGTCTCTTCATTTCTGTAAATACCAATGTGTCCGACTTTGGCATTGGGTATGAGGGTCAGCATACCCTCCACCATTCCCATTCCAGCTCTCATGATGGGGACTATTGCCACATCAAGTCCATGTAGAGCTTTACCTTTTGTTTTGCAAATGGGAGTCTCCACATCTACGTCTTCCACCGGTAGACTTCTAGTGACTTCATATGCCATAAGCATTGAAACTTCATTGACAAGGGATCGGAAGTCTTTGGAGGAAGTATTCTTATCTCTAAGCATAGTTAGTTTGTGTTGTATTAATGGATGATTAATCAAGTATACATTTTTCATTACCGCACCTCTTCAATTTGCTACCATATATTATTATACAGAAGATTAGCTATGTCAATTGAATGTTTACTTTTTTTAATAGAGATTATATAATCAAGTGGGTGATGATATGATAAATAGCGGCATAGATATAGTTGAAGTGAAACGAATCGAGAGATTGATCAAGAACAAATCGTTCGTCAGAAAGATTTTTTCAGATAATGAGATTGCCTATCTCGAAGAAAGAAAATACAAAGCAACCACAGCTGCAGGTATCTTTTGCGCTAAAGAGGCTGTGAGCAAGTGTATTGGCACTGGTATCGCCGGGTTTTCATGGCATGACATAGAGATACATAGAAATGAATTGGGAAGGCCGTATGTTGTATTAGGAGGCAGAGCCTTAAATCTGAGTAAAGAAAATGGAATCGTCAGCATTGATATTTCCATTACGCATATTGAAGATTACGCTCTATCAATCGCAATAGCAAAGCTAAATGAAAGCATAATTCCGTCGGGTATCGGACTTTTTCTGTTACCGGCAAGGGAAGCTGATACGCATAAAGGTGATTATGGAAAGCTGGGTGTAGTTGGAGGCAAAGAAGGTATGTCGGGATCTGTATATCTTGCAGGTCTTGCTGCCTTGAAATCCGGAACCGGCCTTGTATATCTGATTCCACCTATTTCAATTTATGAAATACTGAGCATAAAACTCAATGAAGTCATCATCGAAAAATTGTCTGAAAGTCAGGAATATCTGGTGTATGATGATCTTGACAAAATCATGAAATATTCGGAAAAATATGATGTCATGTGTTTAGGAACGGGGATAGGAACCAGTCTTCAGACGAAGAAAATGGTAATATCAATTCTAAGTCTTTTCGACAAGCCAATCGTTCTTGATGCTGATGGTTTGAATTGTATCAACGGATCGGTCGAAATCCTGAAAAACAGGCAGGCAGTGACAATCATTACACCGCACACCATAGAAATGGCAAGACTCATGAACTTAAGCCCAGAAGCAGTTGAGCGGGACAGAATCAATATCGCCATGGATTTTTCTAAACAATATGGGGTGATTACAGTCCTTAAAGGGCATAAAACCATTGTGTCAAATGGGGAGGAACTTTATGTTAATACAACAGGAAATCCAGGTATGGCAACGGCAGGAAGTGGGGATGTTCTGACAGGTATAATTGGAGCATTAGTGAGTCAGGGATACGACCCCTATTTAGCAGCGAAGCTTGGGGTCTTTATCCATGGATTGGCGGGAGATTTGGCTAAAGCAGAATATGGTGAATATGGAATGATTGCATCAAATTTAATCGAATATCTGCCATATGCTATCAAAACATGCACTAAAAAAGAATAAATCAAAAGATCAATTCTTTTTACTCGACTTTATACGAACCGCGAATCATAAATATTGAATTGTTGGTAATTGTTACACCTCGACCATCTGATCTCGGGATAATCAATAGATGGTTTGCAGGAATATCTTTGCCGTGTTGAATATCATAGCCCCCAGTAACATCTGATAGGCCACCAAGATAGCTGGCGATGGCAGTAGTGGATCCATTGGAGTATCGAAGGATTATTTCTGTTCCCGCGTCCGCTATGATTCTAGTTCCTACCAATACCTTGCTCTGACCTTCACTTACGATAGTTTTTCCTGCATTGTTTAATAAAGTTGAATCGGCATATAATTCCAATACCTCAAGCACATTTCCTGAAACAGAAGATAACTCACTGAGCTGGGTTGAGATTGTTGATATAGAATCATCCTGTTGTTGATTTTTTAGATTGAGAGCTTCCTTCAACGCATCGATTACTTGATTCAGATAGCTCAGGGAAATCAAAGGATCGTTGTTGTTGATTGTTGCTTCAGTAGTTAATAGTCTAGGGCCTATCAATGAAATAGCCAATATTAGAAGCAGTATTAAGATCTTTTTATTGTTCACTGGATCACCTCTCCTTTTTGTATTCTTCTATATTTTAAAGTAGGAAAGAGCATTAAGCAATATTTTTATATATATTTATAGAAACAAAGTTGTTCTTTTGGTATAATGACATGATATCAACTAAGACAACGCACAGCAATTTTGAGAGGGAATCAGATGAAAAAATACTTCAATAGACATGCTATAATATCGCAAGCATTTGTTTTGGGAATAATCCTTTCTTTTTTTGTAAAAGTGTTCTATTTTCAGTATACAATAGGTTTATCCCAGGTACCCTTTCAAGATAATATGCTTATCCATAGGCTTCTTCTTTTCAGTACAGTGACGGTAGTAATAACGATTGCTTTGATCTTTCAGAAGAAGGCCATTTATTTTTTTATTGTATTCGACATTATAATCTCAGCACTGTTGCTATTAGATACATTGTATGGCAGGTATTATGGAATACCGTTAACCATTCCAATCGTCTATCAGTTAAGTTTCGTCAACGACATACAAGATAGTGCCAATACCCTTTTTAAATGGAAAGATATGGTTTATTTTGTTGACTTACCGATTATATTTGGGTATGTCTTTTATTTCAGAAAATATTTGTTCGAAAAGAATACCCGTCGTAAAAATGCTATCTATCTGGTGATTCTTCTGATGTCCATTACTTTGTTTCACACTCAAGCCAAAGACATAGACAGAACGTTGCATAATTATGAAAGAAAAAATATTGCTAAGGATCTTGGAGTTTTTTATTTCCATGGTTATGATATAATTGATTTCACCAGAAACAAGTTTTTAACCAGCCTTTCGATGAATGAGTCAGAAAAGAAAATCATTATGGAGTATCTCAATGATAACCCGAGACAGACAGAAACCTTCAATCTCTATTCCGAAAAGAAAAATCTTCTAGTCTTACAGGTTGAAGCATTACAGGAATTTGTGATTGATCTGGAGATTAACGGTCAAGAAGTGACGCCTTTTCTCAACGGCTTAAAATCAGAGAATCTATACTTTAGTCAGATATATCATCAAGTTGCGGGCGGAAATACAGCAGATACCGAATTTCTGTTGAATGTGGGTTTACATCCCACACCGACTGGATCTGTCAACTACTTGTATCCAACTAATCAGTGGCTATCTCTAAGTGATTTGTTAAACGAAAGAGGTTATACAAGCCTAGCTTTTCATGGTTATGAGGCCAGCTTCTGGAACCGACAAGCCGTATACAATAATCTTGGTTTCTATCAATTTGTCAGTAAAGAGGATTTTGACATTGATGAAACACTTGGTTGGTCCATCAGTGATGAGTCTTTTTTTAGACAGTCCATTGACAAGTCTCTTAGCCATCAGCCATTTTACAGTCTGCTGATTACTTTGTCCAGCCATCATCCCTTTGATGCATTCAGCGAGTTTCCTATGAATGTGTCACCATTTGATAACACACAGGTTGGAAATTATCTGAAAGGAATCAACTATGTTGATCAGGCTATTGAAGACTTATTTGAGCGTCTGGCTGATGAAAACATTTTAGATAACACAATCGTAGTAATTTTTGGGGATCATTCAGGTCTCTATCTGGACCAGAAAGCTGTTCTTCAGGACTTGCTTACCTTTGGAGACCACCCTGTGGAATGGGCGAAAATACAAAAAGTGCCTCTAATAATAGCTTTACCGGATAAAAAGCTTCAAGGGAATATCAATAAGGTTGGGGGACAGATTGATATTCTACCCACCATTGTGGACATCCTGGGCTTGGATTATCCACTCATACTTGGCAATTCATTATTGAGAGAAAAAGGCAACTACGCAGTTAAGCGAGATGGGTCTATTTATTTTGATAACTATTATTTTGATAATGCAAGAGGTATTCTATTTGACATTGAAACGTTGGAAGAAGTAATTATTACCACTGAACTGGCAAACCGGATTGGAAAATACAAAACTGATCTGATGGTATCAGATATCATTATCAGAAAAAATCTGTTCAATGATGATGAGTTTTTAAATATTATTCATTCACAGAAAGGATTAAACGAGGAGTAACAGGATGGAATCAGTCTTCTACAGTAAGGGGAAGCGGGTATTGAAACATATACTCAACCTGTATAGACAAAGTCTGTTGTATAAATCATTTGGGATGATGTTTTCTACCATCGGCAGCCTTATGATTAACAGTGTAATTGTAGGTTGGTTATCTTCCAATGATCAATTAAAAAACAGTCTTGAAAACAGAAAATTATTTAGCTTCAAATCAGAAGCATCTAAATCTTTTATTAGAAACTTTCTGGCGGGGAGCAGATTTCTGACGATTTTTTCTGATAAAAGTGTTTTATTTCCTTTGATATTTCTGAATGTTTTTCTTTACCCATTCACACCTACAGCTATCGGGATTATATTTTCGACCGGATTATGTGCTCTAATGCTGATCAATGCTACTATTCATCAAAACTTTCGCAAAAAATCCAGGTTGATTGTTTTTACAACTCTGATTTTTTTAGCTTATTTGTTATTAAGTCTTTTTTTTAATGATATCAGAAGTGATGGTGTACTTATTTTCATTACCTATACCAGCATTTTGCTTTTTACCGCTTTTATTACGGTCACCATAAATGATGATAAGAATGCAATGATTCTGATACATATGATTGCTTCAACCGTTCTGGCAGTTTCGCTGTATGGATTGTATCAAGTTTATGCTGGTGCTCCTGTGGACCCCTCATGGCTGGACGAGTCATTAACAGGAAATGTCATTAGAATATACAGCGTTTTTGGCAATCCCAATGTATTTGGGGAGTTCCTCACGTTGACTTTACCGATTGTGTTTGCAGGGCTTAACTTGAATAGAAATAAGATAATTAGGATTGTTTATGGGATCACCTTTCTGTTGGGGATGTTTAATGTGTTATTGACGTTTTCAAGAGGCTCTATGCTTGCTCTCTTAATTGTTATGGTGCTGATCGTTGTTTTCAAGGACAGAAAATACCTTCCGCTACTGGTTTTGATGCTTTTGGTAAGCCCATTGATATTACCATCATCCATAATTGAAAGGATATTGACAATATTCCAAGGAGGGGATACATCTACTTCCTATCGCGTATCGATCTATATGGCATCTTATGATATGTTAAAAGAGCATGTGTTTACTGGAGTTGGATTGGGTAATTTCAAGGTGCTGTACAATGCATATGCCTACACATCAGCAAAATCATTTCATGCTCATAATACCATACTGATGATATGGATAGAATTGGGGTTTATGGGGTTGCTGGCATGGATCTATATGATGTTTGTCTGGATTAGAGAGATATTCAGCTCTCAAAAGATAGATAGCACCTGGAGTTATTATGCATTTGCAGCTTTTGCAGGTGTTATGGGCTGCACATTGCAGGGGATGGTCGATCATATCTGGCACAATTATGATATTTTGTTTTTTTATTTTTTAATGGTAGCCCTTGGTTTTATCGTATCTAATATAGCAAAAGGACAAACGAATGATGAAAAATAGGATAAAGGTTATAGAAATTATATCAGATACGAATTTTGGCGGGGCAGGTCAATATCTTAAGAGTATAGTGGAAGAAATTGACAGAGAGATCTTTGAACCTATTATTATTATGCCTTTTGACAGTGTTTTAAGAGATATGATGGGAAACTCCAAAGTAGAGTACTGCCGAGCTATAAATGAAAAATCATTTTCTCTAAAAGGAATGATCAATCTTTACAAGATTATGAAGAGAATCAAACCATGTGTTGTCCATACACATGGCTCTCTTTCCGGTAGACTGGCAGCACAGATTTTAGGGGTAAAGAACATTGTATACACCAAGCATACTTTAAGCGACAACAACATTGGATGGAAAAGACAATTAAAAATAATTTTAAATAAGATGTTGCGTGCAAACGTAATCGCCATTTCAAAATCAGTGAAGCTTAATCTTATTGAAGAGGGAATTAAGGAAACTAATATCAGAATGATATATAATGGCATCAGAATTATCGAAACTTTTGACACTGAAACACGTCTAATACCAATAATTACACTTGTAGGCAGACTTGAACCAATCAAAGGACATAGGCATATGATTGAGATCACAAGACGACTAACCGAATGCCATAGGGAGAATTTTGAGATAAAATTTGTAGGATCGGGCTCACTGGAACCAACACTCAAAAAGCTTGTATCGGATTATGGTTTGCCGATCACATTTAGCGGTCATGTCGATAGTATTGGGCAGATTTATGAAACCTCTGATATAATTGTAAACACCTCTGACTCAGAAGCACTTTCATATGCTACGCTGGAGGCGATGATGTATAAAAAACCAGTCGTAGCCTTTGATATACCGGGAATCAATGAAGTGATTGAAAATGGAAAGACCGGATTTCTTGTCGATTATAAGGACTATGATTTATTTACTGAATATTTGGTAAGACTTCTGAAAGACAGCACGCTCAGAAGAAATATGGGAGAGTCCGGTAGACAAAGAGTAATTGATAAGTTCTCAATTGAAGAAATGATAAACGGAATCGAAACCTTATATATGGAGGAATTATGAAACTGATCAACAAAAAAGGAATGGTATTTGAAAAAATAAGCATTGTTGATGTTATTATTATTCTGGTGATAATAGCCATCGGTTATTATGCTATCACATTTCTGACCACAAAAGATGTTAATAAAATCAGCAAACAAACCATCCAGTACACCTTTGAGACAGAGGATGTCAATGAAAACTTTGCAAAGCAATTGCAGCTGGAAGGAAATCTATATAATTCCAGCAAAAATTATTTTGTTGGCAAACTGATTGATTATAAAGTGTTGCCCTATGAAATAATCGTTCCGGATCTGCAAAATGGTGTTTTTATTAAACAGGTTGTAGAAGACAGATTTGTTGTCAGAATGACAATAGAAGCGAATACAGATCAGGATGACTACAATATACGCATCAACCAAGAGAATATCAAAGTTGGTGCTATGTTTCCAATTAAAGGCAAAGGCTTTGCGTCTTACGGATATATTGTTGAAATCAAGGAGGTTGTCAAATGAGAAGAATGAACATTGCTGATTTCATTATCATCATCTTTATCATTGGCGGAATCCTGGTTTTGGCTTCTAAGCTTGGTACCTTTGGTTTGTCTTTAGGTCAAGGCGAGGAGATAAAAATGAGAAAGGCTGTCATTGTTTTAGAGGTTGAAGATGTGAGAGAAGCGACTGTCAACGCCCTTAAAATCGGACATATTGTACTATCAGAAGAAACCAACAGTCCCATAGGACCCATAATAGAGATGACAGTAACTCCATACATGGATGAAATTGAGACGGTGGATGGCAAGATAGTTTTTTCCGAAGTGCCTGGTAAGTATACTATTATAGTTTCATTGGAAGCATCGCTTCTTGAACGGGAAACCGGTTATTTTGCTGAGGGTATAACCGAAATGAAAGTTAATTCTATTTTCAAGTTCTACACAAAATATGTGAGTACTTCTGGGAGAATTGAGGAGATTGATTTACAATGAAAAAAGTTTTGCAATGTTTAATGAGCTTGGAAATCGGAGGCGCGGAGACACACGTCATAGAGCTTTCAAAATATCTTGCTAAGAAGGGCTATAAGGTAGTGGTGGCTTCTAATGGAGGCACCTATGAAAAAGAACTTGTTGAAGCAGGGGTCAAAGTAATCCGAATACCAATGCACAGCAAGAAGCCTCTATTCATCGTGCAATCTCTTATTTTACTCAACAGACTAATAAGGGATTTCAAACCTGATATTGTCCATGCACACGCCCGGATACCAGGTCTTTATGTGAGCATTTTCGAAAAGTTATACCATTTTCGCATGATTACCACAGTTCATGGCAAGTTTAAAATCAATTGGTTATTAAAGCATATAACCCAATGGGGTAAAGAGATTTTTGTTGTCAGTGAGGACTTGAAGGAGTATCTGATAGATAATTATCCTGTTGAAAAGGCCAACATTTTCAGCACAGTCAATGGTATAGACACAGTCAGGTTTTACCCTTCGGATGAATCAGACATTGAATATGACATTATTCATGTAAGCCGTTTGGATCAGGGTACCAGTAATACAGCTGATATGCTGATTACTTATGCTCAAGAAAGCAGTGTAAATGTATTGGTAGTTGGCGCAGGATCTGAGCTAAAGAAATTGAGAGAAAAATCAACTGAAATTTATAATATAAATTTTCAAGGATCAACCAATAGAGTTGATGTAGAACTCAGAAAAGCGAAGATTTTTGTTGGTATTAGCAGATCTGCATTGGAAGCGATGAGTATGAATATACCGGTTGTATTATCCGGAGATTATGGTTATATGGGAATAATGCAGCCATCTGTTTTGGATGAAGCGATTAAAAACAATTTTACTGCAAGGGTTTCAACTATGCTTGATTATGAAAAGCTGAGACAGGATTTAGATGCTGTCTTAAAAATGGACCCAGAATTGTTTTCATGGGAAAGGGATTTTATTCAAAATCATTATTCAATCTCAAAAATGTCGGAGGATTATATCAAGGTGTACGAGAATGAATAAAAGAGCGTTTATAATCGGATATTACGGTTCAAACAATTTGGGAGACGAACTTCTCTTAAGCGAGACAATAAAAATATTACAGCCTTATATAAAAATCGAAAATATCAAAGTATTGTCGTATAATGTTGAATTGACCTGTAAAATCCATGGCATATCAGGTGTAAGCCGAAACAAATACATCAATATTCTGAAAACCATAATAGATTCAGACTTTATCATCGGTGGTGGAGGAAGCATGCTTCAAAATGTTACCTCAAACCGAAGCCTGATTTATTATCTTGTTTTGATCAATTTGGCTTTTCTTTTTAAGAAAAAGGTCATTTTATTGGGTAATGGCATTGGACCGATCAATGGGGCTATACAGAAAAGGTTGGTTAAAAAAACCCTTAAAAAAATCAGCTATTTACATTTGAGAGATATTGCTTCATATGAATGGATTAATGGATCAGACAGCGACAAGATAGATCTAGGTGTCGATCTTGCTTTACATGAGACAGAAATCAATAAAAGACCAAAAACAGATTGCGTCATCGTTAATTTGAGAAATTGGGAGAATATTGATGCTTTAAAAACAACAATAAAAGACCTGGTAAATTACATCGAAGATAGTGGATATGAAGTAATTCTGCTTTCTATGCAAAAGGGCAACGACGATCATGTATTACAGTCATTGGGGAAAGTAGATACATTTGATGATTTGGAAGCATTGAAACAGAAGATTTCCTCAGCTAGGTATATTATTGGGATGAGATTGCATGTGTTGATTCTAAGTGCTGCCTTTTCTATTCCTTTCATAGGACTAGCCTATGATCCAAAGGTAAGTTCATTTTGCAAAGAAATGAACCAACCATATTTCGACTGTTTTGGGGATTTGAACAGTGAAGTGGTAATAGAGACATTTAAAATGATGGAAAAAAGTGAAAATCAATCAATTGAAACCATCAAAAATCAATTTGACAAATTCAAAATCCGTAATTTGGAAATGTCAGAAAAGATCGGAAAGATCATAAGAGGTCAGGATGAAAAGAATTGAAATAATGGGTGTTGCAATATGTGATTTGGATAATTCTGAGACTGTCAGCGAGGTCAAAAAGCTATTACGACAACAACAAAAAATCCCCGATGTTGTTTATACACCAAATACTGAAATAGTAATGATGTGTCAAAAGGATGATTCATTAAAATCCATCATAAATGGAGGATCTTTAATACTTCCTGATGGTGTTGGGTTGGTAATTGGTTCTAAGATCAGAAAGAAACCATTAAGAGAAAGGGTAACAGGGTTTGATATTTCTGTTGCATTGCTTCAAATAGCTAAGGAAAACAGGTATAAGGTATTTTTGTTGGGAGGTGCTCCCGGTGTTGCAAACCTGGCAGCTGAAAACATAAGAATAAAGTACGGCGATATCATTTGCGGTTATCAACATGGCTATTTTAAGGGTTATCACTCTGGGCATTCCAATAGTGCTGAAGAGCAGTCAATCATCGAAAGAATTAATCGACTCAAACCCGACATTCTGTTTGTAGGCTTTGGCTCACCAAGACAAGAAAAATGGATTAACCATTTCCTCAATCAGTTGAATGTCAGATTGATTATAGGAAATGGGGGTACGATAGATGTCCTGTCCGGACAAGTGAAGAGGGCTCCTTTGTTTTTTCAGAGACTGGGATTGGAGTGGTTATACAGACTGATGATGGATCCTAAAAGAATTAGAAGACAGATATTGCTGCCGTTGTTTCTGGTTGAAATATTGCTGGGACCTGATGATATGGTAAAAACTTTAGAGAATTGATTGAAAAATGATTTAAAACATGTAGAATATAAGATAGAAATAAAAGAGCGGAGAAAATAAATGTTTGAATTTCATAATGTCACTAAGATTTACAAGAATAAATTCACAGCTGTGAAAGATATAAATCTAAAAATTGAAAAAGGTAGTTTTTCATTTGTGGTGGGAAAAAGCGGAGCAGGGAAGACCACTTTGATCAAATTACTCATTAAAGAAGTGAATCCAACAGAGGGCACTATTTTTTTCAATGGAGAAGATATCACTTATTTAAGCAGCAGGAGAATCCCGTTACATAGAAGAAAGGTCGGGGTAGTATTTCAGGACTTTAGATTATTGAACAAAAAGACAGTTTATGAAAACATAGCTTTTGCAATGGAGATGGTAGGACAATCACCCAAAAGCATCCGACGGGAAGTTCCGAATGTCCTAAGCATGGTCGGGTTAAGCGACAAGGCAACTAACTTTCCCAACGAGCTAGCTGGGGGAGAACAGCAAAGGATTGCTATTGCAAGGGCAGTTGTGAATAGGCCTGATTTGATCATAGCAGATGAACCGACTGGGAATCTGGATCCCGAGACTTCGAATGAAATTATGAAGATATTCTCTGAAATAAACAGACGAGGAACAACACTTCTAATGGTAACTCATGATAGGACCATAGTCGACATGATGAAAAAAAGGGTCATTGAATTAAAAAATGGAAGAATCATTAGGGATACCGAGGAAGGAGATTACTATGAAGGCTTCTAGGATTTTTAATCATACCATCAAGCAAGGCTTTCAGGGAATCTATAGGAATCGCACCATGAGTCTGGCTTCGGTAGGTTCTGTTACAGCAGTCCTGGTCATTTTGGGACTGATTATAATGATTATTTTGAATGTCAGTGCGATTTCCGTTTCCACAAAAGAAAAATTTGATGAGATTTACGTATATTTAGACGATAGCATCACCAATCAGAGGATTAGGGAGATTGGCGAGGAAATAGGTTCATATGAGGGTACATTGGCAGTCGTATTCCAGTCCAAGGACTATGCCTTGGAAAAAATGAAAGAAGAGTGGGGAGAAGATGGAAGACTCCTAGAGGGGCTGGTAAACAATCCTTTGCCAAACACCTATGTAGTTCAGTTGAGGGATGTTTCATACGCGTCTGCGCTTATAAAACATATTGAGCAAAAAGATGGCATCGAGGAAGTGAAGTATTATAAGGACATTGTTGAAAAGCTGATTAGTACTGCCGAATTCATACAAGTATTTGGTGTCATTGTCATTATCATATTGCTTCTTGTGAGTATTTTTATAATACAGAACACAATCAAGATCACAGTAGCTTCAAGAAAAGTCGAAATAGAACTGATGCAGTATATTGGTGCTTCAAATGGATTTGTAAGGGGACCCTTTATATTCGAAGGAGTCGTACTTGGGTGCATGGGGGCTTTTTTGGCGATAATTGTTGTATTGAATGGTTATGACTACCTGGTATCGTATTCAAACGAGAAACTTTTTTCCATGTTATCAGTCTATTTGATACCTGCAAACATGATAAGTCTGGACATTTTGATAATATTTGTTACAATAGGAGTAGGTATTGGTATTTTGGGAAGTATTGTTTCTCTTAGAAAATTCTTGAGTGTGTAGGAGGTTTTATGAAAAGAATCATCCGTTGCATATATGTCATCACTATAATTGCATTGCTTGTTCTTTCAGCCGGAGCATCAAGAATCAATGATCTCAAAAAAGAACTTGAAAAAACAGAAAGTGAAATAGGAAATATAACTCAAAAACTAAAAACGACTCAAAGTGAAAAAAACAGCGTTGAATATGAAATAAACCAGCTTGATAGTGAAATACTCAAGTTGGCAGCTGAAGAATTAAAGCTTGAGCTTGAGTTGGAGAATATTGAACAAAATATTCAGAATAAGGAATTCGAAATAGAAGAGATTAATTCTCAGATTGATCTATCAAATGATTTGCTTGAACAGAGATTGAGATCCATGTATAAAAATGGAGCGGTAGGTTATCTTGAGGTTCTTTTCAATTCTAATGATATTGGTGATTTTTTGACAAGGATTGACATGATACAAAGGATTGTCAACAATGATGTGAGTATATTGGAAGAACTGGAACAGCAGCATACTACCCTCGAAATAACCCAAATGGAGTTGGAAAACGAAAAGAACAATTATTATTCATCGATGCAGGCGGTCAAGAGCAAAAAGAATGATATAGAGGTAGCAAGTAGAGCCAAGGAAAAATATATGAATTCGTTGGTTGGAAGTATAGAAGAGTTGAAAGAACAGGAAAAGAGACTCCTTGAGGCATCTAATGAGATAGAGAAAAAAATAAAATTGGCACAGCTTGAGGTAAAGTATGCCGGTGGTGAAATGACGTGGCCATCTCCCGGGTATTATACAATCACATCATCTTATGGTATGAGGCCGCATCCTTTATATGGCTATTGGAGCATGCATACAGGTGTAGATTTGAGGGTCCCTATGAAGCAGAAAATTGTAGCAATGAATAGCGGTCAGGTATCTTATGCAGGCTGGTATGGCGCTTATGGAAACATAGTCATAATAGATCATGGTGGTGGGATATCGACATTGTACGCACACAACACTTCTGTGGTTGTCAGTGAAGGACAAAAGGTCACCAAAGGACAATTAGTGGCATATTCCGGAACTACAGGTATGTCTACCGGACCTCATTTACATTTTGAGGTTAGGATAAATGGTAAACACACAAACCCAATGACTTATTTCGAGTAAGAATGGATAGATTTAATATTGACAAACCTAGTGTTATCAAATATAATAAGCAAGTAAAAGTAGAAGTATCCGCTTCTCACCTTACAGCGCATTCGTGTAGCTGGTACGGTTAGTAAAGTCTATTTGGGTTTTTCATAAAGATAGCGGATTGCGCTGTCTTTTTTAATATCATGGGAGGTGTAATTATTAAGGAGCTTGAGATCAACAGTCAAATCAGAGATAAGGATGTAAGGCTTATTGATTCTGATGGCAGTCAGTTAGGTGTTGTGAGCAACAAGGAAGCATTAAGAATTGCGGAAGAAAGAAAACTTGATTTGGTCAAAGTATCGACGAATTCAAATCCAGCGGTTTGCAGGATTATGGATTATGGCAAACACAAATATGAAATGACAAAAAAAGAAAAAGAATCAAAGAAAAAACAAAAAATCATAACGGTTAAAGAAATTAGAATGACGCCTAATATTGATGATCATGACCTTGAGGTTAAGATTAAAAATGCAGTTAAATTCTTGGAAAAGGGCGATAGAGTTAAGGTAGTTGTCAGATTCAGAGGAAGACAGCTTGGTCATACGAACATTGGTAGGGAGGTCCTTGAAAAATTTGCTGAAGCGACCTTGGAATATTCGGTTTTAGATAAACCGCCTAAGATGGAAGGACGTCAGATGGTTATGTTTTTAAATTCAAAAAATTAATACTGGGAGGAGGATGCGTCATGCCTAAAATTAAAACGAATAGATCAGCTGCAAAGAGATTTAATAAAACAGGCAGTGGTAAAATAACAAGGGCGAAAGCCACTAAAAACCATTTTACCGGTAAAAAATCCGGAAATAAAATTAGAGGTTTAAGACAGGGAACTTTAGTTTCTGATGGAGATTTCAAAAGAATCAGTAAATTGATTCCATATAAATAGAAGTGAGGAGGTAAAACAATGGCTAGAGTAAAAAGAGCGGTCAATGCAAAGAAAAACCATAAAAAGATTCTAAAACTTGCCAAAGGCTATTATGGTGCCAAAAGCAAGTTATATAAAACAGCAAATCAAGCGGTTATGAAGTCCTTAACTTATGCTTATGTTGGCAGAAAACTCAGAAAAAGAGAATTCAGAAGACTTTGGATTACAAGAATCAACGCCGCAGCAAGATTGAGCGGACTTTCCTATAACAAGTTTATCAATGGTCTCAAAAATACAGGTATTGAGATAAATAGAAAAATGCTAGCTGAGATGGCAGTTAATGATCCAGATGGATTCAAGCAATTGGTCGAATTGGTCAAGTAAATCAATAACCGTGATATGCGGTTATTTTTTTATGTAAATAATTGACAACTAGTGGTATAATAAAAAAATGAACGTTATAAAGAGGTAGTTATGGAGAATAATGAAAGTAAAATATCCAATCTCAGAATACATCCTTCTCAATTCCTATTGTTGTGGTTTGCTGTACTCATTTTTGTCGGCGCTACATTTCTTAATCTGCCTTTTGCGTCGGTGGATGGCAAAAGTATTGGATTTATCGACGCATTGTTCACAGCCGCATCTGCTGTATGTGTCACTGGTTTGACAGTTGTCAATACAGCAGCACATTGGACATTATTCGGGAAGATTGTCATCATCTTATTAATTCAGATTGGCGGATTGGGTATCATGACCATGGCAACATTGATTGCCTTTCTGTTTGGCAAGAAAATCACTCTTAAAGACCGGCTATTGATGCAGGAGGAAATGAACACAACCACCCTGCAGGGAATTGTTCTCCTGACCAAAAGGATTTTGTTTATGACTATTGCGATTGAATTAATCGGTGTTATACTGTTGTCTATTGTTTTAGTGCCTGACTATGGTGTTTTGCAGGGTATATGGTTCTCTATCTTCCACTCGATTTCCGCCTTTTGCAATGCCGGATTTGATTTATTGGGCAACAGTCTTGTGGGTTATGTCAACAATCCTATAGTTAATTTCACAGTCATATCTTTGGTTATACTTGGCGGACTTGGATTTTATGTTTTGATGGATATTATACAAAGAAGGAGATTGAAGAAGCTGCTTATGCATTCTAAGATTGTACTGTTAATTACAGGGTTCCTGTTGGTCTTTGGATTTTTGCTGGTATTTATTTTTGAGTACAGTAATCCTCTAACACTGGGTGGATTAAACCTGCCAGGGAAACTGATGAGTTCATTATTCCTATCTGTTACACCTAGAACTGCTGGATTCAACACTTTGGATACGGCAGCGCTGAGTCCAATCACGACATTTTTCATCATTATGCTGATGTTTATTGGTGGATCACCTGGTTCTACAGCTGGTGGGGTAAAAACAACAAGTATAGGTGTAATCGTAATAGCAATTGTTGGACTGGTAAAGGGTAGTGAGGACACAGAGATATTCAAAAGAAGAATACCCGTAACTACAATTTTAAGAGCGATCGCGGTAATTGGCATAGCAATTTTATTAGTTGTTTTAGCAACAACCATACTGCTGGTAACAGAAAGGAATACTGGATTCTCATTTATTGATATCATATTTGAAACTGTTTCAGCATTTGGTACTGTAGGCTTATCAAGGGGTTTGACCCCTCATCTCACAGATCTTGGAAGAATCGTCGTATCCTTGACAATGTTTGCAGGCAGACTTGGACCTTTGACGATAGCTTTTGGAATTGCTCAGAATCAACATAAGAACAAAGGATATTATAAGTACCCTGAAGGAAAAATAATGGTAGGATAGGTGATAGAGATGAAACAATTTGTTGTGATTGGTTGCGGAAGATTTGGATCAAGTGTAGCCAAAACCTTGTGTAAATTAGGTTATGATGTTTTAGCAATTGACAAAGATCCAGATAAAGTACAGGAGATTGCTGAATATGTGACACATGCGGTGCAAGCCGATGCCAATGATGAAAATGCATTGAGAACCATTGGCATCAGAAATTTTGATGTTGCAGTGGTCACCATCGGATCGGATATCCAGGCCTCTATAATGGGAACTCTCTTGGTGCAGGAGCTTGGAATAAAAAAAGTTATTTCCAAGGCACAGAATGAGCTACACGCAAAAGTACTGTACAAAATAGGTGCTCATAAGGTTATTTTCCCCGAAAGAGATATGGGCATCAGAGTGGCTCATAATCTAGTGTCATCGAATATTCTTGACGTCATTGAATTTGCACCGGATTACAGCATAATTGAGGTGGTAGCAAAAGAAGAATGGGCTGACAAATCATTGAAAGAATTGAAGCTTCCAAATGAATTTGGGGTGAGTGTCATGGCAATAAAATCCGGTGACGACTTGAATATTTCACCATATGCTGAAGACATCATTAGAAGAGGCGATACGTTGATAGTCATTGGAGATAATAATAGTCTAAAGAAATTGGAGCAGGAATAGATGTTGTTGAGCAACGATAATTTTAAAATAAAGACAGCAAGAGCGTTGCTTACAAAAAAAGGGAGAGACCAGCTCGGAAAGTTTCTGGCTGAGGGAGAAACCCTAGTAAAAGAATACTTAGCTTTTAGTGATTGCATCGAATATATCCTGATATCTGAAAATGCGGCACATAATATTGGGGATATGGCACCTTATAACCATTATTTGGTCAAAGAGAGTGTTTTTAATACTATCAGCAGTACTCGGAATTCCCAGGGAATAGTTGCTATTGTAAGAAAAAAGACATATAACATGGCAGAAATAACCCAAAACAGCCTTTTATTCTTCGCGGATTCCATACAAGACCCAGGGAATATGGGAACTATTATTAGATCATGTGATGCTTTTGGAGCTAAGTCGTTAATTTATAATAAGGGATGTGTTGATATATACAATCCGAAGACCATAAGAGCATCAATGGGGTCTCTAAACCGACTCTCCCATATCAAAACAGATAATAATCCAGAGATTCTAAAAACTCTGATTGATAAAGGCTTTACAGTATTTTCCGCTGTTGTTGACAGCGATGTTTACCTTGAATCAATCAAAGCGTGTCAGAAGGCCGTTATTGTTGTCGGAAATGAAAGCAGAGGTATAGATAAGGAGATTATCAATAGCAGCGATATAAGCTTTAGCATTAGGATGCGGGGATCTATCGAGTCCTTAAATGTCGGTGTTGCCGCAAGTATATGTTTGTATCACTTCGGTATGACAACTAGTCATTCAACAATTTAGATATAATTGTTGAAAACAGATATTCCATTTGATATAATGGAAAAAATGTTTAAATACTTTGATGGAGCAAAAAAATCAAGGGTATAAATTTCCAGAGAGAAATGACTTGGCTGAAATCATTTCAGTTTATCTTGATTCTAATTTCACTCTGGAGTTTATGAGCTGATTGAATGTAGGCTTATACGGGATGACCGTTAATCTAAATGAGAAGTAATAAGAGTGGTACCGCGGCACTTCGCCTCTTTTGGTGGAGTGCTTTTTACATTCAATAAATTGAGAGGAGCTAAAATGGAAGAAAAATTAATGAGAATACAAAGAGATGTTTTGCTGCAAATAGAGCAAGTTGACAATATGAAAGATTTGGAAAACATCAGAGTGCAGGTTCTAGGCAAAAAAGGAGAATTAACTTCTCTTCTAAGAACGATGGGGTCCTTATCTTTCGAAGAAAGGCCCTTAATAGGTAAAATAGCCAATGAAGTGAGAGAAATAATCAATCAGAAGATAGAAGAGGCGAAATCATCTATATCCATCAAACAGCAGGAGTTGGATCTGATAAATGAAAAAATTGACGTCACAATACCAGGTAACTTCATAGCATTAGGGCACAGGCATCCATTGATGCAGGTAAAAAGGAGACTGGAAGATTTATTCCTGAGCATGGGGTTTGACGTTGTGGAAGGACCGGAAATAGATACGGTTGGAAATAATTTTGATGATTTGAATGCACCCGAGGATCATCCTTCAAGAGATAAGACAGACACATTTTACATAACGGAGAATCTTTTACTTAGAACGCAAACCTCACCAGTGCAAATCAGGACCATGAAGTCGAGAAAGCCTCCAATAAGAATAGTTTCCGCTGGTAGAACCTTTCGCTTTGATGATGTCGATGATACGCATTCCCCTATGTTTCATCAAATGGAATGTCTAGTGGTTGACAAGGGTGTCACCATGGCAAACCTAAAAGATTCCATCGATAAATTTGTCAAGGTGCTGTTTGGCGAGAACATGAAAACCCGATTCAGACCTCATAATTTCCCATTCACTGAACCAAGTGCGGAAGTGGATGTATCATGCCTCAAATGCATGGGAACAGGATGCGATGCTTGCAATTTCACCGGGTGGAGTATGGAGCTGTTGGGTTGCGGTATGGTACATCCCAATGTATTGAGGAATTGTGGTATTGATCCTGATGTCTATAGCGGTTACGCTTTCGGCATGGGTATAGACAGGGTGACAATGGTCAAATACGGATTAAGTGATATCAGATTACTTTTCGATAATGATATCCGATTTTTAGAACAGTTTTAGGAGGGTTGCAGATGTTAATACCAATAAATTGGCTCAAGGAATATGTAGATATAGAGGATCTGTCTGTCAGAAAATTATCAGATGGTCTAACTATGTCAGGATCTCATGTGGATTCAATTATCAGTCTCAACAAAGGAATCAGAAAGGTTGTGGTGGGAAAGATTCTGTCATTGACTTCCCATATGGACGCAGACAACCTTAGGATAGCACAAGTCGATGTCGGTTCTAAAGTAGTCCAAATCGTGACAGGCGCTTTAAATATCAAATCAGATGATCTGGTACCTATCGCATTGGATGGTGCGTTTTTACCGGGCAACAGAATCATAAACGATACAGTAATCAGGGGCAAGGCATCACAGGGTATGATGTGCTCTTATGAGGAACTTGGAGTGGAGGATAAACTGGTTCCAAAGGAGTCTAAAAATGGCATCCTAATTTTACCTACTGAATTTGAGCTTGGCAAGGATATCAATGAAGTTTTAGGTTTTCAAGGAAGCATTTTAGACATAGAGATTACTTTTAACAGACCGGATTGTCTTAGTATATTAGGCATAGCTCGTGAATCAGCGGCAACATTTGAAAAAAAATTCAGCTTTCCAAAAATCGAAATTTTAAAAGCGGAGGATGAGATTGGCCAATATCTGAAAGAAGTCAGGATAGATTCACCCGATTTGTGCACAAGGTATTATGCCAAGGTCATAAAAGACGTTAAGATTGGTCCCTCTCCGTTATGGCTGCAAAGGAAGATAATGGATGCCGGAATGAGGCCGGTCAATAATATAGTTGATGCCACCAATTACGTAATGATTGAAATGGGTCAACCTTTACATGCTTTTGATCTAGAAAAGATGCAAGACAGAAAAGTGATCGTAAGAGCCGCAAGAGACGGAGAAACCATATTGACATTGGATAAGGAAATAAGACTCTTGAGTAGTGATATGTGTGTGATAGCAGATCAGGAAAATGCCCAATGTATTGGGGGTGTCATGGGAGGATATGAATCTGAAATCACTGAAAACACACAACTGATTATTATGGAATGTGCGAATTTTAACTCAAAATCCATTCGATTCACCTCTAAAAAACTTGGGCTGAGATCCGAAGCTTCTTCCAGAAATGAAAAGTCCTTGTCACCTCAAAATGTTTCATATGCAAATGAAAGAGTATGTCAGATTATTGAACAAATTGGAGCAGGAACCATAGTCAATGGTCACTATGATGTTGGTGTAACTGATTTTATCGAGAAAACGGTTATGATGAGGCCATATAAATGCGATGAACTGCTGGGTATCAGAATTGATACAGATAAGAAGCTTAAAATACTGAATTCTCTTGAGATTGAGAGCAGAATGGAGGGAGAGGTCATTGTTTCAACGATACCACATTTCCGACCTGATATCGAACAAGAGGCAGACCTTATAGAAGAAGTGGGAAGAATTTTTGGATTTGAAAGAATCCAACCTCAGGTACTCAAGGGTAATATTCTAAAGGGAACCAGATCCGATCTCGGAAACCTGGAGGAAAACATCAAGAGCTACCTTTCGGGAATAGGGTTTTGTGAGATAACAACCTATTCATTTATCAGTCCCAAAAAGTATGCTATGCTGAATATTCCTCAAGACAGTTTGCTAAACAGGGATATCAGAATCATCAATCCTCTGGGAGAGGATTTTAGTTCAATGAGAACTACCTTGATGCCAGGTGTGATGGACGTGGTAGCCAAAAACACCAACTGCGGTAACAAAACAGGCAGGCTTTATGAGGTTGGCAATATTTTCAGATCGGAAGTGATACCGGTAATTGACTTGCCTCAGGAGATTTGCACCTTATCAATGGCAATGTATGGTGATACTGATTACTATCAGATGAAAGGTGTTGCTGACAACATTTTCAGACAATATCAGATTGAGGTGGAGTACCTGTCTGTCAATGACAATCCATCATTCCATCCGGGAAGAACAGCGGGCATTTATCACAATGATATATGCCTTGGTATTATGGGAGAAATTCATCCGGCGGTCACCAAGAAATTTGATATCAGAGAAAAAGTCTATATCGCTGAACTGAATGTGGAGAAAATATTATCGCTTCAGATTACTGATAGAAAATATGTTGAAATACCGAAGTTCCCCTCTATCACCAGAGATATGGCATTGGTGATTGCAGATGAGTTTGAAGTTGGAGAAGTGATAAAAGAAATAGATGGCAGAAACTATGAGTTTCTTGAGAAGGTTAAGTTTTTTGACATGTACAAAGGTAAAGGGATAGAAGAGGGGTTTAAGAGCCTGGCGTTTTCATTTGTTTTCAGATCAAAGAACAGGACTTTGAATGACGAAGAGATCAATCAGATATTTAATAACATTGTTAGGGATCTTAAAAAAAGGTTCAATGCACATTTGAGGTGATAGAAGGGATATCTTTCCTCTTCTTGTATTGACTAAATTCAGTTGACTCTATATAATAGGTTATTGTCGGAGGTGATTAATATTAATCCAGTAGCGTTTAAGATTTTCGGAATCAGTATCATGTGGTATGGAATACTAATAGCTTTTGGTGTCCTGATTGGTGCATTGCTGGCCTTGAGACAAGCAAGAAGAATAGGTTTTAGAGAAGAAGATTTGATTGATGTAATAATGATAGGAATACCGGTTGCCATAATTGGCGCCAGGCTATATTATGTTTTATTCAATTTGGATTTCTATAAAAACAATCCCGGAGAAATTTTCAATATAAGAGGTGGTGGGTTGGCCATACATGGCGGGATTATGGCGGCAGTACTGGCGGGAGCTATATTTTGCAAAATCAGAAAGGTGAATTTTTGGCAAATCGCTGATATTACTGCTCCCAGTTTTATTATAGCTCAGGGGATTGGAAGGTGGGGAAACTATATAAACCAAGAAGCGTATGGTGTTGAAACTAATTTACCGTGGGGCATCTTAATCGATGGGAAAACAGTGCATCCCACATTTCTATATGAATCTATATGGAACTTCATGGTGTTTTTCTTTTTGGTGTGGTTTAGAAACCGATACCATAAGTTTGATGGTCAAATATTTGCTTTATACATCATACTATACTCAATTGCAAGATTCTTTATAGAGGGTCTGAGGACAGACAGTCTATATTTAGGTAATTTCAGAGTAGCTCAGCTTGTCAGTCTGGCATTGGTGATAACGGGAATTTTCCTACTAAGGTATCTGAGAAAGCAAAAAATGGATTAGCAGATAACTATTCTTTAAGGAGCTTTTACAGGCTCCTTTTTTTTATGCAAATTTCAATAAAAAAATAAAAAAAGTGGTGCAAAAAACCCATGTTGTGGTATAATATACCCATAAGGTGGTGGAGAAGTGTTCACTGGGGA
>LGGM01000056.1 GCA_001509345.1 Clostridiales bacterium 38_11
GCATCTGCCATGGAATAATCGAAGGCAGGAGCTACTTCTGTTTCAAATCCTCTTTTGGTAAAATCTAAAATTCCAATTCCTTGAACATCCTTGCAAGTGCTGATACATCTGCCACATAGGATACATTTACTGCTATCTCTGACTATTGAGCTTGAGACATTATCTAGGCGTACTTTTCTTTTTTGTCCTTGATAAGAGATTTCCCCAATACCCATCTCATCGCATAGCTTTTGGAGTTCACAGGTTCCATTTCTAAAGCAAGTTAGACACTCTCTGTTATGATTGGCTAGAATCAACTCAAGATTTGTTCTAACCGCTTCTCTTACCCTTGTTGTGTTGGTTCTGACATTCATACCATTTTCGACCTTCAGCACACAAGAAGCTGGAAGATTTCTTAATGGTCTGCCATCTATATCCGCTTCAACAACACATAATCTGCAAGCGGCAATCTCATTTATATCCTTCAAATAACACAATGTCGGTATGTCAATATTTGCCTCCCTGGCTGCCATCAAAACAGTATAATCCGCTGGAACAAATACTTCCATGCCATTGATTGTTACTTTTACATTATCTTTATCCACTCTGACACCCTCCTTCTACTTTTTTATTATTGCATCAAATGGACATGTTTCCATACATGCGCCACATTTAATGCATTTTTCCTGATCTATAACATGCAGTTCCTTAACTTTTCCAGTTATACATCCTACCGGACATTGTCTGACACATTTTGTGCAGCCTCTGCAATTATCTGTGATAAAATAGTTCAGTAATGCTGAGCAGGTTCCTGCTGGACATTTTTTTTGTAATACATGTGCCTCATACTCATCCCTGAAATACCTTAAAGTCGACAAAACAGGATTTGGCGCTGTTTGTCCAAGACCACATAGAGATGTGCTCCTGATATTATTAGCCAATTTTTCAAGTCTATCAAGATCAGACATGACAGCTTTCCCCTGTGTGATATCTTCTAATATTTCCAGCATTCTCTTGGTCCCTTCACGGCATGGCGTACACTTGCCACATGATTCCTCTACTGTGAATTCAAGGAAAAATCTGGCTATATCAACCATACAGTTATCTTCATCCAATACGATCATTCCACCTGAACCCATCATAGATCCTAGGTCTGTCAAAGTATCGAAGTCGATTTTTGTATCTATGTAGTCAGCTGTGATACATCCTCCTGAAGGTCCTCCGGTCTGAACTGCTTTAAAGGCCTTTCCGTTAGGGCATCCTCCACCTATATCATAAATGACTTCTCTCAGAGAGGTGCCCATCGGTATTTCAACCAACCCTGTATTGTTTATTTTTCCACCAAGTGCAAATACTTTGGTGCCTGGAGATTTTTCACTCCCAAATGATCTAAACCATTTAGCACCGTTTATAATAATTTGGGGTATGTTTGCCAGTGTTTCAACATTGTTGATAATAGTTGGCTTTCCAAACAATCCACTAACTGCCGGAAATGGAGGCTTATTTCTTGACATTCCTCTTTTACCCTCTATTGAAGCCATTAGAGCAGTCTCTTCCCCACAGACAAATGCACCTGCACCCAATCTTATCTCAATATCAAAATCGAATCCTGATTCAAATATATTTTTTCCAAGCAATCCAAGTGTTTTGGCCTGTCCGATTGCTATTTCAAGCCTTTTTACCGCTATAGGATATTCAGCTCTTACATATACAAATCCTTTTGTCGCACCTATGGCGTAGCCAGCTATGGCCATTGCTTCCAACACAGCGTGTGGGTCTCCTTCAAGGACACTTCTATCCATAAAGGCACCTGGGTCTCCCTCATCTGCATTGCAGATTATATATTTTTGATCTGCTTTATTAGGTGCTGCAAAGCTCCATTTCGCGCCAGTCGGAAATCCTCCGCCCCCTCTTCCCCTGAGATTGGAATCCTTAACTACTTTAATGACCTCTTCAGGCGTCATTTCGGTCAATACTTTTCCCAAAGCCTGATATCCATCTCTTGCAATATATTCTTCAATATTTTCAGGATTGATTACACCACAATTTCTCAAAACGACCCTTTTCTGTTTGCTGTAAAAGTCAATCTGATTGAGTGATTTCAATTTCTCATCCGATACACTATCTTCATATAAATACTCTTTTACAATTCTTCCTTTATATAAATGTTCCTCTACAATCCTGTCAACTCGATTAATTTGCATTTTCGAATAAAACGCGCCTTCAGGATATACGACCACTATAGGTCCCTCTTCACATAGTCCGAAGCAGCCGGTGCTGATAACCTGGACTTCTTTATCAAGATTCATTTCAATTATTTTCTCTTCGAATCTTTTCTTGATCAAATCTGATTTAGAAGAAGCACATCCTGTACCTCCACAAACTAAAACATGTGATCTGTAAATAGCCATACTTGCCCTCCTTTATATAATGCCATTCAATTATTTTTTATATCCTATCGTATATTCCCTAACAGCACGCCCATGTACCAGATGCTCGGCTACAACTCGCTTGACCTTATCGACGTCCATGTAGATATAAGTAACCTTTTCCTTGTCTGGCATAGTGATTTCCACTATAGGTTCATATGTGCACATCCCAATACAGCCTGTCTGTACAACCTGTACTTCTTTCAGATGTCTCTTTTGCACCTCTTCTATAAAGCTTTGTAAAACCGGTCTCGCTCCTGCTGAAATACCACATGTAGCCATACCAACTACAACTCTGATAGTTTTTTCCGAATCTCTCAATTCAAGGTTTTTCTTGGCTTCATCTCTGATTTTCTTTAATTCATCTAATGATTTCATATCCGCCTCCCACTTATTTTTTGTAGCTATCTATGATTTCCGGGATTTTCTTAGGATCCACCTTACCGTAAACTGAATCTCCTATCATAATGACCGGAGCCAGGCCACAGCACCCAAGACATCTCGTAGCTTGCAAGCTAAATAACCCATCTTCAGTAGTTTGCCCAACCGATATCTTCAATACCTTTATCAATTGATCAAGAACAAGTTGAGAACTCTTTACATAACAAGCTGTGCCCATACAGACACTCACTGTATGCTTCCCTTTTTGTTCCAATGAAAATTGAGTATAGAATGTAGCAACACCGTAAATTTCCGCCATTGGTATTTTAGTCTTTTCTGATACGAATTTTTGAACTTCAATCGGCAGATAACCAAACAGTTCTTGTGCCTTGTGTAACGTTTGCATCAACACACCTCGAGATTCATCCTGTCTATCTATATAAGCCGACAGTTCTTCAAACTTAGCTACGTTTTCTTTAATGTCCATAACCTTTTGCACTTTATACCTCCTTATAAATACAGTTTTTCAGGATACCAAGGATATTATACGATACTGTTAATTTTATGTCAATTTAAATTGACATATTTATGGCAATCTCCAGCTTTTATTTAATATATTAGAGAAACTATCGCCTGTTCTATATCTTAAATGATAAATCTTATCAGATAGCGTAAAAGAATAAGACCTTCATTTATTTGTTAGATAAATATCAATTGTTTGCAATTCATTAAAAAGCATGACCTTTTTGATTAAGCCATGCCTTGATTTAGTGTGAAATATTTATCGCTTAGTTAGAATTTATCGGATAAGATATTGATGATTCTTGACAGATCCTCATCATTTGTAAAAAATAGCTGAATCTTGCCTGATTTTCTGCTCCGCTGAATATCGACCTTGGTGCCTAGCTCCTCAGACAAGGTTTCTTCAATATATATAATATTAGCTTCTTTCGTTTTCTTACGGATTCTCCTATTACCTGTATTTTGTCGCTCTTTCATGATCTTAACCAGCTTTTCAGTATCTCTGACACTCAAATGTTTGTCTATAATCTGTTTTGTAATATCTTTGATTTCTTTTTCACCCAAGCCTATTAATGTTTTTCCATGTCCTGTCGATAAAATACCTTCAGCAATATATTGTTGTACATATTCAGGGAGTTTCAATAGTCTGAGTATATTAGTGACATAAACCCTACTTTTGCCAACAATATCCGATACCTCTTCTTGAGTTATGTCATATCTTTCCATGATGACCCGGTATGCTAACGCTTCATCAATGGAATTAAGATCTTCTCTTTGGATGTTCTCAGTAAGTGCCAGTTCCTCCTGGCTTCTGTTACCAATGTCTCTGACAATGGACGGAATCTCTTTCAAGCCAGCCTTTCTGGAGGCTTTCCATCTTCTCTCACCTGCGATAATTTGATAATGGTCTTCCACTTTTTTGACAATGATTGGTTGAATGACGCCATGTCTTTCGATTGATCTGGCCAGTTCATCTATCTTTTCATCGTCTATTGATTTTCTAGGTTGCATGGGGTTTGGCACAATCAGATCCAGCTTGATGCTAACAATTGAGTTCTCGTCGATTTTATCCAATTCTTCAGTTATCAATGCCGATAACCCTTTACCTAAAGCTTTTCTCTTAATTACCATATAATCCCCCTCAATTTCTATCTAAAAACTCGTCTGCCAGCAATATGTAAGCTTCTGCGCCTTTTGACTTGCTGTCATATTCGACGATAGACAATCCAAAGCTTGGAGCTTCAGCTAATCTTACATTTCTGGGTACTATAGACTTGTAAACCTTGTTTCTAAAGTATTTCTTCACTTCTTCCACAACCTGTATGGACAGATTGGTTCTGCCATCATACATATTCAATAAAATACCTTCTATCTCCAATTTGGGGTTCAGGTTTCTCTTAACCAGTTTGACAGTGTTGACCAACTGGCTCACTCCTTCAAGGGCGTAGTATTCGCACTGGATAGGTATAATGACACTGTCTGCCGCAGTCAGGGCGTTTATTGATAACAGACCCAGAGAGGGTGGACAATCAATGAAAATATAGTCATAATTATTTCTAATTGCATTTAGTATATGCTTTAACGTATTTTCTCTATGGTCTGCTTTTGTCAGCTCTATCTCAGCCCCAGCAAGGTCTATGTTTGCAGGTAAGACATGTAGATTTTCAACACCTATTACGACAATAGCCTCAGCAATTGGCGTATCGTTAAATAAACAATCATATATGGTGGTTTCCAACTGATTTTTATCGATTCCAAAACCACTGGTGGAGTTTCCCTGAGGGTCAATATCAACCGATAGGATCCTCTGACCTTTTGATGCCAATATGGATGACAGGTTCACATTGGTGGTTGTTTTACCAACGCCTCCCTTTTGGTTGAATATCGCTATGATTTTGCTCATGCGTCACCTCATGTCCTGTTTTTTGGAATCCTTATCTTTACTTCGATTTGTTCTTCGTTTTCGTCTTCTTCGTACCCGGCTTTCACACCTGTTTTCAATATTTCATTGTATGCATGCTTGATTGTATTGACATATATCTTATAATTGATATGGTTCTTGATTGAGCGCTTTGATTCGTTCGCTTTTTTTCCATTCCGCTTTTTTATTATACCATCAATAAGCTCCTCCGTCTCTGCAACGGTCATATTTTTCTTTAAAATCTTCCTGGCGATTCTGAGCTGCAATGGTTCTTCTTTAAGCTTGAGCAAACATCTGCAATGTCTTTCTGTCAGTTCGCCATTGATTATCATGTCCTTGATACCATCCTGAAGCTTGAGCAATCTCAGCTTGTTGGCAATGGTAGATTGTGTTTTGCCAATTCTCTCTCCAAGCTCGCTTTGGTTGATTCCATAAACAATCATCAGATTCAGATAGGCTTCTGCCTCTTCCAATGCGTTTAAATCTTCTCTTTGCAGGTTCTCTATCAGTGCCATAGCTGATGAATCCTTATCAGCCATAACCATTACAATTGAGGGTATCTCTTTCATTCCTGCCAGTTGCGCCGCCCGGAATCTTCTCTCACCGGCAATGATTTCATAATAGCCAATGTCTTTCTCTCGTAGCGTTATCGGTTGAATCAGTCCATATGATTTTATGGAAGACGACAGTTCTATCAGTGATTTTTGATCAAAGGCCCTTCTTGGTTGATGACGGTTAGGTGAAATTTGATCCATGTTGATTAACTCTACTTTTTGTAAGGGTTCCATTATATCTCCTTGTGTTATTTATTTATAGTGGCTTCCTGGAAGGTGTACCTGCTTTTCTAGGGTATTTTTCCGGTGTGTTGTCCATTTTCTTAATGATTACAACACTTCTGCCTATATCGGTCCCAGGAATCACATATTGAATGACACTCGAGACCTCCCCACCTAATAATTTAACAGCTTTTTCTCCATTTTTCAATTCATCTTCTATATTTTCACCCTTTAAGGCAATAAAAACACCACCAATTTTGACGAATGGAAGACAATACTCTGCTAATATATTGATTGAAGCAACAGCCCTTGATGTAGCAACATCATATTTTTCACGAAAGTCAACATTAGAACCAAAATCCTCAGCCCTGCCATGCATTAGTTTGACCTCTTTCAATTCCAAGTTTTCCACTACTGCTTGCAAAAAAGCAATTCGCTTTTTCAAACTATCCAGTAAAGTCAGTTGTATGGTCTCATCCATTATCTTCATAGGGATTCCTGGAAATCCCCCACCTGTTCCAACGTCAATCATACTGTAGGGCTGATTATTGCCGATATATTGGTTGATGACTGCACTGTCAATAAAATGCTTGATGTAGATGTCCCTGCTTCGTGTTATAGCTGTGATGTTTATATTTTGATTCCATTTCAGAATCAATTTTTCATAATCCAGGAACTGATTGATCTGTTGTGTTGTTATTGCAATATCTGATTGTCTAAATAATGTTTCCACTTGATTATTCATCTGAATCTTTCATCCTCTTTTTTTGTTCCATATAAATCATCAAAACATTTATATCAGCAGGAGACACTCCTGAAATTCTCGATGCTTGACCAAGAGAATCAGGCACTATCTTGGATAATTTTTGTCTTGCCTCCAAACTTAGGCCTTTTATTTCGTTGTAATCTATGTCTTCCGGTATTTTTTTGTTTTCCAGTTTCTTAAATTGTTCAATCTGTTTTAACTGTTTTGCAATATAGCCTTCATATTTGATCTGTGTCTCAATTTGTGTGATGATGCTATCATCCAACATAGGTCGGCTGATATCAATGTCCGTTAACCTTTCATAATTGAGTTCAGGCCGCCTTAACAACTCGTATAGAGATATCGCCGATTTTAAAGGTACGGTGTCAATTGTCATCATATATTCATTGATTGCAGGCTTTGGTGTAATCATGGTACCCTTTAGTCTGAGTATTTCCTTTTCAAGCTGATCTTTTTTTCCTAAAAATTTTGCCATCCTGTCTTCTCCGACCAGCCCTACATCATATCCTTTTTCTGTCAATCTCAAATCTGCATTGTCCTGCCTAAGGACTAACCTATATTCAGCCCGTGATGTCATCATTCGATAGGGCTCATCTGTGCCCTTGGTCACCAGATCATCTATCAATACACCTATATAGGCCTCGGATCTGTCCAATATAATCTGCTGCCTGCCATTTAGTTTCAATACTGCATTAATTCCAGCAATCAATCCCTGACCGGCTGCTTCCTCATACCCGGAGCTTCCATTTACCTGGCCTGCAAAATATAGATTTTCAATCGTTTTGATTTCCAATGTTCTCTTCAACTGAGTTGGGTCAATGCAATCATATTCTATAGCGTAGGCAGGTCTCATAATCTGACAATTCTCAAGGCCCTTCACACTCTGATACATTAACAATTGAACCTCTTCAGGCAAAGTGGTCGAGAATCCCTGTATATACATTTCTTTGGTGTCAAGACCCTCCGGCTCAACAAATATCTGATGTTTCACCTTATCAAAAAATCTTACAACCTTATCTTCTATTGACGGACAGTATCTTGGACCTACACTTTCCATATGACCCGCGTACATGGGTGATCTTGAAAGATTCTGCCTTATGATGTTATGGGTTGATTCATTGGTATATGTCAGATAACAGGGCACCTGATCTATGTCGACTGATTCTGTCATGAATGAGAAAGGTACAATATCCCTGTCGCCTTCCTGTAACTCCATCACTTCAAGATGAATTGAGTCTCTGTGAACCCTTGCCGGTGTTCCGGTCTTGAATCTCCTTAATTGTATCCCGTTATCTTTCAATGATTGAGATAAGGCATTGGCTGGAAACAATCCTGATGGTCCACCCTCATAGTTTACCTCACCAATGTATATTCTGCCTTTGAGATAGGTTCCTGTGCAAACTATGATGGCGTCTGTTTCATAATATGCTCCAGTTCTGGTTAGAACACCTTTCACTTCTCCATTGTCAACATCTATTTTAATAGCTTCCGCTTGTTTCAGATCCAGATTTTGTTCATTTTCTATCACCTGTTTCATATTGACATGATACTGTCTCTTGTCTGCCTGTGCTCGTAAGGAATGAACTGCAGGGCCTTTAGAGGTATTTAACATCCTAAATTGAATCATTGACATATCTGTTATCAATGCCATCTGTCCACCTAAGGCATCAATCTCTCTAACCAGATGTCCCTTTCCTGTTCCACCGATATTTGGGTTGCAAGCCATCATAGCTATTGCATCGAGGCTCATCGTCAATATGAGTGTCTTTTTACCCATTCTTGCAGCGGACAATGCGGCTTCACATCCCGCATGTCCTGCACCAATAACAACAACATCATATTTACCTGCTAAAAATCTAATATCTTCTTTCAAAACTGCCTCCAGTTACTTCCCAATACAAAACTCTGAAAATATCTTGTCCATCAAATCCTCTTTTACTGATGCACCTGTTATTTCGCCTAGATACATCAAGGTGTCCATAATATCAACCTCAACACATTCCAGTGTCAATCCATTCTCGACACTTTCTATCACGTCCCGTATGGATTTTCTGGCTTTTATCAGTAGATTCTTATGCCTGAGATTGTTTACAATTGTATCATTATCGATATTCAATTTCCCACTTAAAAATTCTTTTCTAACCTTTTTTTCGATTTCCTCAAGCCCTTCGTTATTGACTATGGATATTCTGATCAGTTCTTTCTTCACATATTCCAAACGATCAAAGGATATCTTTTCTATCAGGTCAGTCTTATTCAGTAGATAAAAGACATTTTTGCCTCTAATTTGGTCAATAATCATCAGATCTTCTGCTTCAAGTTCCTTGGATGCGTCAAAAACCATCAATATTAGATCCGCTTCCTCTATCTTCTTCAGAGCCTTTTGAACACCCATTTTTTCAACAATATCCTCAGTATTCCTGATGCCTGCCGTATCAATTATTTTAAGCGGAACGCCAGCCAGATTCACAGACTCTTCAATTGTATCTCTGGTTGTTCCAGGTATCTCTGTAACAATAGCTCTGTTTTCATTTAAAAGATAATTCATTAGAGACGATTTACCAACATTTGGCTTGCCAAGTATTAAAGTCTTGAGGCCTTCCTTGTATATGATTCCCGTATCTGAGGATTGAATCAATTTTTCGATTTTTTGAGCTATCTCCTGGGAAATACTCAGGATACTATCCATTGTCATTTTTTCATCATCATATTCAGGAAAATCAATATTAACTTCAATCTGGGCAATCAGATTCATCAAATTCTGTCTTATGGTTTCTATTTCCCTTGAGAGTCTCCCCTCCAGTTGGTGCATTGAGAGCTCAAAACTATTCTTTGTTTTAGCGCTTACCAGATCCATTACAGCCTCTGCCTGACTCAGATCAATTCTGCCATTCAAAAAAGCCCTTTTGGTGAACTCGCCTTTCTCTGCCAATCTGGCTCCTTGATCCAGAAGAAGTCTCAAAATTTTTTCCACCGAGATTATCCCACCATGGCAGTTTATTTCAACGATGTCCTCTCTAGTATAGGTATTGGGGGCCTTCATGTAAACGACCAATACCTCGTCGATTACCTTCTCGTTTTCCGGATCGATTATCCAACCGTAATACATTTTTCTGAAGGTTAATTCTACCAGTTTCTTTCCGTTTTTACTCTTGAAAATCTTTGAAACTATCTCAAGGGATTTGTTTCCGCTCACTCTTACTATCCCAATGCCTGCAATCCCGGGAGAGGTGGCTGCTGCTGCAATCGTACCTATATTCATACTATTCCTCCCAATAATCAAATTAACTCACTCTGCCCGGAAAAATACCGGGCAGAGTAAATGGATTCATAGAGTTGTGCAGATACGCAGCGTTTTATCCGGCCAGGAAAGCCCGGACCTTTTCAAGTTCACCGGCGCTGCCCAGCTTTTCATTCTTTGCAGCAATAAATTTTGCATATTCCGACATAAAGATCTTGCCGGGGCCGCGCAGGTCAAATCCCTCTGGATGTTCCAGGAAATACTCGCGGTGGACACGCGTCCACACCAAACGGCCGTCGGTGTCAATATTGATCTTGCGTACACCCAGCTCGACGGCGCGGCGGATAGCGGCATCAGGTACGCCGGAAGAGCCGTGGAGAACAATGGGGGTGGGTACCAGGTGATCGATGGCGGCCAGGCGGTCGAAATCGAGTTCCGGCGTTCCTTTATAGCGGCCATGGGCGGTACCGATAGCTATGGCCAGGGCATCGACGCCCGTAGCAGCAGCAAAACATCTGGCTTCTTCGGGATCGGTCATGGTCGCCTCGCGGGCGGAGACGCTGATATGCTCTTCGGTACCACCGATGCGTCCCAGTTCTCCTTCTACGGAGGCACCCATGACGTGGGCGATGGCAACA
>LGGM01000057.1 GCA_001509345.1 Clostridiales bacterium 38_11
TTATTATGACAAGTTCAGATTTGAACAGCAAATTTCAGTTTTTATCCTGTATGATCGGTGGAACGCCTTTACTGGAGATACAATTCCGATACAAAGGAGAGGATAGAACAATCCATGTCAAAGCCGAGCATTACAATCTGACAGGTAGTATCAAGGACCGTATGGCCCTTCATATACTGAAAAAAGCCTACGAAAGCAATGATATCACACCGCAATCCAGGATAATAGAGGCGACAAGCGGCAATACCGGGATCGCCTTTGCGGCATTGGGCAAGGCGCTTGGCCATCAGGTCACCATTTTCATGCCAGACTGGATGAGCTCTGAGAGAATCAACCTGATCAAAAGCTTCGGTGCGGATATTCGTTTGATCAGTCAGGAACAGGGTGGATTTTTAGGCAGCATCCGCATGTCGGAAGAATTAGCCAAATCGTTGGATCACAGCTTCCTGCCCCGTCAGTTCTCCAACCAAAACAACAGTGAAGCCCATTATCTCTCCACAGGTCCTGAGATCTGGCACCAGTTGAAAAATCAGGGTCTTACCCCCGATGCCTTTGTAGCCGGTGTTGGTACGGGCGGTACCATCATGGGGATTGGAAAGTACTTGAAGGAACAAAATCCATCTATCAAGATACACCCCATGGAACCCAGCAATTCACCGACCATGTCCACAGGTTATAAGGTGGGCAAGCACAGGATACAGGGAATATCCGACGAGTTCATTCCTGATATCATTAGGCTAAATGAACTGGATTCGATCATAGAGGTAGACGATGGGGATGCCATCATTATGGCACAGAAACTGGCCAGCCAATTAGGGCTTGGCGTGGGCATCTCTTCAGGCGCTAATTTCTTGGCGGCGTTGGTAGTCCAAAATGAGATAGGGCACAAGAGTACGGTTGTCACCGTGTTTTCTGATGACAATAAAAAGTATCTCAGCACGGATCTGATGTGTGAAGAGCCCATAAAAGAAGGTTTCCTCTCAACAGAGATAGAGCTTATAAGTTTCCGGTCGAGAAGATGTGTTCGATGCCATTTAGATAATAATAGAAAGAATATCACTGGGACTTCTTGTGGCTGTCCGGTGTCGAATTGTTGATGAAAGCACTTCCAAAGCACTAATTTTTTAATGCTGTAATTGGAATGACATAAACACCATCATCTCTTAAGTAGGCAGCCTTACATATTCCACAGACTACACAAAGAGCCTTTGGAGGCTTTCCTCCATCATTTTTGATTTTATTTTTTATTTTTATCAAAGAGGCTGCCGCATCATCGATTTGATTGCTTCCAAGTTTTATTTCTAGAGCAACCCAGTCTCCATTTTCCAACTCAACAACTGTATCGATTTCATCTCCATCATAATCTTGATAGTGATATAATTTTGCATTAAATGATTCAACATAAATTCTTAAATCTCTCTCACATAAAGCTTCGAATAGAAAACCCAGTGTATTTAAATCATTAATGAGCATATTCTCTGATGCGTTAAGTAATGCACATGCTAATGATGGATCAACAAAGTGCCTTTTATCTAACTGTTTTATCCTAGTCGAAGATCTAATGTTTGAAGAAAAGGCTTTCTGATTTTCTATTAGAAACATTCTTTCAAATAGAGTCAAATATAGCGAAATAGTATCATTATCTAAATCTTCTTCATCTGTTTCTTTAATATCTTTTTTTAAGGTGTTGATTGATGCTGTAGTGCTTTCGTTTCTTGCTAAAGATTTAAGGAGTAAATTCATTTTACGTGTGTTCCTATTAATTCCTTCAAGTCTGTAAATATCATGATTAATAATAGCATTCAAGTATTCTTTTGCTACAATCGTATATTCTGACTCCTTAATATCTATGCTTCCTGGCCATCCACCTCTAACTATCAGCATTATCATTCTATCTAAGCTTATCTCGTCAATAGCAATATTTTTATATCTTCCATTACAAATATCTTCGAATGAAATCTGTCCTGATGAATCTCTCGATTCATATAAAGACATAGGTCTCATTCTTAAAGTTGATATTCTTCCAGCACCACTATGCAATATGCCTTTTTGAGCAGGTGTAGCTGAACCTGTTAAAATGAATTGACCCTTTTTTCCTCTTTGGTCCACTTCAAATCTTACAGCATCCCAGATCTCAGGAACCTCTTGCCATTCATCTATCAACCTTGGTGAATCTCCTTGCAACACTAATTTTGGATCTATTTTTGCTAGTGACTTATTTTGAAAATTTCCTGAAGGGTCTCCTAAGTATATTCTGCTATTACTATGAATGTTAGCTGTCCAGGTTTTACCACACCATTTAGCACCCTCTATACATACTGCTCCAAATGTATCTAAACGGCTCTCTACAGCTTTATCAATGATTCTTGGTAAATAATTTCGATTATCCATTTTGCTTCACCTCAAAACTATTATAAAATGAATCGGTTATTTTTGCAACTTTCATTCGGTCATTTTTCTTATTTTCATTCTGTTGTTTTTTTCACTTGACGAAGCTATTCTAACCATATATAATCGTAATGTTAATAAATTGATTTGAATTGCGTTAAGGACTTAAAAAAAAACCCTTTTTTTTGGTCCTTATTTTATTTTGAAGGAGGAATTATATGTCCAAATATGTTTTTATTACCGGTGGTGTCGTGTCATCCCTGGGAAAAGGAATCACTGCCGCTTCACTGGGTCAATTGCTAAAAGCGAGAGGTTTCAAGGTCACTTTGCAGAAGTTCGACCCTTATATAAATGTAGATCCCGGAACAATGAGCCCCTATCAGCATGGAGAAGTGTTCGTCACTGATGACGGTGCCGAGACCGATCTGGATCTGGGTCACTATGAAAGGTTTACTGATGTCAATCTGACAAAATACAGCAACATCACTACCGGAAAGGTCTACAGCAATGTCATCAACAAGGAGCGCCGGGGAGATTATCTCGGAGGGACTGTTCAGGTCATACCCCATATCACCAATGAAATTAAAGAAAAAGTCATAACTGTTGGTAGGGAGCAGGATGCCGATGTTGTCATCACTGAGATCGGTGGTACTGTAGGCGATATCGAGAGTAATCCTTTTCTGGAAGCCATCCGACAAATCAAGCATGATGTGGGCAAGGACAATGTAATCTATATCCATGTCACCCTGATTCCCTATTTGTCAAAGGCCGGAGAATTGAAAACCAAGCCGACACAGCACTCTGTCAAAGAACTGAGAAGCATTGGTATACAGCCTGATATCCTTGTTTGCAGGGCTGAAAAACCAATCGGAAAATCATTGAAAGAAAAAATCGCCCTGTTTTGTAATGTCAGCGAGATTGATGTAATAGAAAACCTTGACGCGGACAATCTGTATGATGTACCTTTGATGCTAGAAAAAGAGGGGCTTGCTACTCTGGTCTGCAAGTATCTGAATCTGAAGGATTCGGAGCCGGATTTGGATAGCTGGAAAGCTATGATCGAAAAGATGAATCGATCTGTAGGCGAGGTCAATATCGGATTGGTCGGTAAATATATCGAGCTGCGGGATGCCTATCTCTCCGTAGCTGAGGCCTTGAATCATGCGGGAATCGCCAACGAAACCCATGTGAATATCCACTGGATACACAGCGAGATATTGACCTGTGATAACTATGTGGAAAATTTGAAAGGTCTTGATGGTATTCTGGTGCCTGGAGGATTTGGTGATCGAGGAATAGAAGGCAAGGTTCTGGCTTCCAGATATGCAAGAGAAACTAAGACGCCATATTTCGGAATCTGTCTGGGCATGCAGATGGCAGTGGTTGATTTTGCCAAGTATGTCATTGGATTGGATGATGCCAATTCCTCAGAATTCGATGAGAGCAGTGCAAATTCTGTCATAGATCTGATGCCGGACCAGAAGGATGTATCCAACAAGGGTGGTACCATGAGACTTGGTATCTATCCATGCAAGCTGGCATCAGGTTCCAAAGCTAGGGAGGCCTATGGTGAGGATCTAATCTACGAAAGGCATCGACACCGATATGAGTTCAACAACCAGTACCGGGACATCTTACAGGCCAATGGTATGAAAATCACCGGCTTGTCACCCAATGAAAGATTGGTTGAGATTGTGGAGCTGGAAGACCATCCATGGTTTGTCGGAGTACAGTTCCATCCTGAGTTCAAATCCAGACCGACGAGAAGCCATCCTTTGTTTCGGGAATTTATAAAGGCTTCGATGAAATAATAGAATCAATATTCATTAATATCATGAAAGGTGGATCGAGTATGAGAAATGTGAAAAAAATGTTGCTTGTTTTATGTGTTTTTTTGATGATTGCAATGCTGTTGGGTGCCTGTAGCGCAAAAGGCAGAGAGGTTGTCATCTACACCTCGGTGGATCAGGTTTTTGCAGAAGATATCTTAAGGGAATTTGAGGAAGAAACTGGAATTAAAGTCAAGCCTGTATTCGATGTTGAAGCTACAAAAACTGTCGGTCTGGCCAACAGAGTTATCGCTGAAAAAGATAAACCTCAAGCGGATGTTTTCTGGAGTGGTGAATTTATCATGACCATTGTATTGGCAAACGAGGGGGTTCTGACACCGTATGCATCTCCTTCCGCTAACGATATTCCAGCGATCTACAAAGATCCTGATAATTTATGGACAGGGTATGCCGGCAGGGCAAGGGTGATTTTTGTTAATACAGATTTATTATCACCCTCAGAATATCCAACCTCTATTTTCGATTTTCTGGACCCAGATAGGGATCCGTCTCAAATGGCTATCGCTCAACCGATGTTTGGCACTACGATGACCCAGGCTGCCGCACTTTATGCCTATCTGGGCGAGGAAGAAGCTAGAGACTTTTACGAACAGCTCAAGGCAAGAGGCGTCAAGGTGGTAGATGGCAATTCTGTTACTAGGGATATGGTGGCAGCAGGACAGGTAGCCTTCGCTTTGACCGATACAGACGATGCCTGCACATCTGTCAACAAGGGAGATCCTGTGAAGGTGATTATTCCAGATCAGGATGCTATGGGTACTCTGGTCATTCCCAACACTGTCGCTATGGTCAAGGGTGGACCGAATCCGGAAGAGGCCAAAGTATTGATTGACTATCTGCTTACCAAAGAAATGGAGAAGAAACTCATTGAAAGAGGTTGGAGCCATATACCGGTCAGACCGATTGACATTGAGACAGACTGCATTCCCAGGGGAGAGATTAAAAATATGAATGTGACATTCGAGGAGATTTTCAATTACAGGGATATGGTCAACCAGCAAATGATCGAGATTTTTGTAAAGTAGGTAGACTTACGTGATAGGAACCAGGCAATTGATGCTTTTTGTGAGAACATTGTTTTACAGCTTAGGAACCGGTGCATTGGTCATGATAGTTGGCGTTTTTGCCGCCAGCGCTTTGTGGACATTTCATCAAAAAAAATTGACGCGTCTATTGAAGCCACTGTTTATCTTGAGCTGTGTCATGATTTTTGTGCCCCCTTATGTTCATGCCTTGGCATGGGCAGATTTGTTTTACCGGTATGGTATTGAGGGATTTGGTGCGAGCTTATGGGTCATGGTAATGGCTTTGCTCCCTATGGGTCTTGGGTTTTCACTGCTTGGATTCTATCTTGTTGAGGATGCTATGGTTGAAGCCGGAAGGACTTTGAATAGAGATTCAGCCGTTATGAGCGCTATTATATTGCCTATAGCGATGCCTGCCATGCTTACCGGGATGATTTTCGCTTTTTTATGGACCCTCCATGATTTCAGTGTTCCTTCTCTGTTTTTTGTCAATATCTATTCGTTAGAGATTTTTGCAAAATATAGCGCGACCAATCACCCCTTTGAGCCATTCATGTTATCCCTACCCATGATGCTGGTGGCGACCATCATGATTGTATTTATATCCGGTTTTACTAAAAAACTGATGATGGGGCTTAGAAAAGGCCAGACTAGAGACGCCCTCCCGTTGCATATGCCCTTTTGGTTCAAATGCCTCCAAACAATCGCTATCGGCATATTGATCTTACAGATCGCAGTACCTGTGATTTCACTGATTGTCAAGGTAGCCACACCTTCGAATATATGGCTTTCAATCCTTCAAGCCCGTCGTGAGCTTGGTTTTACGCTTGTATTATCCACTTTGACAGCAACCTTATCTGTTATTGTTGCACTATTTTTAGCTAGGAAGGTTATTGGAATGGAGAAAAGGAGCAGATTGTTGATATGGGTATGCATATTGCTTCCGTTGGCTATTCCAGCTCCCTTGGTGGGGATAGGTCTTGTGACACTTTTCAGCCAACCCGGACTGGGGTTGATTTACGGCACTATCTGGATGCCTGTTCTGGCCAATATGATACGTTTTGCACCACTGGCATTTATAACCATGTCTGTGCAGCTTAAGAGAATGGACCAAAGTCTTCTGGATAGTGTCTCTGTGTTCCAGAAAAACCAGATGCATGGATTTATCAATGTGTATTTTCCAATGGTATTGCCCGGTATCACTGCTGCCTTTATGGTTGTCTTTATTCTAACCACCGGAGAATTGGGAGCCACGCTACTTGTATCACCACCAGGGAGATCCACCCTAACAATGCGTATATACAACTATATGCATTATGGCTCTTCGCAAATGATTGCCGGTCTTTGTCTGACCATGCTGGCTTTGTCTCTATCAGCTGGTTTGATTGTATATAGATTATTCAGAAAAACGGGAGGTGACCAATGAATCAGTCATCCGTTCTTTTAAAAGTAAGCCGTCTCAACAAAAGCTATGAAAAACGAAAAATTTTGGAGAATATATCTCTTGAAGTGATGTCGGGAGAATCGGTTGTGCTGATGGGACCATCCGGTAGCGGTAAGACAACCCTGTTCAGATTGATTACCGGACTGGAGTTGCCTGATAGCGGAGAGATTTATCTTGAGAATAGATTGGTCAGTAGCCCGAAAATATCTATCCCACCATTTCAAAGAAATCTTGGGGTCGTGTTTCAAAGTCCTGCCTTGTGGCCACACATGGATGTTTTAAGCAATATCCTGTTTGCTACGCAAAAAAAAGACACCCCCGCAGGTATCCATGAGTTTGTTGATTTGGTTATCGATGAAATGGAAATACGCCCTTTATTGAAGGCCTATCCTTCACGATTGTCAGGAGGGGAAGCACGCAGGGTTTCAATTGCCAGGGCTCTGGCCTCAAGGCCCAGACTTATGCTGATGGACGAACCATTGACCAATCTCGACAGCACTCTCAAGGACAAGATGCTGGAGATGATAAAAAGAGTGACTCAAGAATTTGAGACCACTCTGATTTATATTACCCATGACGACACCGAAGCGCGTTATGTCTCCGATAAATGCTACCGATTGAATAATGGTGTTCTTACCCTTGAATCAACAGGTTTCTAAGCGTCTTCAGTCGCTCAATTGTTGTTTTCTTGTTGTCTTTTGTATGACTGCGTTTCTTGATTTTGTCATTCAAATAATCCCAAAGAGCCACAGTCAGATTGCTCTCGTTGATTGCCAGAAAAACAGAGGGTTTAATAGGTTTTGCCACCAAAACACCTAGGTTTTCCTTGACCATTATGACACTTTTTATATCCTCAGGATTTTCTTCAATATGAACCGTATAGTTTTTATAGGTTTCCAACATTGAAATGATGTTGCTGATGTGAGCGTGAAAATCCTCGGTTGTATAATAAATTTCACCTTCTTGAATCATATCCGTAAAAGGATACAGGATAATGCCTTTATCCAATTGATTTTGATCAGGAATCTTGATGATTTCATGGACCTTGTTTGTTTTTAGCAATTGGGCAAAGTTTTGACTTCTAAGATTATAGTAATCTCTTACCATCCCGCCCTGTCTCATATCAAGCTTAGCGCTAATTTTATTGACAAGAACAGATGGCATGCTCATAATGGACAGCGGCTCTGACTTGATGATTGTGTCGCATGCTTCTTTTTCAAATTCAGTAAGGATTTCAAAGTACTCTTTCTTGTTTTGAGGTGTAAAAATCTTCATCAATGGCCTGCACGTTGAAAGAAATGCTTTGAATTCTTCCGTCAGGCCATCTATTATCTCTCTTTTTTTCGTGAAAAAATTGGCTCCTCCATTATGCGATTCCCCAAATGTAGATGATGTTACTGCCACGACATCCGGATATGCAAACAAGGTTCTTCTAAAGACGCCGTCTCTTTTTTTAGGATAATAATAGGGTTCTATAGCTCCAGTCATGTAAAGAGGCATCCATTTTCCAATGGCAGAAAGCATCTCGTCCAAATCCCTGCTGACAGTATGAATGATTTTGATTCTGTTGCCCTTCATAATGACCTGTATCATCAGGCTTGACCACTGAGCCGTAAACTCAGCACTCCCTGTAAGCCACTCTATTTTTTCATCGCTGAACAGCAGTAGTGTTTGTTTTTTGTTGCTCGCTATTACATTGGAAAGAAACGCTAACACAACCTTCCGCTTGCCTGAAATACCGTAGTAGGCCTCCGTGTTATTCTGAGCAACCTTGATGATGTCACCTAATCTATCGTTGGGAACAGTTGACTTGCTGAATCTGAAATTGGTGAAATCATCTAAAAATCCTTCAAGGGAGCTGGCTTTTTCATCGCTGTCATCTCTGAGCCACTCAGATATCAACAACCCAAGATTAACTGGATCCTTTGGCAACTTTTCTTCAAGCTCCATCGCGTCCTGTAGGGATATCAATTGATATTTTTCGTTGAGATTTCTGGAAAAATAGGCGGCCATCTTTTCTATATAATCGCCCTTTTTGGCAGGCTTTCGTTTCCCATTTCTAAGCCTGCTGATATAGGATGCATCCAATGCTGCATTCAAGGACAACAGACTGTTGCTAGTTTTGGTAATATTCATCAATAGATCCAATTTTTCTGCAAATTTCATTTTATCACCGCCTGCATTTTATTATAACTGTCATTAGATTATTTTTCAATATTTTTGTCATGATTCATGTCAATTATTTGTCAATGACAAATATCTTGTCAATCACTTTTTGTGAGATTGTTGTAGTATAATAATTTGCAGAGGTGGTATTGATGGTCTTTTTTATCAGACTTAAAACTGGGTTTTTTGAAACTAAGTTTTGCACGATGTCGGTCAGAGATAAGGCTATCCGACTGTATTCAGAGGATATATATGACGACAAGGAAACGGTTATCCGTGACAGTGAAATTCTCTCCATTTCAATCATCCATAAAGATAAAAAACCAACCGAAATAGAGATTCATGCCACAGATAAAATATACATTGGGCACTATATTGATACCAAGAGTAAGGATGATATCACCAACGCTTTTTTGACTGAGTTTGGTGAAAAGGTACAGATGGAATAAAGCATAAATAAATACAATAAGCGGGTTAAAAAGGGGAAGAAAAGCTGCAGACCAAATCTGCAGCTTTTCTTTGGTGTGTAAATTGATTGTTTTATTTCATCATTCACTATCTAATTTTTTAATTTCACTTGCTCCAATCTCGTCTATCGCCTTTAATTGATATATAGCTAATTTATTTAACAATTGAATGCGTTCAGCTTGAATTGTGCCTTTCTCTATCAAAATAGCATTATAACTTTCCATATTTGACAAGACCAATAATTGATTCAAAGTCGCATAATCTCTCATATTACCTGTTTTATTTGAATTTTTGTCTCGCCATTGTTTAGCCGTTATTCCAAATAGAGCTACATTCAATAAATCAGCTTCATTGGCATAGGTCATCGATATTTGATTAGGTGTCAATTCTGGTGGAATTAGATTTTCTTTTATGGCATCAGTATGAATTCTGTAATTTAGCTTTGATATTTCGATTTATTCTTGCATTGTTATAATGTATAATCTTAATTAACTCTTTTAGTTTCCTTCAGTTCTTATTTTTGGGATTATTCTAAAATTTTTCTGAAATTTTTCTTTGTATTATTCCTGCTATTATGTTACATTGTTTGAATAATCTAATTAAAATATAAACCACTGGAACAAGATCAAAAAAAGAAGTAAGCTGATAGAAGAAATAAGTAATGAAAGGAAAAAGAGATTTTCCATGCCTTCCCCCAAATCACAATTCAAATCCACAATCATTTGAGTCATTCCTCCTTGTTGAAGCTTAATAAACAAAAAACCGCATTGATCTATTGTCAGATTAACACGGTTAGACTGTTTTTCAAATCATTTTTTTGGCAAATCAGAAAACTTAGTGAATCTATCCACCCAAGACAACTCCACTGTTCCAACCGGACCATTCCTGTGTTTGGCGATAATTACCTCAGCAATTCCTTTTTTTTGATAGTTTTCTTCTTCCAGGCCTTCCTTGTCACGATAATATTCATCACGATATAGAAACATGACAATATCCGCATCCTGTTCTATAGCACCTGACTCTCTCAAATCAGACAGTATCGGACGGTGATTCTGTCGCTGTTCCGGTGCTCTAGATAGCTGTGATAGGGTCAAAACAGGGCAGTCCAATTCTCTAGCCAAGCTTTTTAGGCCTCTCGAAATGTTTGAAATCTCCTGTTGTCTACTGTCCCCTCCGTGGCCTTCCATCAATTGCAGATAATCCACAATGATCAGATCCAGACCCTTTTGCGTCTTGAGCCTTCTGCATTTTGAAGCTATCTCAAA
>LGGM01000010.1 GCA_001509345.1 Clostridiales bacterium 38_11
AAGAAGTCAGCATAGTTCTCACCATGCGCGCCCAGGGTATCCATGGGAATCAGGACGTCTTTGTACTGTTCCAGCTGCGCTACATTCCAGAAAGCTACGTCTGGTGGAGTGCCTGCCTGCACTTTGGTATCCAGCAGAGCCTGATCACGGGTGGATTCAGGTTTCAGAACCACACCACATTGTTCCACAAAAGGAGCAAGGATCGTGTTCAGTTTTTCTTCCTCGTCACCAGACCACTGATAGAGCAGGGTGATCTCGTCACCGGGTTGTGCACCCATGCAGGGATCATCTTCTACTACTGCTTCTTCTTCTGCCGGCGCTTCTTCAGGTGCAACCTCTTCGGCAACGGCAGGCTCTTCAGCAGCTGCAGGTTGGCAGGCTGCCATCACCATCGCGAAAACGGTGACAAGCGAAACAAGTAACCAAAATCGTTTTTTCATTTTTTTCTCCTCGATTTATTAAATTTCCTGCTTGACGAACACAAATTCTTCCAATCACCTCCTTCTTAGTAGGATTATTTATTTTTTGGTTGTTTTCGCGAACCACAGGATTCACGAATGATAATTTCGGTGTCTAAAATGCAATCTTTTTCAGGGATTTCACCCTGGTCAAGCCATTTGATCAATAAATTTGCGGCATTCCAACCCAAGCTGTGGGCAGGGATGTTTATGGTGGAAAGAGGTGGTGCCAGATGTTTGGAAAGGGGGATATCATCAAGGAATTGAAAAAAGAAGCGGCTAAGGCCGATAAGGTTTTCCTTGCAACTGACCCCGACAGAGAGGGTGAGGCCATTTCATGGCATCTAGCTACTATACTGAAATTGAATCAAGAAGACAATATCAGAATTGAATTTCATGAAATAACCAAAAATGCTGTTACAAATGCTAAAAAGACTCCTCGAAAAATAAACATGGATTTGGTGGACTCTCAACAGGCAAGACGTGTTCTGGATAGGATTGTAGGATACCAGATAAGCCCACTTCTCTGGAGAAAAGTAGACAGGGGATTGAGTGCTGGTCGAGTTCAATCAGTAGCGGTCAAATTAATCTATGATAGGGAAAAGGAAATCGAGGCTTTTATACCGGAGGAATATTGGACAATAGATGGTGACTTTGGAAAAGAGGAAGTTATCACTGCCAGATTGATAGGTGAAATCTCAGACGATAAGGTCAAAAGAATAAAGATTAAAAACATCGACGAAATGACGGCTATCCTTGACATTTTAAAAAAGCACAATAGTGGTATAATCAATAAAATCACGAATAAGAAATTTATGAAAGCACCGTTGCCACCTTACACCACAAGTTCTTTGCAGCAAGATGCCAGCAGAAGCCTTAACTTCACGACTAAAAAGACCATGATGATAGCCCAGCAGCTTTATGAAGGCATTGAAATAAAAGGCGAAGGCACAACTGGTTTAGTTACCTATATACGAACAGACTCAACCAGGGTTTCAGAGGAATCAAAGACTGAGGCAGCAGGATTTATCAAGGAAAAATTTGGGGAGAAATACCTCAAGCTCGACAGGGTCTTTAAAAAGAAGAAAAAAAGCGACACTCAGGATGCCCATGAGGCTATACGACCTACATATGCACTTAAAACACCGGATTCTATTAAGGATTCTCTATCCAATGATCAGTATAAACTGTATAGGATGATATGGAACAGGTTCATCTCCTCATTAATGTCCTCTGCTGAATTTGAAAACATTGGAATTACAATAGTAGTGGCTGATTATGCATTCAGATATACCGGAAAGAGATTACTATTTGACGGATTTATGAAAGTGACTCCTGTCAAGGAAAAGCTGATAGAGTTTCCTGATATGACTGAAGGAGATAATATAAACTTGAAAAAACTGCTTGAAAAACAGAACTTCACCAATCCACCTGCTCGATATAATGAGGCTTCTCTGGTAAAAATGATGGAAGAATTGGGTATAGGAAGACCAAGCACCTATTCTCCGACTGTATCAACCATTCTAAATCGAGGTTATGTGGAAAAGAAAGAGAACCAATTCTACATTACAGATATAGGAGTTATTGTAACTGAGTTGCTTGTGGAGCATTTTGGTGATTTTATCAATGAAAAATTTACAGCTGCATTGGAAGATAAGCTCGACAACATTGAGACAGGCGATTACCAATGGAAAGAAATTATTAGAGAGTTTTATAAAGATTTTGAAATTGCTATGAATGAAGCGGACAAAAAGATTGAAAAAGTAGAATTGGAAGATGAAACAACCGACGTGATTTGTGACAAATGTGGCTCCAACATGATTGTAAAGAAAGGAAGATTTGGTAAATTTCTTGCCTGTCCGAATTACCCTGAATGTAAAAACACAATGACATTCAGCGATCAACCTGAAAAACCAATAGTAAGTGATGAGATTTGCGAAAAATGTGGTGTCAACATGGTTGTAAAAAAAGGAAGATACGGCGATTTTCTAGCATGTCCCAATTATCCTGAATGTAAAAACACCAAACAGATTGTAAAAAAACTGGGTGTGAAGTGTCCAAAATGCAATGGGGATGTCATAGAAAAGCGAACCAAAAAAGGTAGAAAATTTTATGGTTGCAATAACTATCCCAAATGCGACTACACCTCCTGGAAAGAACCTGTCACGGAAAAATGTGAAATATGCGGGGAATTGAAAGTAAAAGACAATTCATCTGATGACGGAGAAACCATTTGTATGAATAAAGACTGCAAAAAATAATATTTACAAGCCATAAAACCTATGATATACTACTACAGGAATTACACACAGTTGATAATTTTTGTAGACTTGCCTCGCAAGAGGTCCTATGAGAAGATGATTCAATTGGAGGATTAAAAGGAGGAACACAATGTCAGTATTAAGTATGAAAAAACTGCTGGAAGCAGGTGTGCATTTCGGACACCAGACTAGAAGATGGAATCCCAAAATGGCGGAGTACATTTTCACCGAAAGAAACGGTATTTACATCATAGACTTGCAGAAGACGACTGTATTGATTGACAAGGCATATGCATTTGTCAAGGATGTGGTGGCAAACGGTGATGAGATCATATTTGTCGGAACCAAAAAGCAGGCGCAGGAATCAATAAAGAAAGAGGCAGAAAGATGCGAAATGCATTTTGTCAGCCAAAGATGGCTGGGTGGTATGTTGACAAACTACAAAACCATCAGAAGCAGAATAGACAGACTGCATGAACTTGAAAAAATGGAAGAAGACGGGAAATTTGACATGTTGCCTAAGAAAGAAGTTATTAAGCTCAGACATGAAGCTGAAAGACTTGAAAAATTCCTGGGTGGAATCAAGAACATGAATAAATTACCAGGTGCGATGTTCATCGTAGACCCCAAGAAAGAAAGAATCGCAATCAGCGAGGCTAAGATTATGGGTATCCCGATCATAGCTATAGTTGATACAAATTGTGATCCTGACGAAATAGATATTGTTATACCGGGAAATGATGATGCCATAAGAGCTGTTAAGCTTTTAACTGCAACTATGGCAGACGCAGTCATTGAAGCTCGACAAGGCATGCAGATGGTAGACAGCGTCTCTGTGGTGGAATTGGGTGAGGAAGTACCTGAAGAAGAATTTTCAGAAGAAGTATAAAATAAGCGTTAAAATTAAGGTAAGGGGAAAGGGATGTAATCCCTTGACTGACTTACCTTTTATTAATAGGAGGTCGTAATGGCTAATATTACATCAGCAATGGTTAAAGAATTAAGAGAGATTACAGCAGCAGGAATGCTGGATTGTAAAAATGCATTAGTGGAAAATGATGGCAATTTAGAAGCGGCAATAGATTATCTCAGAAAAAAAGGATTATCTAAAGCAGCAAAGAAATCCGATAGAGTGGCAGCTGAAGGATTGGTATCAGCTTATATTCATGGTGGCAGAATTGGTGTTCTGATTGAAGTCAACAGTGAAACTGATTTTGTAGCAAAGAATGAAGAATTTCAGGCTTTTGTGAAAGATCTGGCGATGCAAGTAGCTGCCCAAAATCCTAAATACATAAGACCGGAAGATGTCCCTGCGGAAGTATTAGAAAAAGAAAAAGAAATCCTTAAGGCGCAGGCACTTAACGAAGGCAAGCCTGAAAAGATTGTCGATAAGATGGTTGAGGGACGAATTAAGAAATATTATGATGAAAATTGCTTGGTTTGTCAATCTTTTATCAAAAATCCCGATATAACAATCCAGGATCTTCTGAATGAAAAAATCTCCAAGATTGGCGAGAATCTTATTATAAGAAGATTTACGAGATATGAAGTCGGTGAAGGAATTGAAAAGAAAGTTGAAAACTTTGCAGAAGAAGTTGCTAAACAAATAAATATGTAATATTATTAGATGGAGGACAATTTGTTCTCCATTATAATTATACTGGGTATGGAGGTTTTATGGAGCATAAGTATAAGAGAATTGTCTTGAAGATAAGTGGTGAAGCCTTAGGTGGTGAAAAAGGCAATGGTATAGATGAAATGACAATATCTCATATTGCCAGAGTCATCAAGACAGTCAATGAGATGGACATTCAAGTTGCTGTGGTTGTCGGAGGTGGTAATATCTGGCGAGGTGCCAGCGCTAAGACAACAGATCGCGCCACTTCAGATTATATGGGAATGCTTGGTACCATTATCAACGGAATGGCTTTGCAGGACGCTCTGGAGAAAATAGACGTTCCGACCAGAGTTCAGACTGCTATAGAGATGAGACAGGTCGCAGAACCCTACATTAGAAGAAGAGCCATCAGACACCTTGAAAAGGGTAGAGTTGTTATTTTTGCAGGTGGTTCTGGGAATCCTTTCTTTTCAACCGACACAACCGCCGCACTGAGAGCCGCGGAGATTGATGCTGATGTGATACTCCTGGCAAAGAAAGGGGTAGACGGTGTTTATGATGCCGATCCTAAAATCAATCCTGATGCTACAATGTTCACGGAACTCAACTATATAGAGATACTGAACAGGGGATTGAAAGTCATGGATTCAACAGCCACATCCCTTTGCATGGATAACAGCATTCCTATCATCGTATTTGGACTCGAAAACCCTGAGAATATAATAAAAATTGTCAACGGTGAAATGATAGGCACCATGATCAACAATGAATGAGGAGGATTAATATGCTATTGGAAATCCATAAGGAATTAGAGAAAAAAATGAAGAAATCCATTGAATTTTTTGTCAGTGATTTATCTACCATAAGAGCTGGTAGAGCAAATCCAAAACTACTTGACAAATTGAGAGTGGATTATTACGGGACACCAACTCCTATTAACCAACTGTCTAATATTTCAGTACCCGAACCAAGATGCCTATTGATTCAACCATGGGACATCAATGCTTTAAAGGAAATATCCAGAACAATCAGTTCCTCTGATTTAGGTATCAACCCTAGCAATGACGGAAAAGTGATTAGATTGATTATACCGGAACTGACGGAAGAGAGAAGAAGGGATTTGTTGAAGGTCATCAAAAAGGAAACCGAAAATGCCAAGGTAGCCTTGAGAAACCTAAGAAGAGACACCAACGATACGCTAAAAAAGATGGAAAAAGATGGTGAATTGACAAAAGATGGTTTAAAGGATGCCGAGATGGAAGTGCAGCAATTGACTGACAAATACATCAAGATGACTGATGAAATCTACAATGATAAAGAGAAAGAGATTTTAGAGGTTTGAATAATGAAAGAATTGATAGGCTCTGAGCTTCGAAAAGCAATAGAAGTAATAGAAGCAATTGATAGTGATAGCGATATAATAGAAATAGCATACATCAAAGGAACCAATAAGAATTTCCTACCCGTATTAGAAAAACCGATAGTGGTAAGACACTTGAAGATTAAAGATAGACATAACCTGACAGTTGCTTATTTTTAATCCCCGCAAGGGGATTTTGTTTAACCCGATGACTAACAGTGCTAAGACTCCCACTTATATAGTGGGAGATAAGCACTGTAGAGTCCCTGGATAACGGTCTCTAAGGTTCAGATGGCGTTTAAAACACCATCTGAAACCAAGAACCCTGTTAATGAGGTGGATTGATTGACAATAGAGCTCGATAGGAAAAATATTCCAAAACACATTGCAATTATAATGGATGGCAACCGAAGGTGGGCGAAGAAAAACAAGAAGTTTAAGAATGCGGGCCATAGAGAAGGCATGCTAAGATTTAGAGAAACAGTTGAAGAATGCGTAAGACTAGGCGTTGAATATTTGACTGTGTATGCTTTTTCAACTGAAAATTGGGGTCGCGAAAATGACGAAATCACTTACCTGATGAATCTTTTGCTGGAATTTTCGGAAACCATGATAGAACCATTGAATACAGCAGGTGTCCGAATAAATGTTTTCGGGAACCTCGATGACTTCCCCGAAAAATCAAAAGCAGGTATCAGAAAATCAATTGAAATAACCAAAAACAACAAAAATCTAAATCTTAACATAGCATTAAGCTATGGTGGAAGAAATGAGATTGTTCATGCTACACGACTAATTGCAATGGCAGTCATGGAAAACACAATCAATATAGATGAGATTAGTGAACAACTCATTAGCGATTGTTTGTATTCCAAGGGTCAAAGTGATCCGGATCTTCTAATCAGAACTAGTGGTGAACAAAGACTAAGCAATTTTATGTTATATCAAATGGCGTATACGGAATTCTATTTCACAGAAGTGCTTTGGCCTGACTTCAAGGCAGAAGAATTGCATAAGGCGATAGCGGAATATCAGAACAGAAGCAGAAGATTTGGCAAGGAGTAATCAATGAAAAAAAGGGTTTTAACAGGTCTTATCGGAGGATTCTATATCGGCTTAGCGACCTATTTAGGTGGCGCTCTTTTTAGTTTTACAGTTTTAGGAATTACATTAATTGCTCTTTTTGAGATGGATCAGGCAGTGAACAAGAAGACCAATATCATCTTCAAACTCAACTATATTACTGCTATCATCATATTTTCTCTTCTCATATTCAGCATTGATTTTAACTTATATATGCTTATTACAGCACACACTGTTATGGCAGGCATTATTTTTGTTGTTCATGAAGGTACTGATTTCAGAGACTTATCGGTTACTTTTTTCGGTTTTGCTTACATTGTATTACTTTTTTATCATTTTGTTGTTTTTTCAGCCTATCAACATTTTTGGCTTGTATATGCCATTACTTTCAGTGCAGATTCTTTTGCGTATTTGATCGGCAGCAATTTTGGCAAACACAAGCTGTGTCCAAGATTAAGCCCCAAAAAAAGTATAGAAGGTGCGGTTGGAGGGATTTTTGGAGCTATAATTGTCTCCCTGACTGTCAATGCATTTTTATTGAAAGAACCGACTTATTTGATTATAATCATCGCTTTGATTGGCAGTATCGCTTCAATTTTTGGAGATTTATTGGCATCAAAAATTAAGCGGGAATTCAGCATAAAGGATTATAGTAATGTTCTACCCGGACATGGTGGCATCCTTGACAGATTTGACAGCGTCCTGTTGATGACCCCCATTACTTATTACCTGGTAATGATATTGCTATTCTAGGAGGAAGATATGTTAACAGCTATAGCTTCAATTCTGATTTTTTCAATGGCCATATTGATTCATGAACTTGGCCATTTTTGGGCGGCAAGACAAGCCGGTATCAATGTCAGTGAATTCTCAATCGGGATGGGCCCTGTTCTGTTTCAAAAAAAGGGTAAAGAAACCATTTATTATATAAAAGCGCTACCTATCGGTGGTTATATAAAAATGGAAGGTGAGGACGAGGAAGCCATTTCGGAGAGAAGCTTCAGCTCCAAATCGCCATGGCAGAGATTCAGAGTGATTTTGATGGGACCAGTTATGAATTTTGCATTGGCTCTGGTTATTTTTTTTGTGATTGTGCTTGCCTATGGCATTGCCGGGACAACAGTGGATTATATAGACGAAAACGCAACAGAATACGCAGCTGGTTTGAGACCTGGCGATAAAATTACAGAGATTGAAAATACTCGTGTTAGATACTGGGAAGATCTGACCAACGAAATAATAAAGCATGAAGATCAATACACTTTGACTGTTATTAGGGATAAAGTGGAAAAGACAATTGAAATAAAGCAGAATTATCGCTACATTATTGGTATCTCTCCTGTAGAAACAGACGGAGAGTATACGACAGAACTTGCGGTTGTCAATGCCAATTATCCAGCTGAAAAGGCCGGGTTGAAACCGGGTGATAAGATTTTGTCCATCAATGGAGTTGAAACACTTACTTGGGAAGAAGTCAGGAGCAACATTGCAAACTCGGGTGGAGCGAACCTATTGTTGGAAATTGAAAGGGATAATCAGACACAGACAGTAGCGGTTATACCGGAAAATCAGATTACAATAGGTTTTTATACAGAGATGAATAAAAGCATTCTGACAGCAATTACCGGTTCGATTCATCGCGTTGTGTTTTATATCACGTTGATGTTTCAGCTTATTGGCATGATGATTACCGGACAAGTTGGATCAGAAGCTGTTGCAGGACCAATCGGAATCATTTCAATGGTGGGCGAAGCTGCTAGGCTTGGATTGTACCCATTGCTGAATCTTATGGCCTTCATTAATATCAACCTTGGATTTATAAACCTGATGCCTGTACCCGCACTGGATGGTAGCAGGTTGGTGTTCATTGCCATCGAGGGTATCAGAGGCAAAAGAATATCTCCAGAAAAGGAAGGCTATATTCATTTCATCGGATTTGTGTTTCTGATGGCATTGATGTTCTTTGTTTTGTATAAGGACATTATTAAAATATTGAACTGAGGTTTCAAATGAAAAAAAAAGTATATTACGGAGATGTTCCAGTAGGTGCCGATAGTGTCATAACCGTTCAGTCCATGACCAATACATCAACAGCTGATGCTGCTTCAACAATCGAACAAATCAAATTGCTGGAATCGGTGGGATGCGATATCATACGTTGTGCGGTACCGGACATGGCAAGTGCTCGAGCAATTCTAAAAATTAAAAAGCAAATAAATATACCATTGGTGGCGGATATCCATTTTGATTATAGGCTAGCTGTAGAATCAGTCAAAATGGGAGCCGACGGTATCAGAATCAATCCGGGAAACATAGGTAACAGGTCAAAAGTCATTGAGGTTGTGCGTGCCTGCAAAGAAAGGAATATTCCTATAAGGGTAGGTGTGAACTCAGGATCCGTGAACCAAGCGTTTTTGGATAAATTTAATGGATTGAACAAACATTCTCTGGTAGAGAGTGCCCTAGAGCAAGTCAATATCATTGAGGATACTGGTTATGACAATTTGGTTATTTCTATCAAATCATCTGATGTACGACTGACTTATGATTCCTATTCACTCATGTCACAGAGAACAGATTACCCTTTACATCTGGGTGTTACAGAAGCTGGTTCCTATTCAAATGGAGTCATAAAATCCGCTATGGGTATCGGGAGTCTGCTATTGAATGGCTTAGGAGATACGATACGGGTTTCTCTGACAGACACACCTGATAAGGAAGTGATAGTTGGTAGAAAAATACTGCAGTTTTTGAAACTCAGACCCTATGGTCCCAATATCATATCCTGTCCAACCTGCGGCAGGACCAAAATAGATCTAATAGGCATTTCTACAGAAGTTGAAAAAAGACTCACCACATGCAAAAAAGACGTAACGGTCGCCATTATGGGTTGTGTTGTGAATGGACCCGGAGAGGCGAAAGAAGCGGATATTGGAATTGCTGGTGGCAAAGGGGAAGCTGTTTTGTTTAAAAAAGGACAGATAATTAGAAAAGTTCGCGAGGATGAAATAATCGATGTATTAATGGAAGAAATTGAAAAAATATAGCTGCTGACAGGCAGCTATTTTGTGGAGATACTATGCTTGATGAATCTAAGAAACCTCTAAAAAAATCTCAAATCTCTAAAATATGTCTTAATCATACGGAACGCAATATACTAATAGGAATCAATAGTGATGTTCTGTATTCCATAAATGATATTGATAATCTCAGTGAATGGTACAAAAGCAGGCTGGGATTTGATTACGATATCCAGATTTCCTATATGGATGAGATCGATACAATAGAAAAAGAAATGCTTGTAAGCAATATATTGTATCTGCTTAAAAATAACCACAATTCATTGGTAAAGGAAATTGATAAAGATTGTATCAGTCTGACAAATGTCAGTGAGGTTTCAATAACCGTCAAGAACAGGATTCTTTATGAGAAAATGCTACTAAACAAGACCAGTCAAAAGATTTCTCAGATTTTCAAATCCCTTTACCAATATGACATTCAAATGACTTTAGATTTTAAAGAGCAGGTAAGTCATATGGATCTTACAAAGGAATTGGAAAAAATAGTCAGAGAGACAACACAATCAAACACACCGGTACAAAAAAAGACAAATAGCAAGAAAAAAAGGATTAACAAGGAAGTCTTGTTCGGAAAAAAAATCAGCGATATACCTGTCGACATCAATGACATAGATGATGTCGATGGTTTGGAATATTGCATCAAGGGAGAAATTCTTAATACCAGAATAAAAGAAATAAAAAAGGACCTCTATCTTATTCAGATGGATGTTACCGATTATACCAACTCTGTAACGGTTAAAGCTTTTATAAGGGGAGAAGAAAAGATCAATAAGTTAAAGACCCCAATAGTTGGCGATGTTGTTCTAGTCAAGGGCAAAAGCATGTATGACAGCTTTTCCAGAGAACACCTGATTATAGCTCAAAGCATTAACTCTTGCAATGAAAAACGGATAATGAGAGACCTAAGTGAAGAAAAAAGAATTGAGCTACATGTTCATAGCAAAATGAGCGCACTTGACGGTATCAGTGATTTCGACAAAATCGCAAAAAGAGCGAAGGAATGGGGACACAAAGCAATAGCACTGACAGATCATGGTGTTTTGCAAGGGTTTCCGGAAGCTATGTTAACCGCTAAAAAGCACAATATAAAAATTCTATACGGTATGGAAGGTTATTTATGCGAGGACGGCGTTGATATCATCAAAAATCCTATTGATTATGATTTCACCGAAGAGATAGTCGTTTTTGACTTGGAAACAACGGGATTGTCACCTGTAAGCGACCGAATTATAGAAATCGGAGCAGTTAAGCTTAAAAATCTTGAGGTTGTTGATACATTTCATATAATGGTCAATCCTAAAATAGACATACCCTATAAAATAACAAAGATTACCGGCATTACCAATGAAGATGTCAAGAAAGAACCAGATATAAAGTCAGCTCTGGTAGATTTTCTTGGTTTTATTGGTGATTGTGAGGTTTTATGCGCTCATAATGCCAGCTTCGACTATTCATTTCTCAGAAATAATCTAGATTCACCAAGACAGTTCTGTGTTATTGATACACTGGAGCTGTCTAGATATCTACTAAAAAAACGCAAAAGCTACAAGCTGAGTAATCTATGTAAGGATTTAAATATAACACTAGAAAATCATCACCGTGCTACAGATGACGCATTGGCTGCAGCAAGGCTCCTTGTCATCTTGATTGAGATGTTGCAATCTAAGAATCTTGAAAATATAATTGAAATCAACACCAACATAGGGGAAGAAAGAAGCATTGCGAATTCAAAAACATACCATGTTATTATATTGGTAAAAAACTATATTGGATTGAAAAATCTATATAAGTTGGTTTCTGAATCACACCTGAATTATTTCTATAAAAAACCTTTGTTGCCAAGATCACTCCTAAACCAATACAGAGAAGGTCTTATCCTAGGAACAGCCTGTCAATCAGGGGAATTGTTCAAAGCTATACTTTCAGGAGCACCAGACTATGAGTTGGATAAGATTGTTCAACAATACGATTTTCTGGAGATTCAACCCTTGTCCAATAATTTGAATCTGGTCAAGAGTGGTAGATTAAGAGATGAGAAAGATTTGATTGAAATCAATAAAAAAATCATAGACCTGGGAACCAGAAACAACAAACTGGTTTGTGCCACAGGAGATGTTCATTTTCTTGACAAGAAGGACAGTATAGTCAGAGAAATACTGATGACCGGACAGGGATATAATGATGCGGATGACCAGCCATCAATCTATTTTAAGACTACAAATGAAATGCTCGCTGAATTCGAATACCTGGACAAGACTGTAAGAGAAGAGGTTGTCATCAAAAATCCTAATCTAGTCGCTGATTGGATTGAAGAGATTCAACCAATTCCAGAGGGTGTATATCCACCTATTATTGAGGGATCGGATATCAACTTAAGAGACATCACAATCCAGAATGCCGTTAAAATGTATGGGGATCCTTTGCCTGAGCTTGTGCAGGAAAGACTGGAAAGAGAGCTACATTCGATTATCAGCCACGGTTATGCCGTTATGTATGTCATTGCAAGGAAATTGGTCGAAAAATCTGTTGAAGATGGATACATCGTAGGCTCCAGAGGGTCTGTCGGATCCTCGTTTGCAGCTACAATGAGCAATATAACCGAGGTCAATCCGCTTCCACCGCATTACATATGCCCAGCATGTAAGCATAGTCAATTTGTGACAGATGGCAGCTATAGCTCCGGCGTGGATATGCCTTCAAAATCTTGTCCTATGTGCGGAGTATCATATATTAAGGAGGGACACGACATACCTTTCGAAGTCTTTTTAGGATTTGAAGGCGACAAGGAACCCGACATTGACTTGAATTTTGCGGCCAAGGAGCAGATAGAAGCCATGAGATATACTGAGGAACTATTTGGAGAAGGGTATGTTTATCGTGCTGGAACAATTGGAACTATAGCCTCCAAAACTGCCTACGGGTTTGTTAAAAATTATTTTGATGATAAGAGTATCCAATTAAGAAATGCTGAGACAAACCGCTTGGTAGATTATTGCACAGGTGTCAAAAAAACCACTGGACAGCATCCGGGAGGTGTGATGATTGTTCCTAAAAATAAAGAGATATATGATTTCACACCCATTCAATATCCTGCAAATAATAGAAAATCCGGAGTCAAAACGACACATTTCGATTATCATTCGATCTCTGGAAGAATACTTAAACTGGATATTCTCGGACACGATACACCAACCATTATCAAGATGCTCGAAGATATGACGGGATTCAGAAGCTCAAATGTCCCGTTAGATGATGAAGCAACTTTATCCCTATTTGTATCTCCTAAGGCCTTAGGTGTAACATGTGATGAAATTGGATGTGAAACAGGAACACTGGGAATCCCTGAGTTTGGGACAGGTTTTGTCAGACAGATGCTGATGGATACTAATCCAAAGACTTTTTCAGACCTTGTGAGGATATCCGGATTATCCCATGGTGAGAGTGTCTGGGTTGGAAACGCGCAGGATTATATCAGAAGTAACCAAACTACCATAAAGCATGTTATATCAACAAGAGATGATATTATGACTTTCCTGATATACCAAGGCTTAGGTAAGAAGAAAGCCTTTGATATTATGGAAAGAGTCAGAAAAGGAAAAGGCGTAACAGATGAAGACGTTGAGGAAATGAAACAACATAATGTACCTCAATGGTACATTGATTCATGTAACAAGATTAAATATATGTTTCCAAAAGCGCACGCTGTTGCATATGTAACCATGTCTGTCAAAATTGCTTATTATAAGGTTCATTTCCCATTGGCTTTTTATGCAGCTTTTTTCACAATGAAAGCGCTTGATTTTGATGCGGACCTGATTCTAAAAGGTGAGAAACATATTCAAAATGTTATTAAAGAAATAAATAACAGGGAAGACAAATCCCAAAAAGACAAGAATTCTATAGTTGTTTTAGAGGTAGTACTTGAAATGTATAAGAGAGGCTATGAGATCTTGCCTGTGGATTTATATCTATCAGACCATAAAGAGTTCAGAATTAGAGATGATAAATTATTACCACCACTTATATCGCTGGAGGGTATAGGTGAGACAGTTGCAGCCAACATCCAATCAGAAAGAAAGATAAGCCCTTTCATATCTGTTGAAGACCTGATGAAAAGGGCTAAAGTCAACAAAACCAATATTGAAGTCTTTAAGACACATGGATGCCTTGATGGGCTCAATGAGAGTAATCAAATATCAATATTTAATATTTGAAAAAGTAAAATTAATATGTTATAATACAATGTGAGTAAAGAAATTGGCCGATAAGAGTGGGAATTCCCACTCTTTCTAATTGCCTTAAGGAGCTTTGAATGGACAAGAAAAATCTAATTAAAAATGTGACTCTAATAGCTGAAAAAGCGATGCAAAATACAGACTTAAGAATATTTGACATTGAGTATGTCAGGGAAAGTGGCATCAATATTTTAAGAATTTTCATCGATAAAGAAAATGGTGTGGACCTAGAAGACTGTGCTATTGTAAGCAACCTAATCAGTGACGAGCTAGATAAATACGACTTCATTGATGAAGCATATCATCTTGAGGTGTCTTCACCGGGTATAGACAGGCCATTTAAATCAGATGGAGATTATAAAAACAACATTGACAACTTGGTTGAAGTGAAATTATATAAGAAACTGAATGATTCAAAGTTGTATGTCGGAAAGCTCAAAAGCTTCAATAGTGAAGAGATAGAGCTTGAAGAGAACGGAGAAATAATCAGAATTTCAAGGAGCGATATATCTAAAATAAATAAAGGAATTGAATTTTAATGGAGGATAAAATGAACAAAGATTTTATCAGAGCTATCGAAGAGCTTGAAAAAGAAAAAGGAATTACAAAAGAGACTGTCATTGAAGCGATAGAGATGGCATTGATTTCCGGCTACAAGAAAAACTATGGTAAAGCCGGCAATGTAAAAGTTGAAATTGATATTGAGACGGGTGAGTACAAAATATATTCTGAAAGGACCGTAGTTGATGAGATGGTCGATGAAGGGCTTGAAATAAGTCTGGAAGAAGCCAGAAAAATCGATCAGAAATTTGAAATAGGCGATAGTGTCAAGATTCAAGTCAGACCCAAGGAAGAATTTGGAAGGATTGCCGCACAGACCTCCAGGCAAGTTATACTGCAAAAAATCAGAGAAGCTGAAAGAGAGAACATATACGAGGAGTTTCACGGCAGAGAGAGTGAGATTGTTACGGGAGTAGTACAAAGAATCAGCAAAAATAACATTTTTGTCAATCTAGGTAAGATTGAGGGGATATTAACTGAAGGTGAATTGATTCCCGGTGAAACTTACAGACAAGGAGATAGGATAAAAGCAGTAATACTGGACGTGAAAAATACAAGCAAGGGTGCCAGTATTACCCTATCAAGGACACATCCTAATCTGGTAAAGAGGTTATTTGAATTGGAAGTACCTGAGATTTATGATGGTGTCATCGATATTTTCAACATATCAAGGGAAGCAGGTTCCAGATCAAAATTAGCCGTTATTTCCAATGATGAGAACGTTGATCCGGTTGGATCTTGCGTTGGCAACAAAGGAACAAGGGTTAAAGCTGTTGTCGATGAGATAGATGGCGAAAAAATAGACATTATAGTCTATGACAAAGATCCTGCGAAGTTTATTGCTAATAGCTTAAGCCCAGCCACCGCTGTTAAGGTTGTGATCAACGAAAAAACGAAAAGCGCCCTTGTAGTGGTACCTGATTATCAATTGTCGCTTGCTATCGGTAAAGAAGGACAGAATGCCAGGTTGGCTGCGAAACTGACCGGTTGGAAGATCGATATCAAGAGCGAAACTCAATATGCAGAACTAAAAAAAGGTGATTAGAATGGTAAAAAAAAAGATACCCATGAGAAAATGCTTGGGTTGTGGTGAGATATTTCCCAAGAAAAATTTGATAAGAGTTGTACACAATAAAGAGGGAGATACTTTTATCGACCTGAAAGGCAAAGCTAACGGTAGAGGAGCTTACATCTGTAAAAAAATTGATTGCTATGAAAAAGCATTTAAGTCAAAGAGATTAAACAAAGCATTTGAATGTGAGATATCTGAAGAAATCTATAAAGATATGCTAAAGGTGTTAGAGGATGACAGATAAGATATATGGTATGATTGGTTTGTCTCGGAAAAGTGGAAATTTGGTTTTGGGTTTTGATTTGGTTAAAGAACAAATCAAAAAGAAAAAACTGTATCTGGTAATCTATACCAGTGACTCTTCAGAAAAAGGCAGAAGTAATCTGATTCAATTGTGTGATGAATATGATGTAAAATATCTTGAACATGGCTCGAAACACGAGATAGGAAAAATTTTAAATAAATTGGAAGTCAGTTTTGTCGGAATCAAGGACAAAAGCATGGCGACGTATATAATAAAACAGGATTAGTCGGAGGTGTCAGTATGAGAATATATGAATTATCAAAATTATTGAAGGTAACAAGCAAGGAAATAATGGATGCTGCTGAAAAAGAGTTGGGAATAGAAGGCATTAAAAATCACATGAGTTCCGTTAGGGAATTGGATGCGGCGAGAATTCAAAAATTGTTTCTAAAAACAAGAGAAGCAACGGGCAAGAAAGAAACATCTAATAAGTCGGTGGCTAAGACAAAGGATAAAAAGCCAAAAGGAAAAGATGGTAAGAAAGTGACACCTGAAGAGACGACGAAAGCTTTGGAAGAAAAGAAAAAAGCTCGTCCAAGAAGAAGCCTGCAGAAAAAAGAAAAGGGCAAGAAACAACAGTACAGAAAAACCAAGGACACCGATGAAGAAAAAGAATATTTGGTTGGTGAATCAATCGTTGTAAAAGACTTCGCCGAATTGCTTGATATACCGGTTAATGCTTTGATTACTAAGCTCATAACCAACGGTGTCATGGCAAACCTGAACCAGGAGATAGATTTTGATATTGCTTATCTAATTGCAGAAGAAATGGGAATAAGCATCCAACGCATGGAAGATGAGGAAGAGGATGGAATAGAATTCTTGCAAGAAGAGTTTGATTCAGAGGACGATGAGGCGGATCTTCAGCAAAGGCCACCTATCGTAACTGTTATGGGACACGTTGATCATGGTAAGACCTCATTGTTGGATGCCATAAGAAATACCAATATAACTGTAAGCGAGGCTGGTGGCATTACACAGCATATAGGCGCTTCAGTTATAGAAATAAACGGTAAAAAAATAACATTTCTTGACACACCCGGCCATGAAGCTTTTACGGCTATGAGATCCAGGGGTGCGAAGGTTACCGATATAGCTATATTGGTGGTGGCGGCAGATGATGGTATTATGCCCCAGACAATCGAAGCAATCAACCATGCGAAAGCTGCAGAGGTACCAATTATTGTTGCCATAAACAAGATAGATAAGCCAAATATCAATATAGATCGTGTAAAACAGGAATTAGCTGAGTATAAACTATTGACGGAAGAGTGGGGTGGTGACACCATATGCGTAGAAGTATCAGCACTTAAAAGAATTGGTATAGATGAACTGCTTGAAATGGTTTTGCTGGTTGCAGAGGTAGAGGAACTAAAGGCAAATCCAAACAGACTGGCAAAAGGAACAATAATTGAAGCCAATCTTGATAAAGGCAGGGGGCCTGTAGCAACAGTTTTAATTAACAAAGGAACATTGCATAAGGGTGATTTCATCATTACCGGTACATCATACGGAAAAGTAAGGGTCATGATCAACAGCAGAGGAAGAAGGATTATCTCTGCAGGGCCTTCAACACCTGTAGAGGTTACAGGTTTGTCAGAGGTTCCTGAGGCAGGGGATATTATGTACGCAGTCAAGGACGAGAAGCTTGCCAAGTCCATGGTAGAGACAAAAAAGAAGAAAACGAAAGCAGACTCCGGGAAAACCAATCCCAAAGTATCTCTGGATGATTTATTCAGCAGAATACAGGCTGGTGAAATCAAGGATCTGAATCTTATTGTTAAAGCTGATGTGAAAGGCTCTATAGAGGCTATCAAACAATCTTTGGAGAAGCTTAGCATAGAGGAAGTCAAGGTCAATACTATACACGGTGGAGTAGGCGGAATCAACGAGACAGACATCATGCTGGCTTCGGCATCAAATGCCATTGTTATCGGATTCAATGTCAGACCTACAAGCAGTGCCTCCGAGCTTGCAAAGAGAGAAAATGTAGACATTAGAACATATCGTGTCATATACAATGCAATAGATGACATAGAGGCTGCGGTGAAGGGTATGCTAGATCCTGAATTCAAGGAGATAGTGATCGGTAGAGCAGAGGTAAGAGCTACCTTTAAGGTGCCAAATGCAGGTACAATAGCAGGTAGTTACGTTATTAGCGGCAAAATCACAAGAAAATCAAAGATAAGATTATTGAGAAACGATATTGTTATTCATGAAGGCGAAATTTCATCCCTGAGAAGATTTAAAGACGATGCTTCTGAAGTTGTTACAGGTTATGAATGTGGTATCAGTTTAGATAAATTCAACGATATAAAAGATGGAGACATAATAGAAGCATACATTATGGAAGAAATAAAAAGGTGATAGTATGAATATTAAAAAACGAAGAAGACTGGAAGAGGATATCAAAAGATTTCTGAGCCAGATTATTCACAGCAGTGTCAAGGACCCTAGAATCAATGAACACCTGACCATCACAGAAGTCAGTATCACTGATGATATGAAGTACGCAAAGGTGTACGTATCTGTCATCGGAACTGAGAAAGAGAGAAAATCAACCATCGATGTCTTGGCAAAGGCTAAAGGATTTATCCGCAAGGAGCTAAGTGGTAGTCTCAGCACGAGATACACACCTGATCTTACATTTTTATTGGACGAAGGTACTGAGAACACTATAAGAATCAATCAGCTTCTGCGCAGTTTAGAGCAGGGGAAAAGCGAGTAAATAAGATGAATTTACAAAATATTAATTATGTAAACTTATTCAAAGATAAATTGGATAATTCAAAATCAATAGCGCTCATGTCACATAAAGACCCTGATGGTGACTGTCTCGGGTCTTTGTTAGGGTTTGGGCACATACTTCAGACAAATGGTAAGTCAATTAAAATGTATTTAGAAGGAGAAATTCCTTTCAATTTTAGATTTTTACCTGATATATCAAAAATATTCAATAAGCCAGACAATGATATACATGATCTTGTCTTGGTTTTGGATTGCAGCGATATCACTCGAATCGGTTCGATGGTGGATGTGTTCAATAACTCGAAGAAGAGCGTTTGTATCGATCATCATGTCTCCAATGACGGTTTTTGTGATCTTGATATCATTGAAAGCGATTACAGTTCTACAGGAGAACTGGTTTATGAGATTTGCAAGCATTTTGGATATCTGATTGACAAGGAAGCAGCGACAAATATTTATGCCGCAATATTGACAGACACAGGTAAATTCATCTACAATAACACCAGTTCTCAAACGATGCGAAATACAGCTGAACTGATTGATAAGGGTATAAATTTCAGCAAGATTGCAGAGAACATCTATGGCAATGAAGATAAGAATGTTTTTCTTATCAAGAACAGAATTATGTCAGAGGTAGAGTTTTATCATGATGGCAAAGTATCTCTCGCGCCTATTACAAAAGCGATTTTGGACGATTATGGAGTCAGCCTGAAGGATGTCGATGGCATAGTCGAATCTATCAGAGATATTGAGGGTGTCATGGTGTCATGTGTGTTAAAGGAAATCAGTTTCAAGAATACGAAAGTTAGCCTACGTTCAAAAGGTGAGATCGATGTCTCAGCTATCAGCGTCCGCTACAATGGAGGCGGACATGAACGAGCAGCCGGATTTAATCTGGAGTCAGATATAAATGAAAGTAAAAAGATTATAGTGGAACAGCTGAGAAAGCAGATGGAGGATTGATATGATATGAATGGTATCGTGAATGTTCTAAAACCTACTGGCATGACTTCACATGATGTCGTATCGAGACTTAGAAAAATAACCTCAATTAGAAAAATCGGCCATGCAGGTACACTGGATCCCAATGCATCGGGTGTTTTACCGGTTTGTATCGGAAAAGCCACGAGACTTTCAGATTATCTGATGGAATATGACAAGGAATACATATTTGTGTTGAAACTAGGATTGCTAACTGATACGTATGATATTTACGGTAAGATAATAACCGAAGACAAAAATCTCCAAGTATTGGAACAAGCAACAGTCTCAGCTGTTATTCGGTCTTTTGAGGGAGAGTCATGGCAGACTCCCCCAATCTATTCGGCCCTGAAATTGGATGGCAAGAAATTATACGAATATGCAAGACAAGATATTGCAGTAAATATTAAAAAGAGAAAGATAAACATAAAGAAAATTGAACTACTGGATTATTCATTTCCTTTTATAAGAATAAAAGCTAATGTCACAAAAGGTACGTATATCAGAAGCATTTGTCATGATATCGGTCTAGCTTTGGGTACAAATGCCGTTATGGCGATATTGGTTCGTACTGCCTCAAAAAATCTGAGCATCAACAATTCCTACACTTTGGAGCAGATTGATGAAATGTATAGGCTTGATGACTTGAGATTTCTAATGGCTTACGACGCAGTCTTAAAGCTTGAAAGCATGTTTTTTGACGATGACAGTTTAAGCAGGCTAATAAATGGTGTAAAGATTCCAAAAAAGGAATTAGAAAATTATCCACAATTTTTTTACATCAGAAACACGAAATCAAAGATTTTCGGCATAGGAGAGATAGTGGATACGACATATGTCAAATTCAAAAGGCTTTTGATATAGGAGAACATATGAGATATATTACAGCGGCTATTGGAAACTTTGATGGAATACACATGGGACACGATCAGATTATCAGAAAATGCATCCATATTGGTAATCAATCAGAACAAGATAAAAAAATTGTAACCTTTGAGTATGAGTTTGACAAATTTACCAATATTGCAAAAAAATACAAGAAAATATACGGAAAACACGGTAAAATATCAACCTTCAAGAATTATGACATTGATGATATTATTTTTTACGCTTTGGATAGTCAGACTGCAATAATGTCTCCTGAGAGCTTTATTTCAGAAATTTTGATCGACAAGCTTTGCATTAAAAATATTGTTGTAGGATTCAACTTCAGGTTTGGGCATAAGGCCAAAGGTGATATTCAGCTACTTCAGGATCTTTCTAACAAATACAACTACAGTGTTGAAGTAATCAGTGCCGTCAAACAAGATGGTAAGGTGATAAGTAGCTCCATGATAAGGGAATTGATTGCTGCTGGTTGCATTGTGGAGGCTAATAAATTATTGACAGAAGACTACCGGATTGATTTCAGAGATCATCACTATGAGGTGATAAGCAACAAGGAATTGTTGATTTTCGACACTGATTTTATCTATCCGCTGGAGGGTTCATATCTGGTTATTGAAAACCAAAACAAATTGAAGATTAAACTTGAAAACGAAAATGGAATATTACGATTGAAATCAAATGATAGCTTGACCCCGGATATTATTCAGTTTATCAAAAAAATCTGATTTACAAACATAAGTAAATGTGTTAAAATACTATTTGTTCCATTATCTATGTAATTCGATTCCTCAACGATTCACATGGGTTTTGGTGAAAAATTGATAGGAGGAACTACAATGGCACTAGAAAAACAACTTAAACAAAGCATTATATCAGAGTACAAATTGAGTGATAAGGATACCGGATCTCCCGAAGTTCAGATTGCCATATTGACTAATCAAATCAACCAACTTACTGAGCATCTAAAAGTCAATAAAAAAGACCACCACTCAAGAAGAGGTCTTTTAAAAATGGTAGGTAAAAGAAGAGGACTTCTTAAATATCTTCAGAACAAAGATATAGAGAGATATAGAAGTATCATCAGCCGATTAGGATTAAGAAGATAACAGGAGCGGGGTACACCCCGCTCTATTGTTTTAATAAAGGAGGACTAATATGGAAAAGATTTATGAATATGAATTGGCAGGAAGAAAACTTAGCTTGACTTTCAATAAGTTCGCAGAATTTGCAAATTCAGCTTGTATGGTAAGGTACGGAGATACAGCGGTTTTTGCTGTTGTTACAGCATCAAAGAAACCCAAAGAAGGAATTGATTATTTTCCACTCGGCGTTTTTTATGAAGAAAAATTGTACTCAGTAGGTAAAATACCCGGAGGCTTTATCAAAAGAGAGGGAAGACCGAGTGAAAAAGCGACATTGGCTTCCAGACTAATAGACAGACCATTGAGACCACTATTCCCGCACGGATTCAGAAATGATGTCCAGGTTGTCACTACTGTCATGTCAGTAGATCAGGATTGTTCTCCTGAGATAGCGGCAATGATAGGGGCTTCTGCAGTATTGACGGTATCCGATATACCTTTTGACGGACCAATAGGTGGCGTCAATATGGGTCTAGTTGATAATGAACTGGTTGTTAATCCAAATCAAGCACAAAGAGAAGTATCAAAGCTTGATTTGACAGTTGCTGGAACCAAAGACGCGGTCATGATGGTTGAAGCCGGCGCAGACATAGTACCTGAAGAAACTATTCTTGAAGCGATTATGCAGGCTCATGGAGAAATTATCAAAATCTGTGGGTTTATTGAAAAAATCAGAAACGAAATTGGTAAAGAAAAATCTCAGATAGAGTTCATCACACCTTCAGAAGAAATCAAGAATGAAATCCTAGCTTACGCGGATGAGAGATTTGACGACGCTATCAACTCGGCTGACAAGCAGGAGAGAGAAGAAAAAACTGAATTGGTTCAAAGCGAAGTCAAAGCATATTTCGAAGAAAAATATCCCGATCATATAAAAGATATAAAAGAAATATTGTATGATATCATAAAAGAAAAGGTTAGAACCAATATTGTCAAAAAAGGGATCAGACCCGATAATCGAAAAATAGATGAAATAAGGCCAATATCCTGTGAAGTCGGCATACTACCGAGAACACACGGCACCGGTCTGTTCACAAGAGGTCAGACACAAGTTTTAACAGTTGCAACGCTAGGAGTAGCAAGCGACATACAGATTATTGATGGTATATCAGAGGAAGATAATAAAAGCTACATGCACCACTATAATTTTCCAGGATACAGTGTTGGAGAACCTTCCCCTATAAGAGGTCCGGGAAGAAGAGAAATCGGTCACGGTGCATTGGCTGAAAGAGCTTTGATTCCTGTATTGCCAAACAAAGAGGATTTCCCTTACACCTTGAGATTGGTATCAGAAGTTTTGAGCTCAAACGGATCAACATCCCAAGCCAGCGTTTGTGGTAGTACGATGTCATTGATGGATGCAGGTGTTCCGATTAAAGCACCGGTAGCCGGCATAGCAATGGGTCTTATAAAAGAAGGCGACGATGTAGTTGTATTGACAGATATTCAGGGAATGGAAGATTTCCTTGGTGACATGGACTTTAAGGTTGCTGGAACAGCAGAAGGTGTCACCGCTATTCAGATGGACATGAAGATTCATGGTATTGATAGAAACATTATTATGCAAGCACTTGATCAGGCCAAAGCAGGCAGGCTGTTCATATTGGATAAGATGAACGAATGTATTTCAGAACCTAGAAAAGAGGTCTCCAAATATGCTCCGAAAATCATCTATATGAAGGTACATCCTGATAAAATAAGAGAGATCATTGGTGCTGGTGGCAAAGTAATCAATAAAATTATAGAGGATACAGGCGTTAAAATTGATATAGAAGATGATGGCTCTGTTATGATTGCAGCTATAAACCTTGAGGCTGGACTTAAAGCGAAAGCGATTATTGAAGCGATCATAAAAGACATTGAAGTTGGCGAGATGTATGTGGGCAAGGTTGTTAAAATCATGAATTTTGGCGCTTTTATAGACATAGGAAACAAAAAGGAAGGCCTTGTGCACATTTCCGAGCTATCCAAACAAAGAGTCAACAAGGTGGAAGACGTTTTGAAAGAAGGCGAAGAGGTGCTTGTTAAAGTCATCGGCATAGATAAACAAGGGAAAATTAAATTATCAAGGAAAGATGCTCTTAAAGAGACAGAAACCGATAAATAATCACGGACTTAAATCCCTCTTTAAGAGGGATTTCTTAATAGTCAGGAGGATAAATGATACACAAAATAATAATGGATAATGGCTTAAGGATCATTTTCGAAAAAATAGATCATGTCAAATCTGTTTCAACCGGTATTTGGATTGGAGCCGGATCTATCAATGAAACGACAATAAACAATGGCATATCTCATATGATTGAACATATGCTTTTTAAAGGCACCAAAAAAAGGAGTGCTTTCGACATAGTTGAAGAAATAGATAGCATGGGAGGTCAGATTAACGCCTTTACTACAAAAGAATGCACAGGCTACTATACAAAGGTTGCTTCCTATTTTTTTGATAAATCATTAGAGATACTTTCAGATATGATCTTCAACTCTGTTTTTGATGAAGGGGAACTGGAGAAAGAAAAGAAGGTAATCATTGAGGAAATATTGATGTATGAAGACTCTCCGGAAGATTATGTACATGAATTGCTCACCAAGATATCATTTGAAGGTAATGCTATTTCCTACCCGATACTGGGGGATATTGAATCTGTCATTGGTATAAACAGACAGATTATCGATGATTATATGGATCATTATTATACGGCTGATAATGTTGTTATATCAATAGTGGGCAACATAACACTTGATGAGGTGAAGCAGCTATGCAACAAATATTTCAATAATTTTAGAAAGAAGAGCAAGATAACAGAAACACCCAAATCATTCGATTACACTCTCAATAAGCAAGGTATCCACAAAAATATAGAACAACTACATTTTTGCATTGGTGTAAAGGGTTTTGAAAGAAATAGCCCCCATTATTATTCAACAAACATTTTGAACAATGTATTAGGTGGCAGCATGAGTTCTAGATTGTTTCAGAATATCAGAGAGAAAAGTGGTTTGGTTTATAGTATATATTCATTCCATTCCAGCTATAAAATGTCAGGCTTGTTCGGTATTTACTCAGCTCTGAAGGAGAACAATGTTGAAGAAGTGCTGCAACAAATAAAACATGAGATAAACAGCTTTAGAAAAGGGAATATCTCAATCTCTGAGTTCGAAAGAGCAAAATCACAGATTAAAGGCAACTACATCTTAAGCCTTGAAAACACATCGAACAGAATGACTGTATTGGGAAGAAGAGAATTATTTTACAATGAAACCATTCAGCCTGAAGATATCATTCCAAAAATTGAGAGCGTGGCATATAAAGATGTAATAGACGTTTCAAAAATGCTGTTTAAGGGAAGTGACTTTAATATTGCATTTACCGGCAATATTGAAGATAATAAGGAGATAGATAGTCTATTTAAAATGTATTAAGGAGGATTGGCATGTTTGTTAAGATTCTTAAAAACAATGAATTTGATTTACCAAAGTATGAGACAGAAGGGTCATCCGGAATGGATTTAAGGGCTAATGTCGACGAATCTATTGTATTAAAGCCTTTCGAGCGATCTCTCGTACCTACAGGTATTTCCTTAGAGATACCCAGAGGATTTGAGGCTCAGATCAGAGCAAGAAGTGGTCTGGCCATCAAACATGGGATAAGCTTAGTGAACGGCATAGGAACAATTGACAGCGATTATAGAGGTGAAATCAAGGTGATACTAATCAATCTCGGAAATGAGAATTTCGAGATAAATAAAGGCGACCGCATAGCTCAGATGATATTTACCAAAGTCGAGGTGGCTGAAGTCAGGGAAGTAAAAGTGATTGAATCGTCCGACAGGGGGTCTGGAGGATTTGGACACACCGGTCTGAATTGATATTCATCTGCAATTTGTGATATAATCACCTTGGAGGAATTATGACTGTTTTCGAAGGAATTTTTTTAGGCTTAACACAAGGACTGACGGAATTTTTGCCTGTCAGCAGTTCTGGGCACCTTGCAATAATGAGCAAATTATTTGGTATTCAAGAAGGCAATATTTTTTATAGTGTCATGTTGCATTTTAGCACTTTAATCGCAGTCCTCATTTATTTTCGAAAAGATATCATAAGATTGTTTTTTTCGTTGCTCAGTCTTATCAGAAAGATTGCCAAAATGCAAAATAGCAAATTGGCTCTTTATGAACGAATGGTATTGCTGCTCTTGATTGCCACTATCCCAACAGTTGTCATCGGATTGTTGTTCAGTGATCAGTTCGAATTCTTATACACCGATTTGAGATTTGTTGGATTTGCATTGATTATTACCGGGACCTTATTGTTATTGTCGGAAAAAATTGGAAAAAGGAATCTTGATTTATCGAATATCTCTTTCCCGAAAGCAATACTAATAGGCTTGTTTCAAGGCTTGGCCATCGCACCGGGTATATCCAGATCGGGTTCGACTATAGTTGGTGCATTATTTGTTGGCCTTAATCGAGAGGAAGCAGCAAGATTCTCATTCCTGCTATCCATTCCAGCTATTTCCGGAGCAGCACTTTTGGAGATGCTTTCTATAAATACTGCAAATGTTGTTCTGAATGCAAATCTATTTTTGGGTATGCTGACTGCATTTACAGCAGGCATGCTGTCAATCGGCATTTTAATGAATCTGATTAGAAAAGGAAAACTTTATTATTTTTCAATATATGTCTTTGCACTTGGGCTATTCACAATTTTCTTCCTGTAATCAAATCGATTCTATAAGTGGGTGATATATTGAGTAATAAAACCGGCAAAACAACAAAAGGCAAAACAACAAAAATCAATAAAAGAAAACCTGCCGGGAAGACATCGAGAATAAATGACCGATTGCTTAATGAGGTAAAGGGTGTTATTTATATTGTCATAGCTTTATTGTTTTTTGTTTCCAGGCGTTATGAGACAGGTCTGATATTTGGTTATCTGACACGTTTTCTCAAGGTGTTGTCAGGCAAAGGCTTTATATTAGTGCCATATTTGTTTCTAGCTATCGGACTTCTTTATTTTGTCAATTATAGGAAACAACAAAAGGCATCCAATGTCAAATTTGCATTGGTCATATTTATATGCATCATTTCAATACTGACAATCACTGATACGGAAGTTGTGGATTCCAATATTTTTTCTGAAAGAGATATAAGAACAGTAGCGGATTATTTTATCAAAGGAAGCCTTGATGCGCAGATTTCCGGTGGTGGTATTATCGGTGGATTGATATCCTATATATTGATTTTTTTATTCGGTAGAGTCGGGTCTCTTATAGTTGACAGTGCTGCGATTCTAATCTGCCTGATACTAATCACTCAAAAGAGCGCTTATCTGATGTCCAGCACTTTTTTTAACCGTGTACAAACTTTTTTTCAGACATTATCCAGATCCATTTATGAATTTGTGTTTATTGAAGAGAAGAGTGAAAAAAAAAGTAAAAGGAAAACAACCGTTGGGAAAGAAACCGATATAAGCCCCCTAAAGGATTATTCCTACAATGACTACAATATAAAAGGTGAAGTCAACAAGCAACGGGTTTTTGATATGGATCTGTCAACAAAAAAACCATCTGAAATAAATAGAACCAATGAATATCGAGACAGAAAGGCTGACGATACCCATCCCCCTATAAAAATTGGAAAATCGGAAAAACCGCTTGAGAAAAAGGATGATACCTTTGAACAGGTTAAATTGAAAGCTAATTTAAAATCGAAAAATGATTTCTACAGGTTACCGGATATCAGTCTACTCGATGATAATATAAAGAATAATATTACCAATGAGAAGAGAGAAGCGATTGAGAGCGCGGATATTCTTTTGAAAACATTGAAAAGCTTTGGTATTGACTGTAAATTGGTTCAAATCAACAGAGGCCCGACGATCACAAGATACGAACTGCAGCCTGCACCAGGTGTTAAAGTCAGCAGAATCACGAATCTTTCTAAGGATATCGCTTTAAACCTCGCCAAGTCAGATGTCAGAATAGAAGCACCAATACCGGGAAAAGCGGCAATAGGGATTGAGGTTCCCAATAACAACAAATCCGATGTTTTTCTAAAAGAACTGATTGTCTCGAAAGAATACAAGGATGACACCATTTCTATTCCTTTCGCGATTGGAAAAGATATAGCCGGGAAAAATATGGTGTCAGATATAGCAAGCATGCCTCATCTTCTGATAGCTGGGGCGACAGGATCAGGTAAAAGTGTCTGTATCAATGCTCTGCTGATGAGTATATTATTCAGAGCAAAACCTGATGACATCAAGCTTATATTGATTGATCCAAAAGTGGTGGAACTTAATATTTATAATGGACTTCCACATTTGCTCATACCCGTGGTCACTGATCCGAGAAAAGCGGCAAATGCTCTTGGGTGGGCAGTACAGGAAATGTCCAACAGATATGAAATTTTTGCGCAAAACAGCGTCAGGGACATAACATCATACAACAATAAAAAATTAATTGAGAATAAAAAAGAAGAGATTATTCCTAAAATAGTCATCGTGATAGATGAGCTTGCTGACCTGATGATGGTCGCTGCAGGAGAGGTTGAGGACAGCATCACAAGGTTGGCACAATTGGCAAGAGCAGCTGGAATCCATCTGGTAATAGCAACTCAAAGACCTTCGGTGGATGTCATAACAGGCACCATAAAAGCCAATATTTCAGCGAGGATTGCTTTTTCGGTTTCTTCATACATTGACTCCAGAACAATTCTCGACTCCAGCGGGGCAGAGAAACTACTGGGTAAAGGCGATTTACTCTACCACCCTGTCGGTACAAACAAACATATCAGAATACAAGGTGTATTTGTCAGTGATGAAGAGGTCAGGCGAATAATAGCTTTTATCAAGAATCAAAAATTTACCACTGAAGATAATGCGGTAGAGGAAGAAATCATAAACGTGCAAATCAACAAGGACAATGATTATGATGAGTACCTGCAAAGAGCCGCAGAACTGGTTGTCATGGAGGGTCAGGCATCGGTATCCTATATGCAGAGAAAATTGAAGGTTGGTTATTCCAGGGCGGCAAGGATTATTGATCAGTTGGAAGAAATTGGCATAGTAGGTCCTCATGAAGGTAGCAAACCGAGAAAAGTGCTGATAAACGCAGAGGAACTGGATGAATTAAATTTTTAGGAGAACTATGGAAAAAATACATATCATAACATTGGGATGCTCAAAAAACACGGTGGATACCGAGTACATGCTGGGACTCCTCCAGTCAGAATATACAATCACATCGAATATTGAAGATAGCGATGTTGTTATCATCAACACCTGTACCTTCATTAACGATGCAAAAGAAGAATCAATTGAAGCCATATTCGATGTGGTGAAGTTAAAAAAAGATGGAATCATAAAAACTATCGTATTGGCAGGATGCCTGTCACAGCGCTACGCTGATGAATTGGTTCAGGAAATACCTGAAATTGACATGTTCATAGGCACGTCCAATTACGATGAAATTGTTGACATACTAAAAAAAGAGTCTAAGGTCAACATAGAGGATCCTTCCCGTGAAATTGCAGAACATATTCCCAGAGTTCTCACAGAAAGTGATTACTATGCTTATGTCAAGGTGTCAGAAGGATGCGACAATCGTTGCACCTACTGTATCATACCAAGTGTGAGAGGCAGACACAGAAGCAGAAGTATCAAAAATATTCTAGAAGAAGTGATTGCTTTGACTAAACAGGGCATAAGCGAAATCATTATCATAGCCCAGGATACCAGCAAATATGGTACCGATCTTTATGGTAAAAAAATGCTTCACAAATTATTAAAAGAGATTTCCTGCATCCCGGATGTAAAATGGATTAGAGTGCATTACATTTATCCGGAGGACTTTTACGATGAACTCCTTGATGAATTTGCATTAAACAATAAACTGCTGAATTATTTTGAGATTCCTATCCAACATATAAATGATACCCTATTAAAAAGAATGAATCGGAAAACCAATAGGGCTGATATCATAGATCTTATCAGCAGAATACGGGCAAAGATTCCGGATGCGATTATCAGAACAACTCTGATTGTTGGATTTCCGGGTGAAACAGAAAAGCAATATCTGGAATTGAAACAATTCGTGGAAAACTATAGATTCGATAGACTGGGGGTATTCGCTTATTCTGAGGAAGAGGACACACCAGCCTACAAGCTGCCACATAAGATTCCTGAAGGAATAAAAGAAAGACGCAGAGACGAAATTATGCTGATACAGCAAGACATCACCTTCAAAAAGAATAATCAATTGAAAGGAACCAGCATCGAATGCATTGTTGATTCTTTGATAAATGGTAACCAATATTTGGGGAGAACATACATGGATTCCCCTGATATAGATAGCGTCATCTATTTTGAAAGCTTAAGCAAGCTAGAGTCAGGTGATGTTGTGACTGTAAAAATTTTGGATTATATGGAATACGATCTTATAGGAGTACATGATGAATCTTCCAAATAAACTGACCATTATAAGAGTTTTGTTCATCCCTTTTTTCATGTTTTTTCTTATGACCGAAAGCATCAGATACGCATCGATAATGGCCCTTATCCTATATGTTGTTGCTTCGCTGACAGATACATTGGATGGCTACATAGCCAGAAAATACAAAATGATAACCGACTTTGGAAAATTTATAGATCCGCTGGCAGACAAACTTCTTGTCACAGCTTCATTGATCTGTTTTGTAGAGCTGGGTTATATCAATTCATGGATAGCGATGGTTATCATATCCAGAGAATTGATCATAACGGGATTCAGGACATTGGCAGCTTCAAAGGGGATAACTTTGGCAGCAAATAATTGGGGTAAGCTGAAAACCATATTTCAGATGATCACCATTATGCTAGTCTTGACTCTCAACGCTGGACTGCCATATGACTTATGGATTTTGACAACAGTATTGTGGGCAATCACAATCATATTGACCCTGCTGTCGGGTACTATCTACTTATGGGAGAATAAATCAATACTGAAGTAATATTTGACATAAACAATAATTTACTCTATAATAAAGAGAACAAATGTTCTAAATCATAAAAGGCGGTAAAGAAATGGAAAAAGAAAAAGCTCTAGACTTAGCAATTGTTCAAATTGAAAGGCAATTTGGCAAAGGATCCATTATGAGATTAGGTGAAGACAGCGTATTGAATGTGGAGGCTATCTCTACAGGCGCTTTGCCTTTAGATATTGCATTAGGAATAGGAGGCCTTCCAAAAGGCAGAATTGTAGAAATATTCGGACCGGAATCTTCCGGTAAGACAACAGTGGCATTGCATGTCATAGCTGAAGCTCAAAAAAATGGGGGAATAGCAGCATTCATTGATGCGGAGAATGCTTTGGACCCTGCATATGCCAAAAACCTTGGTGTAAAAATCGATGACTTGATTGTTTCTCAACCTGACACGGGAGAGCAGGCATTGGAAATTGCAGAAGCCCTTGTAAGAAGCAATGCTGTAGATGTCATTGTCATTGACTCTGTAGCGGCCTTGGTCCCAAGAGCTGAGCTTGAAGGTGAAATGGGGGACAGTCATATGGGTTTGCAGGCAAGATTGATGTCCCAAGCTTTGAGAAAGCTGTCAGGGGCCATCAAAAAATCCAATACAAGTGTTATTTTCATCAATCAACTTAGGGAAAAGATAGGTGTCATGTTCGGAAACCCTGAAACAACCACAGGCGGTCGTGCCTTGAAGTTTTACGCATCTGTGAGATTGGATGTCAGAAGAATAGAGACATTGAAAAAGGGAACTGAGATGGTTGGAAACCGTACAAAGATAAAAGTAGTCAAGAATAAAGTGGCCTCACCCTTTAAGACAGCAGAGTTTGATATTATTTATGGAAAAGGTATATCCAACGAAGGTTGCATATTGGATCTTGGTGTGGAAAACGACATTGTCAATAAAGCAGGTGCTTGGTACAGCTATGGTGAAACTAGACTAGGCCAAGGAAGAGAAAACTCTAAAGAGTTTCTGGAATCCTCTCCCGAGCTAACAAAAGAAATTGAATTGAGAATCAGAGAAAAATTGGGTTTTGGAATCAAGAAAAAACCAAATGTGGAAGTGGAAAATGAAGAGCAGTGATGCTCTTTTTTTTATGTCTTGATTCTTTCTCATGTGTGAAAATAGGGGAAAATCAAATTTCTTGACACCAAGTTAAAAAAATACTAAAATGTCTATATGGTTTCTCAAAGAATGAGTTCTATTAATTTGAATAGATTTGTATCTTGATAACTGAATACTAGGAGGTGACAATTTGTTAGAATTACAAAATGTTTTATTTGCTTTGGCTGGAACACTGATTGGTGGATTAATCGGATTTTTCGTCAGAAGAACAGTTGCTGAAAGAAAAATAATCAGTGCAGAAAGCGAAGCTAGGAGAATAATTGAGGATGGAATCAAAACTGCTGAAACAAAAAAGAAAGAATTTTTGATAGAAGCTAAAGATGAAGTCCACAAGTTGAGAAATGAAGCTGACAGAGAAAATAAGGAAAGAAGAGCAGAATTACAAAAAACCGAAAAGAGATTGCTGAAGAAAGAAGAATTACTGGACAATAAAAATGAATTGTTTGAAAAACGCGAAGAAAAACTGAACAGAAAGTACAAAGAAATCGAATTGAGAGAAAAAGAAATTGACGAATCATTGGAACGGGAAAGGATAGAACTGGAAAGAATTTCGGGATTGACCTCAGAAGAAGCGAAAGATATGCTACTGTTAGGTATCAGAAAAGATGTTGAGCATGATGCTGCAATAATGATTAAGGAAATTGAAAGAGAAGCTAAGGAAACCGCAGACAAAAAAGCAAGAGAACTAATCACATATGCAATACAAAAATGCTCTGCGGATCATGTCGCCGAAACTACCGTATCTGTAGTAGACTTACCGAATGATGAAATGAAAGGCAGAATCATAGGACGTGAAGGAAGAAATATAAGAGCCTTGGAAACATTAACAGGTATTGATCTGATAATTGACGACACTCCTGAAGCCGTTGTTGTTTCAGGCTTCGATCCAATCAGGAGGGAAGTTGCAAGAATAGCATTGGAAAAATTGATTGCAGATGGAAGAATTCACCCCGCAAGAATTGAAGAAATGGTTGAGCGTGCGAGGAAAGAAATCAATCAGATTATTAAGGATGAGGGCGAAAAAGCCGCCTTTGATACTGGGGTTCATGGGTTAAGAAGTGAAATGACAAAGCTGTTGGGTCGATTGAAATATAGAACGAGTTATGGACAAAATGTATTAAAACACTCTATAGAAGTTGCCCATCTTAGCGGTATTATGGCAGCTGAGCTCGGGGCAGATATTAAGATTGCCAAAAGAGCCGGTTTACTCCACGATATCGGAAAAGCTGTGGATCATGAAATTGAAGGACCTCATGTTGAAATCGGTGGAGATATTGCTAGAAGATATAAAGAAAGCAATGAAATTGTACATGCTATTGAATCACATCATAATGACATTGAACCACAAACAGTTGAAGCTATTATTGTACAAGCTGCAGATGCTATATCAGCAGCCAGACCTGGTGCAAGAAGAGAAACACTTGAATCTTACATAAAAAGATTGGAAAAGCTTGAAGAAATCGCCAATTCATTTGAGGGCGTGGAGAAATCATTTGCTATTCAAGCCGGCAGGGAGATTAGAATTATGGTTAAACCTGAAGCTGTCAACGATGACAGTATTGTTTTAATAGCGAGAAATATTGTCAAGAGAATTGAGCAGGAGCTGGATTATCCGGGACAAATTAAAGTCAATGTTGTCAGGGAGACAAGAGCTATTGAGTATGCTAAATAATGAAAATAAAGGAGTAAACGAAAGTTTACTTCTTTTTCATAAGTCACTTACGCTCCTAAAGTAAGAAAAAATATTATTGAATAAAAAGGAGGGATTGACATAAAAGATTATACTTCATACACGAATCCGCTTATAACAAGATACTCTAGCAAAGAAATGAGCTACATATTTTCTGATGAAAAAAAATTTTCAACCTGGAGAAAGCTTTGGGTTGCCCTGGCAAAGTCAGAAAAGGAATTAGGTCTGAACATTAGTGATGCACAGATTCAAGAGCTGGAGAGCAACATATACAACATAGATTTTGAAATGGCCGCTCAGAAAGAAAAGGAATTCAGACATGATGTCATGGCCCATGTTCACACCTATGGTGACCAGTGTCCACTGGCAAGATCCATTATCCATTTAGGAGCGACCAGCGCTTATGTAGGTGACAACACAGACATCATTCAGATGAGAGAGGCTTTGGAAATGATTAGAATCAAGCTGGTCAATCTGATGAGTGAACTTGCAAAGTTCGTCATTAAATATAAAGATATGCCTACACTGGGATACACCCACTTTCAACCGGCACAGCTGACAACAGTGGGGAAGAGGGCATCGTTATGGCTGCAGGATTTATATTTTGATTATGGTGATCTGGAATATGTCCTTTCAGGCTTGAAATTACGAGGTGCAAAGGGGACTACAGGCACACAAGCCAGTTTTTTAAGCCTTTTTGACGGGGATATGGGGAAAGTAGCAAGGCTTGATATGCTTATAGCTGAAAAAATGAATTTTGAAGGATTTTATGATGTCACAGGTCAGACGTATTCGAGGAAAATCGATGTTAAAGTAACCAATGTTTTGAGTGGTATCGCGCAATCTTTGCACAAGATGACAAATGATTTCCGACTGCTCCAGAGCTTGAAGGAAATTGAAGAACCTTTCGAGTCGCATCAGATAGGATCATCAGCTATGGCCTACAAGAGAAACCCCATGAGAAGCGAGAGAATAGCTTCTCTAGCACGTTTTATCATCAATACATCCCACAGTACGGAAGACACTGCATCAACGCAATGGTTCGAGCGAACACTTGATGACTCAGCAAACAAACGTTTGACTATTCCGCAGACATTTCTGGGGTGCGATGCAATTTTATCGATAG
>LGGM01000058.1 GCA_001509345.1 Clostridiales bacterium 38_11
AGCCAAAAGGTGACAGCAAGGCACATTGTCAATGGGTATACCGAAGAAGAACTCAGAAGAATAATATCGGAGTATGGAGAAGAGAAATGGGCGGCAAGAATAGCCAAGTTCATTGTAGAAGAGAGAAATACTTGCTTTATTGAAACTACCGGTCAATTAGTTGAAATCATCAAAAAAGCAATTCCAAAAGCAGCCAGAAGAGATGGTCCGCATCCAGCAAAAAGAACTTTCCAGGCTATAAGGATAGAAGTCAACAAAGAATTGGAAATCATTGAACAGACAATTGAAGATCTTGTTAGCAAAATGAATACTAATGGCAGACTGTGTATCATCACTTTTCACTCCCTGGAAGACCGAATTGTAAAAAACAAATTTAAGGAGTTAGAGAGAAGTTGTATCTGCCCCCCAGAACAGCCAATCTGCAACTGTGATAAAAAAAAGGAAATCAATATCATCACAAGAAAACCGATAATTCCATCATTAAATGAAATAGAAGAGAATCCCAGATCCAGAAGCGCAAAACTGAGAATTATTGAAAAAATATGAGGTGATTCCATGTCGGCAATAAGAGAAAAAACATATATTGATTACAGCGATGTAGAAAGATACTATAGAATTAAAGAAGAAGCTATGCTAAAATCTAAACAGAAACAATGCAAAAAAGAAAGTGCTGTTATTCAATTTAAATATTTTGTTTATGTTGCTGTTATATTCATGTTAGCATTAGGAATCATTTTTAATTATGCAATTATTACACAAAGAAAAATGGAAATCAATGATCTTAAAAAACAAATCACAATTCTTAGTAAGCAGAAGGAAGATGTGGTGATTGCACTGGAAAGCATAAAAAATTCAAATATAATAGAAGAAAACGCCGTGAATTTTTTAGGTATGGGCTATGCCAGAAACGATCAGAACCTCTTGATTTATGTCAATTACTCTGGCATATTGGAGGAAAATTTTGCATATGAAAACGATGTGAATAATAGCGCATTTCTTGAAAACATAGTTGAGAAAACTTTTGCTTTGCTAAAAAATGAGGGGATTTAAATGACAAAACCAAATTTGAAAATAAAAAAGAGAATCATTTTTCTAATGTTTCTTTTTTTTATTTCGAGTGTGGCACTTGTGGTCCGATTGGGGAATATTCAAATAATTGAGGGAGAAGCTTATAAGAAGGAAGCTTTTTCTCAATGGTCAAGAGATATCACCATCAATGCCAGTAGAGGAACCATCTATGACAGTAAAGGGAAAAAACTGGCGGTCAGTATTAAATCTGATACGGTTGTCTGTTTTCCAAGGGATGTCATGAAATCAATTAAAACTGTTGAAGTAGAAGAGAAATCGGATCAAAACAGTTTTATTTTTAATTTTTTGAATATGTTCAGAAGAGGAGAAAACGATAATCCAATGGATCTCGACAATGACTTGTCTGCTAATGAAGGTGGGCCAATACCAAACAAGACACCAGATGAAATTGCTGATATCTTAGCAGGTATTCTGGAAATGGACAGGGAGGAGATTTATGAGATGATTACGGGAGATACTGATTATGTGACGATAAAAAGATGGGTATCCGTTAAGCAGGCAGAAGAGGTCAAAGCTGCGAATCTGAGTGGAATAAGTGTCATTGAAGATAACCAGAGAATCTACCCATATGATAATTTTGCCTCACATATTCTGGGATTCACCAATATAGATCAAGCTGGAATGTATGGAATTGAAAGCACATATAATGGGTATTTAACAGGCGAACCAGGGCGGAGAATTGTAAATACAGATGGTAATGGTATTGAATTGCCCTTTGATGGATTTGAACAATACTATGCACCTGTAGATGGTCTCAATGTCGTGTTAACTATTGATGAAGTCATACAACATTTCGCTGAAAATGCGGTCGAGAAGGCATATTATGATAATAACGCCAAAAGTGCTACTATGATTATAATGAACCCAAACAATGGTGACATTCTTGCAATGGCTAGCAGGCCATCTTATGATCCCAATAATCCGAGACTGCCTTATGATGAAACAATGAAAAACGAGTGGTCTGGATTAAGTGGTCAAGACCTACAGAATGAGTGGTATGATTTATGGCGAAATATTTCGGTGAATGACATCTATGAGCCTGGGTCAACCTTCAAGTTGCTGACAACCGCAATAGCCCTTGAAGAGAACAAGGCTAGTATGAATAGCACTTATTTCTGCGATGGTTATGTTGATGATATAATAACTGAAACACCAATCAAATGTTGGAGATACTATAACCCGCATGGCCTGCAGACTTTAGCGGAAGCACTTCAGAATTCCTGCAATGATGCCTTGGCGGATATCGGTCTTGCAATAGGCAAAGAAACATTCTATAAATACAATAAGGCATTGGGTTTTGGGCAAAGAACCAATATTGCATTAAACGGTGAGGCGTTTGGCATTGTGAATTCTCCTGAAACAATGAGAGATGTCAATTTAGTTACGCAAGCCTTTGGACAGGGAATATCAGTCACACCCATACAGTTGGTAACAGCGGTTGGTTCGTTGAGCAATGGGGGTAACCTGATTAAGCCGAGATTGGTCAAACAGCTTGTTGACAACGGAGGCAACATTGTACATGAGAATCCTGTTGAGATAGTAAGAAAAGTGTTTTCTGAAGAAACCAGCAACAATATGATGGAGATAATGGAGTCTGTGGTCAGTCAAGGGGCGGGAATCAGTGCCTACTTACCCGGGTATAGTGTGGGAGGAAAAACAGGTACGGCACAAAAGGTAGTCAATGGAAAGTATTCTGAAGAACTGTACGTAACATCATTTATAGCAACTGCTCCAACATTGGATCCAGAGATTGTTGTTTTGCTGATTATAGATGAACCAAAAGACTCTTATTATGGATCTGTCATAGCAGCTCCTGTGGTAGGTGCTGTTATAGACGAGACTCTCAAGTATATGAATGTTCAACCGGTCTACACTAAAGACGAAATCATTAAACTCGAAAAGTCCTATGTCATAGTACCAAATGTAATTGGATTGTCTTTGAAGGATGCAAGCTATGAATTGGACAGAATTGGATTGAAACACAACATCACGCTTGATAATGAAGAGGACATCCTTGTTAAGGATCAATATCCAAAAGAAGGCATTGAAGTCATCAAAGGATCAGTAATTACCATTATGTTGAATTAAGCAATTTGAAGTTGCTTTTGTCCTTTATAAGGATTATTATATTGTAAGATTATTCGAGTATTGAAAAATACTACTTGATTTAAAGAGGGAGAGAGTGCATTGAGAGTAAGAGAAATACTTGAAAAGATAAACCATATAGCATTTTTCGGAGACTTGAATCTAATGGTGGACAATATTACCTATGATTCCCGAAAAACGGATAGCAAAACAATCTTCTCTGCCATTAAAGGCTTCAAGAAAGATGGTCATGCGTTTATTACCAATGCTTTTGATAAAGGATGCAAAGTGGTCTTGTGTGAATCAATCCCCATCAAAATCGAAGGTATGTCATACATAGTTGTTCAAAATTCCAGATCAGCAATGGCTGATATATCTTATGAATTAAATCTGAGTGGAGTCGATATAGATTTGGTTGGAGTTACCGGTACAAATGGCAAAACAAGCATTACTTATCTTTTAAAAAGCATCTATGAGTTTAATGGTTTGTCAGCAGGTGTTATAGGCACCATGGGGGCATTGATCGGAGACAAAAAAATATCATTGGATAATACTACACCCGAAGCACCTGATTTACATAATATTTTGAAAGCTATGGCAACTGATGGAATCAGACACTGTTTCATGGAGGTATCATCCCATTCAACGGAGCTTCACAGGGTTAAAAACTTAAAATTCAGTTTAGGCATATTCACTAATTTGACTGAGGATCACTTGATTTTTCATGAAACAATGGAAAATTATTACCAAGCTAAGAAAAAGTTCTTTTATCAGTGCCAAAAGTCAATAATCAACATAGATGATCCATATGGAAAAAGACTATATCATGAGTTGAAACAGGATGAGAAAAATGTTGTGAGTTATTCTGCTGTAGCAAAGGCAGATTACTTCATTGAAAAAATTGAAATCGACAGAACAGGTGCAAGATACAATCTTAAAACAGGGCTGAAAAAATATTATGTAAACTTAAAAGCCACTGGTGAGTTCAATGTGTACAATTATACAGCTGCCATAGCTGCTGGTGCTGAAGCAGGCCTGAATGTTGATTATTGCATTAAGGCTCTTGAGTCAATCAAAGGCGTTGAAGGAAGATTTGAGTTTGTGGATTCTACGCTTGACTGTACGGTGATTCTTGACTTTGCCCATACCCCTGATGGATTGGAAAAGGTTATGGAGACTATCAATCAATTCGCAACAGGTAGGAAAGTCGCACTGTTTGGAGCCCAGGGAGAAAGGGATATTGCCAGACGCGCGTTGATGGGAGAGGTTGCAGGAAAATTCTGTGATTTCGTCATGATAACATCCGACAATCCGGTTTATGAAGATCCAATGAATATATGCCTTGAAATAACAAAAGGAATTGAAAAATATCACGACAATTATATGATTATGCTGGACAGGGAAGAAGCAATTAATTATCTGATAGAGAATTACCAGCATGATGATATAATATTGCTTGCAGGCAAATCAACCGAACCTTATCAGATGATAGAAGATAGAAAAGTACCTTATAATGAAAAGCAGATAGCAATTAATGCCATTAGAAAGAAAGAAAAAAAATTGGAAGGTAAAAAATGACCGTAAGATTAATTCTGTCAATAGTAGTATCATTTGCATTGGTGTATATGTTCACACCTAGGATGATTCCGTATATGAAAAAGTTTAATTTCGGTCAGATTGTAAGGGAAGAGGGACCGGAAACACACAAAACTAAATCGGGCACCCCGACAATGGGAGGAGTTGCCATTATTTGTGGTATTATTCTAAGCTATTTGTTATTGGTTGAAAAAAATATCGATAGTATTGTTTACATACTGAGCATTATAGGATTTGGACTGGTGGGATTTATTGATGATTATATCAAGGTGGTAAAAAAAAGAAATTTAGGGCTTAGGGCTTATCAGAAATTAATTGGACAATTTATTTTTGCCTTTTTGCTGACTTTTTATCAATATCGTTTTGGGGCTTTAAGGGATGGTATTTATATACCCTTACTCAATCAGACTATCAATCTGGGGTGGTTTTACCTACCGTTTGCATTTGTGGTGGTAGTGGGAATAGTCAATAGCGTCAACCTAACTGATGGACTGGATGGTTTGGCGGCTGGTGTAACCATTATATATCTTTCCAGCTATTTCATTATATTATTGGTATTGAAGGACTTTTTGGTGATTGATCAAATCTATTTCTTATTGATAGGTGTTCTGATTGGCGCTTTGGGAGCTTTTCTATGCTATAATTGGTTTCCAGCTAAAATTTTCATGGGTGATGTGGGATCCTTGGCCATTGGAGGAGCGGTTGCCTCTTTATCAATTTTAACTGGAACATTCATTATATTTCCTGTGGTAGGACTTGTGTACTTTGCCGAAACGATTTCTGTGGTATTGCAGGTTGCTTATTACAAAAGAACCGGTAGGAGGATTTTCCTGATGAGTCCATTACATCATCACTATGAGCAAAAGGGATTAAAGGAAATACAGGTAGTTAAAGGTTTTTTAAAGGCATCTATGGCTTGTGGTTTGGTAGCAGTAATATTGGTTTTAATATAGGGAGATTATATGTCCAAGGGGAAAATACTAATTTATGGATTTGGAATATCGGGTGTTTCTGCTGCTAAGACACTCACAGCACAAGGTATGGATTTTTGTGTTGTGGACCGGATGAACCCTGAGAAACTTAGAGAGATAGCAAATGCCAACGGATTGCCTGATTTTAAAACCATTGATTATAATCATTTAGCCTTTTATGATTTTGATACAATCATCAAGAGTCCTGGAATCAAACTAGATGATTTGTTGTTGAATGAAGCCAAAGAAAATGGTGTTAGAATAATTACGGATATAGAATATGCCTTTGGTATGAGAAATGATATTTTCTCTATAGGAATAACTGGTACAAACGGTAAAACTACCACAACAACACTATTAGGAGAAATGCTTAGGCGTCACAGCAAGAATAGCTTAGTCACAGGAAACATTGGCTCCGGTATCATGTGGGATTTTTACAATGCAGACAAAAATGCTATAGCAGCTATTGAATTAAGCTCTTTTCAACTGCAGAGCATAATAGATTTCAAGGTTAATATTGCTGTTGTCACCAATATTACACCTGATCATATCGAGTGGCATGGCAATCTTGACAACTATATCAAATCAAAGCTCAATATATTCAAGAACCAAACCAAGCAGGATAAATGTATAATCAATTATAATGATAGAATTCTTCGTGAAAAAGAGAATTGGTTGAATGGTGATGTTTATTATTTTTCAATTAAGACAGCAGACATTAAAGGAATATTCATTAAGGATAATAAAATATACATCAATGTCCGTGAACCCGAATATCTCTGTGATACAACAACTGTATTCATGCCGGGAAACCATAATCTAGAGAATGCGTTAGCGGCTAGTCTAGCGGCTTACCTTACCGGAGTGGACAAGAGCTTAATAATCGATACTTTGAGGACTTTCAAAGGGGTAGAGCATAGACTGGAATTTGTACGGCAAATTGGAGGAATCAAGTTTTATAATGATTCTAAAGGAACCAATACTGATGCAACCATTAAAGCTATTGAAAGTTTCTCACAACCAATCAATCTCATTCTTGGTGGCTACGAAAAAGGTGAGGATTTTACTAGATTGATGAAATATCTATCCCCAAGGGTTAGAAGTGTTAGCGTTATGGGTCAAACGAAATACAGAATAATTGAAGCCATGAAATCAATTGGTTTCCATAATTATTATGTGGCTGAAAATTTAAAGGAAGCTGTGCTTAAATGTATTGAAAATGCTAAAAAAGATGATATTGTCTTGTTATCTCCAGCATGTGCCAGTTGGGGAATGTATCAGAATTATATGGAACGCGGAAATGAATTCAAGGCGATAATCAAGGAAATGGGTGACGGTGATGGAGATGGAGAATAAGAATTCTATGGATTGGATTTTGTTTTTAACCACTCTAATTCTAGTTCTATTCGGTTTTATAATGGTTTATAGTGCGAGCTATCCTGAAGGCTATTATAATTTCAATGGAGACGGTTTCTTTTTTTTTAGAAAGCAAGTCACTGCAGGTGTTGCTGGGATAGCGACTTTGGTATTAGCGTCTTTTATTGATTACAGAATATATAGAGCTCTAAATAAACTGATTTTTCTGATCACTATCGTAGCTACATTGTCTCTGTTCACGGCATATGGCACTGAAGCCTATGGCGCTCAAAGGTGGATCAGTATTGGAGGGTTGAATATTCAGCCATCTGATATTATTAAGGTAACAGCAGTTATGTTTATGGCATATTTTCTTGAAAAGCATAATAGCAAGATTAAAACATTTATAAGCGGCTATATTCCGGTTTTTCTATTGATTCTATTTTTTTCAGGTATTATATTTATTCAGAATGATTTAAGCACCAGTTTTGTCATGGCGATGACATTAGGAGTCATGTTTTTTTGCGCCGGTGCCAATCTATTTCATATCTTGTTGACAATAGCAGGGGGAATAGCCAGTATCGCTTATCTAATCATCAACGAACCATATAGAACTCTTAGAATTATTAGCTTTCTTGATCCGTTTAAATATAAGAGCTCCTATGGCTGGCAGGTGGTTCAGTCAATATATGCCTTAGGGACTGGCGGCTTATTTGGGATGGGACTTGGACAAAGCAGGCAAAAATTTTTTTATATTCCACTTGCATACAATGACTTTATCTTTTCCATTATCGGTGAGGAGCTGGGTTTTGTAGGCGCTTTTATTGTGATGGCATTCTATATCGTTATTATATGGAGAGGACTCAGAATAGCTATAAACGCAAAGGATCAGTTTGGAGCATTTTTAGCGATTGGCATCACATCACTTATTGCGATTCAAACCTTGGTTCACATCGCGGTAGTTACATCTTCAATGCCGCCGACAGGTATAGTGTTGCCATTTATTAGCGCTGGAGGAACCTCACTGCTGATTTTTATGGGAGCAGTTGGTATCTTATTGAACATATCAAAAAAATCTATATAAAGAGGTAATGATGAAAGTATTGATTACCGGTGGTGGTACAGGAGGACATATCTCACCTGCACTTGCCATTGCCGACATACTCAAAAGCATGGATGATACAACTGAAATCATATATATTGGCTCTGGAAAAAGCATGGAGAGTGAGATAGTGCCCAAGTTCGGACTAAGGTTTTTAAGTGTGAAGACAGGGTTTATCAATAGAAAGATACTCTCAATCTCAAATATCATTACTGTTTACAACAATGTGATTGGTTTATTTCAGGCATCTCGTATTATTAAAAAGGAAAATCCTGATTTGGTTATCGGAACAGGAGGATTTGTCTCAGGTCCAGTGGTATTGGCTGGGAAGTTATGTGGGAAAAAAACAATGATACACGAGCAGAATGCTTATCCGGGAATTACAAACAAAATGCTTTCCAGAATTGCTGATGTGGTCATGATCAGTTTTTTGGAATCTGAAGTTTACTTCAAGAAAGCTAAAAAAACGGTTCTTGTTGGGAATCCTCTCAAGAAAGAAATATTCAAACATTCACGCATTCAATGCCGATCAGAATATGATATTGGAGAAGATATCTTTTTCATCTATTCATTTGGTGGGAGTGGTGGTCAAGTAAGCCTAAACAATGCAATAATAGAGTTGATCTTCAGTATAAGTGAATTCAATAGGATTAAGCTACTTCACGTAACAGGAAAGCGGCTTTATGAGAGATTCAGTAGAGAGTTGAAGGAAAAAAAGATTGATACCTTACCCCCAAATGTAACTATTGTAGACTATATGATGGATGCTCCAAAAGCATTGAATGCATGTGATTTGGTGATTGGAAGTGCCGGAGCAATAACTGTCTCTGAAATAACGGCTTTGGGTCTACCTGCCATATTGGTACCAAAGGCTTATACAGCTGAGAATCATCAGGAAAAAAATGCAAGAAGCATAGAAAAAAATGGGGGCGCTTTTGTTCTAACAGAGGATGAGATTTCCGGGGACAAACTCATGGAAATTATTGAAAGGTTAATGAATAATAAAGATTTGTATGCTACAATGAAGCGCAATAGTCATGAAATGGCAAACCTAGAATCCGAAATTAAGATTCAACGTGAAATCAGGGATTTGATATCAAATGGATAGAATACTAAAAAATCAGAAGAAAAAAAAGAGAAGAAGAATTGTATTCAACATCCTGTTGTTTGTATTGGCTATTATGAGCTCGGCTTATATTATAATGTATTCAGAGGTATTCAATCTCAAAGAAATTCAAGTCTCTGGGAATAAGCAGATGACTGATGCAGAGATAGTTGCATTATCGGGATTGAATTTAGGGGAAAATCTTTTGCTGATTGATAGAGAACTATCAGAAAACAGACTGACGGCAGGAGTTTTAATCAAAAGCGCCGAAATAAAAAGAAAACTACCAAACATTATCAAAGTATCTGTTTTAGAAAGACAAGAAGCTGTAATCTTATCAGGTACCAATCAAGCTTTTATTCTAGACTTTGAGGGGATAACCTTGAGATCTTCAGATATGGGTGCAAGCAATCTACCAATAATCAATCTGGATGACGAATTGCTACTGAGGGCGGGGCAAATAGCTTCAATCAGTAATAGCGATATCGATATTTTAGCATTGATAGAATTACTATATTATGTCAAGATAAATGGATTTGATTATGTGGGTGATGTTGACATACGAGAAGACATCGTTTATCTGTCTACAACCTATGGAACATTAATCAAAATGGATCATAGCTCAAATATGAAATATCAAATATTGTTTACCAAAGAGATAATTAGTGATAGAATAAAAAATAATCAGGATGTACTGGGGTTAATAGACTTCACCAAAGGTGAAAATCCGGTTTACATAGATTTTGACGATATGGAGGTCAAGCTTGAAGAATAAAGTATTTATAATGTTGATCAGCATTCTTTTGGGACTGGTACTAGCTTTGCAATTTCAGTTAGTCAGAGACACCGCAGGAGGCATCGCTTTTTCTCAGAAGATTAATCAGCTGACAAGTGAAATAAAGAACGCGAATGAAGAAAAGCTCCAGTTGATGAAAGATCTTGATGAGCTTGAGACCAGATTGGCAGAATATGAGAACAACGCTGCAGAAGAAAGTATTTATATCAAATCACTTAGAGATGAATTGAATAAATATAGAATGATGTCAGGATTTACAGATGTAAAAGGACCTGGAGTAATTGTTACAATCGATAATCCACCTGCAGAAAACCAGTTTACGGAATTTTCAAATAATCTGGTATATAATTATGAGTACATATTGTTGGTTATAAGCAATTTGAACGCTGCAGGAGCCGAAGCCATCTCAATAAACGGTCAGAGACACACAAACTATACTGAAATAGTGCCTGTTGGTACTTATTTAAACATTAATGGTGTTTCA
>LGGM01000011.1 GCA_001509345.1 Clostridiales bacterium 38_11
GAAAGCTTCATCAATATGTTGATGAAGCTCGGTCATCAGTCACCTGTGGAACATGTCAGTTTTACTTTTGCCGTCGAGGGAGTCAGCAGGACATTGACGCATCAATTGGTTAGACACAGGATAGCCAGTTATAGTCAGAGGTCTCAGCGGTATGTGACAGAGGGCCAACTTCAATATATTGTACCGCCTGAAATCAAAAAAAATCCTATTGCTAAGAAGCTTTTCATCGAGGCGATGGAATATGATCAGAGAACATATGATACAATAACAGACATCCTATACCGGACACACTATGAAAACCTGATTTCCCAAGGTAAAAAAAATAATGTTGCTTCAACTTCCGCCAAAAAAATGGCAATTGAGGATGCGAGATATGTTTTGCCGAACGCTTGTGAGACAAAAATTATGGTCACAATGAATGCCAGGTCACTGCTTCATTTCTTCAAACTCAGATGCTGTGAAAGAGCACAGTGGGAGATACGTCAGATGGCTTACCTGATGCTGCTTGAAGTGATGAAGGTAGCTCCAGGACTGTTCAGAAATGCAGGACCGGGATGTGTTGCGGGACCTTGTCCGGAAGGAGCTTTGACTTGTGGCAAGATGAATGAAATCAGAGAGAAATATAGTTTCACGAAATGAGCATACTTTAAATCTTATTGCATTTGTTCTTGTGTTATGTTAAGATAACAATGCATTATTAATAGCATTGATCAGGTGTTTACTTAAAAGGGAAAGTGGTTAAAATCCACTGCAGCCCCCGCTACTGTAAGTGATACAAGTTTCACAGCCACTGGGTTTATTTATACCGGGAAGGGTGAAATGAGGCCAAGCACGAGCCAGGAGACCTGCCTGAATCATGAATTAATAACCTTCGGAGGGGAGGTGGTATTGATATTATTTTAAATAATAATATTTCTACATATCCCAGCTGAGGTTGGGATTTTTTATTTCAAAAAAATTGATTGTGGAGGAAAAATGAAAAAATTAATTGCTTTAATACTAATGATTGTTATGATGTTTTCAATTGTCGGATGTGGTAACAAAGATTCTCAGACAACAACAACTCCTGAGGAAACCAGTGAACCTACAAGTGTTGAGGGTGATGTTGTTTATCCTTTAACTGTCACAGACAGCGAAGGTAGAAGCGTTACGTTTGATAAAATGCCTGAGAGACTGGTTTCAGCGGTTCCGAGCAACACAGAGATTATTTACGCTTTAGGAAAAGGCGATCAGCTGGTTGGCGTTTCAGTGTACTGCAATTATCCTGAAGAGGCTTTGAGTGTCAATAAAATCGGTGATTATAACGGCCCTAATCTTGAGCTAATCATCGATGCAAAGCCGGATGTGTTTTTTGCAGCCTGGTTAAGCGATGAGGTACTTGCACAGTTGGAAGGTGCCGGCATACCTGTAATAATGGTCAATCCCAGCAATATTGAAGAGACGTACCAATCCATACAAGATATTGGCAACATAATTGGGTCTGCTCAAGAGGCAAAAATACTGATTACGGACATGAGAAAAAAACAGGAAAACATTATACAGATTGTAAAGGGATATCAACCCAAGACAGTATTTTATGAAGTATGGCATGATCCTCTTATGACGGTTGGAACTGGTAGCTTTATCAATGAGCTGATAACAATGGCTAATGGTATCAACATAGCGCAGGATGCTGAATCTGCCTATCCGGAATATAGTCTGGAATTATTGATTTCAAAAAATCCACAAGTCTATATGACAACAGATGATGGATTTAAAACGGCTGAGGATATTTTTGCAAGAAATGGATATGAAAACATAGAAGCAATAAGTACCGGACAGGTTTTTCTGTTGCATCCGGATATTACCTCTAGACCGGGACCAAGAATAATAGATGGACTTGAAATGATGGCCATGGCGATTCATCCAGAGGCTTTTGAAGGCAAGTAAATTCATGAAGAACAAAAGAGCAGTGATTGCTTTATCATTCATCTCCTTGTTTGCCTTTACAGTCCTCAACCTTTCTATAGGGGCTGTCAATGTCAATTTTAAGGATATCATCCAAATCATTCTGGAGAGACTTGGAGTCATTCCATTTCAGAATAGCATTAGCGAATCTACAAAATATATTATCCTTGATGTCAGATTGCCTAGAATTATCGCGTCCTATTTTGTCGGTGGCACGCTAGCTATCAGTGGAGTTGCTTATCAAGGATTACTTAAAAATCCGATGGCAGACCCTTATATACTTGGGATCTCCTCAGGGGCCGCTTTTGGTGCCACAATAAGCATTGTCTTTTTCGGTGGTATCAAGATTCTTGGAATCGCTTCAATAAATCTGACAGCCTTTATAGGCGCTGTGCTGGTCGTTTTTATTGTCTACAACATAGCAAGAATAGGCAACGATGTTCCGATTACGACTCTTTTATTGAGCGGGATAGCCATGTCACAGTTTCTGGCAGCGTTAATGGCTGTCATGATGCTGATGTATGGAGAGAGTCTTCATATCATCATTCACTGGACCATGGGAAGCTTGTCCGGTAAAGGTTGGGACAAGGTATTTTCGTTGATTCCTTACAGTTTGGCAGGACTTGCAGTGCTGCTATATCTATCGAGAGACATGGACCTGATGCTGCTGGGGGATGAAAATGCAAATAATCTTGGTGTGAATTCAGAACGTGTGAAGAAGACGATACTCTTTACCACATCCATTATAACCGGAGCCGCTGTTGCTATCTCTGGTATTATTGGCTTTGTTGGTCTTATTGTTCCACATGCGGTAAGAATATTTACCGGTCCGAGACATAAGGTATTGCTACCGGTTTCTTTCAATGCAGGCGGTATACTTCTGATGTTTTGTGATACTTTAGCAAGGAGTGTAATCACTCAGGAGATACCGGTCGGTATTGTAACAGCAATTCTAGGTGGACCATTCTTCCTATTTTTGCTCTATAAAAAGAAAAGGGAGGTGCTTTGATTGGAAAAACTAATTGAAGTCAAAGACCTTTCGTTTGAGATAAATGGCAAGACGATCGTTGATCACCATTCCTTCACTATAAACAAGGGCGAATTTGTTAGCATAATCGGCCCAAACGGAGCCGGTAAAACTAGTCTGATGAGATGTTTGTCCAATAATCTGAGGTTTGAAGGAGAAGTCAGATTGAAGGATAAAAGCATCAAAGATTATGGAATGAAGGAAAAAGCAAGAATAATAGGTGTTGTTCCTCAGGAATACAGTCTTCCTTTCAATTTTAGAGTCCATGACCTAGTGAAGATGGGTAGAAACCCTTATCTGAAAAGAAATCAAAACTTAGGTAGAGCAGATAGCGATATTATTATCAAAGCAATGCAGCGGACAAATACCTATGCGTATAAGAACCGTTTTTACAATAGCCTGAGCGGTGGAGAAAAGCAGAGGGTGATAACAGCTAGGGTTCTGACTCAAGAACCGGAGATTTTGTTTTTAGACGAATTCACCTCAAACCTTGACATACATAACCAATTGGAAATAATCGAGTTGATTTATGAAATGAACAGGCTGAAAGGTATTACGGTACTGTCGATTATGCATGACCTCAATATGGCATCACGTTTCAGCGACAGGATTTTGCTGATGATTGATGGTAAAATTGAAATCTTCGATACTCCTGAAAATGTTCTAAAAGAGGAAATACTATCCAAAGCATATAAAATGGAGATGATTATTAGAGATAACAAGGTTCTTAATTGTAAAGAAATTGTGCCTCTGCGTGTGAAGAATGATGAACTGAGAAAAAATAAAAGGATTCATGTGATTTCAGGAGGTGGTACGGGAGAGTATATTCTGGAGAAACTTTATGCAATGGGCTATGAGTTGAGTTGCGGTATTTTGGCCGAGGGGGATTCAGATCTTACTATCTGCAGGAGTCTCGGTATTGATTGTGTATATGAAAGTCCATTCAGTGTCTTTGGTGCAGAAACCATCACAGAAAATGAAACCAGGATCAAGAATGCGGACATTATCCTGATGACGGATGTGCCTTTCGGACGCAACAATCTGGTTAATCTGAAAAGCATTGAGAATATCGATGACAGAAAGATCTTCATATTACACAGTGTCAACAGAGACCATGTTCACGGCGAGGCAGATAGAATAGTCGATAAGATGAAGAATAAGGATAATGTTATCGAGGCCATGAATCTAGGTGAGTTGTTCAATTATTTCTGATGTTCTTTTCTGTCCACGCAGAGACGTTCAATATGTCGTCAAGACATCCGATATCGATAGGTGAATGCTTAGACATGACATCGCCAATTAATTGAGGTATCTCAACAAAAGCGATTCGATTTTTCAGGTACAGTTCTACAGCAATCTCATTGGCTTTATTCAATACAATAGGCATTGATTTACCGATTGACATTGCTTCAAAAGCCAAGGCCAAGCAAGGAAAGGTATCCAAATCAGGCTTTTCAAAAGTAAGATTGCCGATAGCAGTCAAATCAAGGCTGGGAGTTAGGTTTGATATTCTTTCAGGATAGAAAAGGGCATATTGTATCGGTAGCGTCATATCCGGATAACCCATCTGAGCAATGACCGAGCGATCTATAAATTCGACAGCGGAGTGTACGATGCTTTGAGGGTGGACAACTACCTCTATCTGATCCATTGAAACATCAAACAACCATCTGGCTTCAATTGCTTCGAGTCCCTTATTCATCAATGTTGCTGAGTCAACTGTTATTTTTTCTCCCATGTGCCAATTGGGGTGTTTTAATACATCCTGACGAGAGACTTGCAGAAGGTCTATTCTTTTTTTGCCCCTGAATGGTCCTCCTGAAGCAGTTAAAATGATTTTTTTGACAGCTGTGGTCTGATTACCTTGCATTGCTTGAAAAATAGCGCTGTGCTCACTGTCTACCGGCAAAATACAGACGCCATATTCCTTAGCCATATTCATCACCAAGCTACCACCTGCTACTAGAGTCTCCTTGTTTGCGAGAGCGATGTTTTTTTTATGCTTAATGGCTTCTAGAGTCGGTTGAAGTCCAATCATGCCTGATATTGCAGTGACAACAATCTCAATATCCTGGAGACAGACCGATTCCAATAATCCTTGCATACCAGATACTATCTTGGTCTTAGTGGATATACGAGCTTTTAGTCTCGCTGCATTTTCAGCATCCATAACAGCACAAATCTTGGGGTTGAATTCAAGAATCTGTTTTTCGAGCAAAGCTATGTTTGAATTGCCACTGATAGCGAGTACTTTCAGTTTGTCCGGATTAAGTCTGACAATATTAAGCGTTTGTGTGCCTATGGAGCCAGTAGATCCGATGATTGATATATTTTTCAATTTTTAAACCTCGGTTTTGACTTGTTTTTCTTGATTATCATAGCACATTAGATTATGGTGTATTTAGAGTTGGAATATTTGTATTTAGCAATTTCATAAGGTATAATATATCTTATCACAATAGGAGGATATATTAAATTGAAAAAATATGGAATTATGGGGGGGACCTTTGATCCGATACATTTTGGCCATCTGGTGATTGCTAACGAAGTGTTGAATCTGTTCGACCTGGACCGGATTATTTTTGTACCCACAGGCACACCACCACATAAAACATCAAAAGGATTGACAACCTCCTATCACCGATATATGATGACGCAGTTTGCAACGATGACCCATCCGTTTTTTGACGTGTCTGATTTTGAAATAAGAAACGATGAGATTTCTTATACGATTGATACATTACAACACTTTCGAGATAGCTATCCGAACAGCAAGTTTTATTTCATAACAGGCACTGATGCTGTATTGGAACTATCAACCTGGAAGGATCCAGAAGGGATGCTTAAAATCTTCACTTTTATCGCCGTCAACAGGCCAGGATATGTCATTGAGAATCTGGATGATAAACTCAGGGAGCTTGCTGATAGATACAACGGAGAGATATATGCCGTCAATGCACCACAGCTGCAAATATCCTCGACTGATATCAGAAATAGGATATCCAACGGTAGACCAATCAAGTATCTTCTGCCGGAAACTGTGGAGCTATACATCTTAAAAAACCGATTATATCAAAAGAGTGAAAGATGAAAGTCATCAATATTAAGGACAAGTTGGTCAGTTCTATAGGGACTAAAAGATTTAACCACTCCATAAGAGTAGTAGATACAGCCATGAAATTATCCCGTATGCACAACGTCTCATTAAAAAAAACACATATAGCTGCAATCCTCCATGATTGTGGTAGATTGAAAGAAGACAATAAGGTGCTAGAAAAGTTGAAATATTATGGTATAATACTTGATAATGATACATCTGGTAATTTAAATCTTCAGCATTCAATTCTTGGTCGATTTATCGCCTCTGAAGAATTCGGTATAGAGGACTGTGATATACTAAATGCCATAAGATTTCACACAACTGGAAGACGACGGATGACTGATATTGAGAAAATAATCTATCTTGCTGATGCCATTGAGCCTGACAGAGAATACGAGGGTGTGGAGCTGATTCGAAAAATTGCACAGGTGGATCTTGATAAAGCGCTTTTGATATCACTGGAGCAGACACTGGACTATTTGAAGAAAAATGATATTTCAATAAACAAAAATACGATAGAAGCCATTGAATGGCTCAAAAAATAATTAAAATTTCAGGAGGAAATATTTGAATAAAGCGGAAATACAAATCAAAACAATCCTTGAAGCATGTGATGATAAAAAGGGCTATGCCTTCAGTGTCATCGATATCTCACAAATAGCCTCATTCACTGATTATTTCATCATCTGTTCAGTCAATAATGAGAGGCAATCTGAAGCTGTCGCTGAAGAGGTAGTGAAAAGAATGTCAAACCTAGGTATCCATACCATGAATAAGGAAGGATTCAACACCAAAAGGTGGATACTGCTGGATTACGGAGATATTATAGTTCATGTCTTCCATAAGGATGAAAGGAAAGTATATAAGCTTGAACAGCTATGGGCTGATGGAGATGAAATTGATATTGAAAAATATGGAATAGAGAACTGGCTTTAAATTCCGGCTCTCTTTTTTTTGTTTCTCCTATGACGGTAGAGACGAAATATGTTGTAAAGTCGTAAAATGAAAATCAACAGTATCAGTACAGCGAAAACTAACAACACAGTTTTAAGCGTTAAGTTCATTACCCCATTACTGGAGTTGCCTTCTTCGATGGATACAACGCGAATAGGAGTTATCAGTTCCACCTGGCCCAATAAGATATCGTCAATCATATAGTCAATATGACCGACAACCGTATCTTTTTTGATTGGTGGCTCCAAAGGGTAGAGGCTCAATTCTTCTTTTATCTGATTTTGCACACCATTTTTCAACAAAATACTAAGCCCATTTTTTGTGATCAATGGTATTTCTTCTATTGTCGCATTATCGACGTTTGTATTCTTATAATAAGTGTTTTCATTGATCAGGTTGATTTTGGAGAAATCATTGAAACCAAAATTCAATAGTTTGACTGTATCACTATATACATTGGTGACATAACCATCCATAACAACTGATATCAGGGATACATCACCTCTCTTCGCAGAGCCAATCAATGTACTTTTCGCTTCAGGCGTATAGCCTGTTTTCATACCTGTGGCACCATCATACTTGATATCAACATAGTAACCATCAATCAGTATCTGATTCCCATACCCAACAGCGGATAACAATCGGTTGCTGTTATTCAGATAGCGTTCCTCAGTCTTTATATTCGTCGGAGGGATGATATAGTTTCTCTTTTGAATTATTTCCCTAATCAAGTCGTTTTGATAAGCATACACAGCTAGCTTAGCCAGATCTTCAGCAGTTGAATAGTGGTTGTCATCGTGCAACCCGTGGGGATTCATGAAATGGGTGTTTTTCATGCCGATTTCTTTGGCCTTTTCATTCATTATATCAACAAATGCCGACACAGAACCAGCGCTATTGATAGCGATGACCTCTGCGACATCGTTGGCGGAAGCGATTAGCAAAGCGTTGATCATGTGCTCAAAACTGATTTCTTCACCCGGCTCCAATGCGATGTGACTGCCGTCAATTGTGAAAGGTGTCATGTCATCGACAACCAAAATATCATCAAGCTTTATCAATTCCATAGCAACAACCGCTGTCATGAGTTTAGTAAGACTGGCAGGATACTTGATTTTTTGAGCATTGTATTCAAATAATACCATCCCTGTGTCCGCATCCACTAAGATTGAAGCGTCACAATCCAGATTATTAATCGCATAGCCGTTGATATCACTAAAAAGAATAATTATCAAGAGCGTTATCGCTACTGCTTTCCTCATATGTCCCTCCTGATTAAATGCCAAAAATAGTATAACAAATATTGATTAAAATTGTAAGTTTTTGTTTTTTTTGTTATGATATATCAACAGGGTTCTTGGGTTCAGGTGGCGTTTCAAACGCTATCTGAACCTTAGAAACCGTTATCCAGAGACTCTACAGTGCTTACCACTAATAGAAATAGGAGTCTTAGCACTGTTAGTCATCGGATTAAAATGCTAGAGAGGTGATTATGGAATACCTAAACAAAAAATCAATCATAACCATAGCCTTGGTACTATTTGCAGGAGCATTTTATTTCTTTTTTAACAGTACGCAAAGTGATGGAATGCTGACCGCCCTTCAAAACAACCAGAAACCTCCAATTAATCAGGATGAGACTTCTGCAGATTCCGATACTTCAACGGCTTCAGATAAAGCCTTATCTGAAGACCCGTCAGAAGTTGAAAGTAAAATGATTTATGTGGACATAGATGGTGCTGTGAAAAACCCCGGAGTATTTATGGTAGAGCAGGGTACACGGCTTTATGTACTTTTGGAGGTCGCCGGTGGATTAAAAGACAACGCGGACACGAAATATTTGAATCGTGCTGATGTTGTTTTAGACAAGCAGAAGATATACATTCCGGAAATTGACGAAATCTATGAAAGCCCAATTAATGAGGATATGACCAATACAGAGGCAGGTTCCAACACTGATAAATTGATTAATATCAATCGAGCCAATCAGTCGGAGCTTGAATCCTTGCCAGGTATAGGCGAGGTTTTGGCTATTAGGATCATAGACTATCGAAATGGGAAAAGATTTGAAACGATAGAAGAGATTATGAACGTCTCCGGAATTGCATCCGGAAAATTTGCCGACATTAGAGATTTCATCAAAATTAATTGATTACCAATAATATCAAAGAGAGGTGAAAGCATGTCCATTGATAAGATAAGACTGACCCAAATGACAAAAAAAGCTGGCTGAGCGGCTAAAATAGGTCCTGAGACCTTGGCTCAAGTTTTGAGCAATATACCTGTTTTTGAAGATAAAAATTTATTGGTTGGTCTGGGAAAGGCTGATGACGCTGCAGTTTACAGAGCACATGACAACTTATGTGTCATTCAGACCTTGGATTTTTTCACCCCTATAGTGGATGATCCATATACATTCGGACAAATCGCCGCTGCGAATGCTCTCAGTGATGTTTATGCCATGGGAGGCAAACCGATTCTTGCCCTTAACATAGTGGGGTTTCCTAGCTGCCTTTCACCGGATATTCTGTCAGAAATCCTAAAAGGTGGAGCTGACAAGGTTAAAGAGGCAAAAGCTGTGTTGGCAGGTGGCCATTCAATCGAAGATGATGAGCCTAAATACGGCATGTCTGTGATGGGCTTTGTGGATTGTGATAAAATACTGACCAATAGCGGGGCAAAAGCCGGAGATATCATATTGATTTCTAAGCCGTTGGGTTCCGGTATCATCAATACTGCTCTCAAAGGGGATATGGCAGACGAGAAATCATACAAGTCAGCTGTGGAGGTTATGACAAAACTAAATGATCGCGCATCGGAAGCAGCTCTTGAAATGCATGCCAATGCCTGCACCGATATAACCGGATTCGGTTTATTGGGTCATGCTGTGGAAATGTCAGAGAATAGCGATGTGACTATATCTTTTGACATGAAAAGCATACCCATAATAGAAGGAGCGTTGAACTATGCTTCTATAGGATTGATACCCGGTGGTGCTTATAAAAACAGATCGTTTTACATGAAAAGCATAAAAGACAACGGTTATTTTAACCAGATTATCACAGATATATGCTTTGACCCTCAAACCTCAGGTGGACTGCTGATTTCAGTTCCCAAAGATAACATCAATCTACTAGATCGGTACCCTGAATTGGTTATGATAGGTAATGTTAGCGAAAACAAGGGCTATAGAATAGAATTGTTATAGTGGAGAACAATATGGATAAGAACAGATTTTACAGGCTGATTCCAAAAGTTGATACGATTATGGAAAGAGAAGCTATTCAAGAATTTGATAATAAACTGGACAGAAAACATATTTTGTCTATTATCAGGCAGGAATTGGAAGCACTAAGATTTTTTATAGAGGATACTAATGATGTGGATCTTATAAAACATAGAATTGATATCATGGAATGCAATATTGTCAGTTCGTTGCATAAAATCAGTCAAGGAAACTTAAAAAAAGTAATCAACTGCACCGGTGTTATAGTCCATACTAATCTGGGCAGATCAATTATTTCAAACGAGATTTTTGAAGAAATCAAACAAAAGCTTATTGGCTATACCAATTTGGAATATGATTTGGAGAGCGGTACAAGAGGGTCTAGACACAGCATAGTAGAATCACTGTTATGCCTTTTGACAGGCGCTGAATCCGCTATGATTGTCAATAATAATGCAGCGGCTGTTATGCTGGCGTTGAATACTCTTTCCCTAAATAAGGACACTATCGTATCTAGGGGTGAATTGGTCGAGATAGGTGGAAGTTTCAGGATTCCTGAAGTAATGAAGATGAGCGGTGCCAACCTGGTTGAAGTGGGAACAACTAACAAAACAAGACTCTCGGATTATGAAAATGCGATATCAGAAAACACGGGTACAATTATGAAAGTGCACACCAGTAATTATACAATTGTCGGATTTTCTGAAAGTGTCGGTATTGAGGAACTTGCCAATCTGCAAGATTCAAAAGGCATAGTCCTGATTGAAGATCTTGGAAGTGGAACCTTAGTCGATTTCAGACCCTATGGTATAGCACATGAACCGACTGTAAAAGAATCGGTGGAAAAGGGGATTGACATTGTCACATTTAGTGGTGACAAGCTGCTCGGAGGTCCTCAAGCCGGGCTGATTGTAGGCAAGAAGTACCTGATAGACAAAATGAAAAAAAACCAATTGGCAAGAGTGCTTCGTGTTGATAAATTCACACTCGCTGCACTTGAGTCTATTTTGAAAGTGTACTTAAAGGAAGAGAATGCATTTAATCAAATACCAACGCTTCATATGATAACCCAGAAGAAAGAGATGATTAGAGTCAAAGCTGAAGCTCTCAAGGTCATGCTTATTGAAAAAGGCTTAAAATCAAGAATAAGGGTAATAGAAACAGAGAGTATGATTGGAGGAGGGTCTCTACCAGTGGCATTGATTCCCAGCTATGCGGTTGAGATTGAACCTTTGATATGCAGGATTTCAACCTTCGAGAAAGCACTCAGACACGCACCGATTCCGATCATATCAAGGATTGAGAATGATAAGCTTATATTGGATTTACGAACAGTTAGCGATGATGAATTGGGAATCATCGTCAACCAATTGAGGGATATAGTAGAAAAGGTGATGGAATGAGCAATTTCATTATTGGTACGGCTGGACATATAGACCATGGTAAAACATCTCTTATAAAGGCATTAACCGGATTTGAAACTGATAGACTTAAAGAGGAAAAGGAAAGAGGCATTTCGATTGATCTCGGGTTTTCTTACTTTGAATTGGCTGATGGAAGTAAAGCCGGAATAATTGATGTGCCAGGTCATGAAAGATTTCTGAACAATATGCTGGCAGGTGTAGTTGGTATGGACCTGATACTTTTTGTTGTAGCAGCTGACGAGGGTGTTATGCCTCAGACAGTTGAACATCTCAACATACTTAATCTCATTGGCGTTAAAAATGGTATTATTGTCATAACTAAAAGCGATATGGTGGATGATGATATGCTGGAATTGGTTGCCGATGATATCAGGGAGAGTTTCAAGGATACTTTTTTGGAGAATGCAAAAATCGCTATCGTATCATCCAAAACCGGAGCAGGGATTGAGGATTTGAAAGATGAGATACGACAGGCTATGGATAATGTTCCTCCACGATCGGTGAACAAACCTGCACGACTGCCCATTGATAGAGTTTTCACGCTGAAAGGCATCGGTACGGTCATCACCGGAACAGTGATAGAGGGTATCATCCGTCTGAATGATGAGGTGAGCCTGTTTCCACAAAACACCATCCAGAGAGTACGCAATATACAGGTCCATAACCAGAATGAAAATACCGCCTTTGCAGGGCAGAGAGCAGCCATAAATCTGGCTTCAACCGCTAGGCATGAAATTAAAAGAGGCGAGATACTTGCAGAGAAAGATAGTTTACATATCAGCAATATGCTGGATGTGGAGTTGATATTATTGGCTGATACGACTAGAACCATCCGAAATGGAAGCAGGGTGCATTTGTTTGTTGGCACAGCAGAGGCCATCGGAACAGTTGTATTATTTGATCGAAAGGAATTGACTCCAGGTAATAAATGTTTTGGACAACTCAGAATTGACCAACATCTGAGCACAAAGCACGGAGATAAATTTATAGTCAGATTCTACTCGCCGTTGGAAACCATTGGCGGTGGAACAATCATTGATCCAAACCCATCAAAAAAGAAACCATTGAATCCTTCAGCTAACGAATTATGTCAGAAAAAGCATCAATCGGATTTTGTGTCGGTTATCATTGCGTTTGTTGAGGAGCATGATAATTTTATTAGCATGAGCTCAATCAGAAAGACTTTTTCATTAAATAGTGATGATATTGATGATATAATGAGAGTGCTAGTGGATATGGATTTAGTAATAGAACTAACAGACAATGATCAATCTTATTATATCCATAAGGACAATTACCATAGATTATGCGAGTCTTTATTGGAAGAGATCAAACAATACAATAAAAAATACAATCTAAAACCTGGGATCAACAAAGAAACCCTAATGAAAAATATACGTATAGATTTTAATCTCATATTGTTCAATAAATTGTTGCTCAAAATGAAGGAAGAAGGTCTCATAAAATTATCAAATGAATTTATCTCTAAACCTGATTTTTCAATGCGTTTAAATGAAGAACAGGAACTAGTATTCAATAAGATCAATACTTTGCTTGAGCAGGAGGATCGGATTATTAAGAAAGAAACAATATTGGAACTGGATAAAGGTGGCCTAATACTGGATTATTTGATTTTTAACAAAAAAATCGAGATAATCAATAATGAGTTGGTGATAAACATAACTTTATTAAATGACATAAAAGATGTTATAATAAGGTATCTAAATGAGCACCAAAAAATCACGGTTTCTGATGCGAGGGATCTGATAGGAACAAGCAGAAAGAAAGCAATTCTCATATTGGAATATCTGGATATGAAAAGAATCACACAAAGAAATGAGGATTTCAGAACATTGTTATAGATTTACAATAATTTTATCAGTTTCATATTACTGAGGGAGAGGGAAATGAATGGATAGTAAAATACTTATAGTAGACGATGAACCATTATTGGTAAAGGGCTTGAAATACAGTCTTGAACAGGATGGATACGTGACTGATTCAGCAAGTGACGGACATGAGGCTTTAGAAAAATATGAAAACCAGAAATATGACCTAATCATATTGGACTTGATGTTACCGGAAATAGATGGTCTAGAGGTATGCCAACGTATCAGGGAAAAGTCTGACACCCCTATCATCATGCTCACTGCTAAAGGCGAGGATATGAATAAGATATTGGGACTTGAATATGGCGCAGATGACTATATGACAAAACCTTTTAATATATTAGAACTCAAAGCAAGAGTCAAAGCCATTCTAAGACGCTCAGCCACAAAGAACAGTAGCTTGAACGACCAAGTAATGTATGTTGATGATTTTATCATCAACATGCTTGGCAGGAAAGTGATTGTCAATGGTAAAGAAGTAGGTCTAACCGCAAAGGAATTTGATCTTTTAATCTTATTGGCCACCAATCCTGGCAAAGTTTTCAACCGAGAGGAGTTGCTTGAAATTATCTGGGGATACGAGTACTACGGCGATCTCAGAACTGTTGATGTCCATATGAGAAGATTAAGGGAAAAAATCGAAAAAGATTCAAATAATTATGAGTATGTTTTGACGAAATGGGGAGTGGGATACTATTTTAGGAATAGAACTTAAAAATAGATTTGTTAGCTTTAGGTGGAAGATGCTTTCCACCTATTTGTTGCTTATACTGGTTTTGTTTTTTCTACTGACAACATTGATTCCCCAATATATCGTGGAATGGCAGATTGAATACAGGAAAAATAGTCTAAAAACAGCAGGTGATGAAATCGGTAAGAGAATCGATTATTACCTTGGTTTTTATGACTCTACTATCTATACTACCTACATCGATAATGTCACCAGACAATATGCCGGTAGTCTTAATTCAAGGGTTATGATATTTGATGGAAATGGTAGAATTATATCGGATTCAAACAATCAATTCAAGCAACAATCACTGGACCTTCCCCAAATAAGAGACGCATTAGAGGGTAGATCAACCTGGAATAATTATTTTTTTAATGATATCGGAAATGTTCTGTATCTGGCTGTTCCTGTTTTTTTTGACGGAAATATTAGTGGTGGTGTTTTGATTGCAAATTCAATAAATGATTTATATGATAATGTTGATGTAATCAATGACACAATCAAGACTATCATATTTATTGTTGGAGTATTGATAACGGTAGGTGTTGCGATTATCTCCAACCACTTCCTGAAACCCATAAACAAATTTTATCCGGTTATCAACAAACTGGCAAAGGGAGATTTCGGGGATCGGGTTGATGTCAGATCGAATGACGAGTTCAAGATGCTGGCGAATTCCTTCAATAGTATGAGTATAAAATTAGATGAAGTTGAACAGCAAAGGGAGGACTTTGTAGGGAATGTATCCCATGAGTTGAAGACACCATTAGCTTCTATTAAATTATTGAGTGAGAGCCTTTTGACACAGGACAAGGTAGAGGAGAAAGTCTACAAGGAGTTTCTATCCGATATAAACAATGAGACTGACAGATTGAACAGCATTGTAACTGAACTACTTTCTCTAGTTGATCTCAATAAAAAACATCTGGTTCTCGAATATGAGATGACAAATTTGAACCTTGATATAGACAAGATACTTGATCAGCTGAAACCATTTGCCGACCAAAAGAATATTAAAATTGTTTTTGAAGAGTTAGACAACATCATGATACGCCTTGACAAGAATAAAATAAAACAGGCTATCATCAACATAGTACATAATGCTATCGTATATTCACCTGAATTCGGTGTTGTCACGGTTAAACTGTACAAGGATAGAGATCAGGTGGTGTTGGAAATAGAGGACACGGGGTATGGCATACCAAAAGAAAATATAGATTCTATATTTGACAGGTTTTATCGTGTAGACAAAGCAAGATCAAGAAACACAGGTGGTACAGGCTTAGGTTTGTCCATTTCCAAGCAGATTGTCAATCTTCACAATGGCTCAATAAGTGTTTCAAGTGTGCTGGGAGTCGGCAGTACTTTTTCTATCAGATTACCAATCCAGCAAGGGGTTTAATATGAAACGAAAAATTATTATTCTGATCTGCATCATGATATTATCGGTTACCACATCCTGTTATAGCAGAGGGAAAGAAGAAAATGTCATCAAGATTTCACCTTTTCGTATAGAACAGAGTGCTTTTTTGCAACTATATATTCCAAATATAAGCCAAAGCTGTCTTATCACTGAAATGATTGGCGTCTCAGAAATCGATAAATCTCAGGAAGTGGCTGAATCAATCAATCTGCTTGTTAAAAGAACCCGTGAATCTCTAAGTTTTGTCAATATGGACATTATTGTTTTCTTAAACATCAGTGTTGTATCAGATACGGCTTTTATTGAATATGAATTCCAAGAAAACGCAGAGTTGACGGAAATGGAGGAGGCATTATTGCTGTATTCGATTATCAACACAGCTTCCACTCCACAGGAGATTGAATTTGTGAAGCTGACCAATAACAGCGGATCCAAATATTTTTACAATTACTTTAATATTGAAGTACCTTTAGCACCCTCCAACGCTCTTTTATACAAGGATTATGTCAGCCCCATCACACCAGTCAAAGGACTCTTTGACTCTATTATCGCAGGAAGACAACTGACAACTCTTGAGGATATTGAGATTAACAATATTATTCAAAACTTAACTTTTCAGATTAAAAGATATAACATTTTGAACTATGAATACAACAAATATGGAGATTTTACAACAGTCAAGGCTAAAATCGCATTTATGGATGAAATTTACAATACAAAAACACTAGAAGTATCATTCTTGCTTGAATTGACAAGTGGAAGATTTGCCATAAAAGAAATTATTGAACATTAGATGAATAAATATTGACAATATTGGAAATATATGATATTTTTTTATAAACCTTTAATTTGGTCCGAGAGACTGAAAAGGAGTCAGAGATGAATGCAATCAAAATTTATTATTTTATAATTAAAGCAATGGTGGTATAAATCCTGCCAGTTGCTATTTTTTTTGGAGGGGTTATGAAAGGCAGACTAATACTTGAGAATGGAATGATTTTTGATGGAGAGTGCTTTGGATATCTAAAAGACAGCATAGGCGAGGTGGTTTTCAACACTGGAATGACGGGATACCAGGAAATCCTGACTGATCCTTCGTACTACGGACAAATTGTTGTGATGACATACCCGCTTATCGGAAATTATGGTATCAATTATGAAGATACTCAGTCAAAAAATGTGAAAGTAAGAGGTTTTGTTGTCAGAGAAACATGTCATTCGCCGAGCAATTGGCGGAATGAAATAAGCTTTGATGCATATTTAAAAGAAGAGAAAATTATTGGTATCAAAGGACTGGACACCAGGCATCTAACAAAGGTTATCAGCAAAGAGGGAGCATTGAGGGGAATCATCACAACTGACAATTTGACTTATAATGATGCTACGAGATTGCTTCAGACAAACCCGACTTTGAATGCGGTCAAATCTGTCACAACAAGAAACATTGAGAAAATTGAAGGGAATGGAAAGCATATGGCAATCATTGATTTGGGAATAAAAAGCAATATTATCAAATCATTTAAAGACAGAGATTTTAGAATCACAATAATGCCTGCTTTTTCAACTTTTTCTGAGATTATGGCGATTGAACCGGACTGTGTATTTCTTTCAAATGGTCCCGGAGACCCAAAGGAGCTTGCGAGTGTTATCGATACAGCGAAGAGAATTATTGGTAAAATTCCGATTACCGGCATATGTCTCGGACATCAGATAATCGCTCTGGCTTGTGGGGCTGATACGGAAAAAATGAAATATGGGCATAGAGGCAGCAATCATCCTGTGAAGAACTTAAAGAGCCAGCGTGTCACCATCACATCACAAAACCATGGCTACGTTGTTATCCAAAATACATTGCCAGATGATGTTGAAATCACACATGTCAATATGAATGATTTTACAATAGAAGGTATTAAAAATGAATCAAAAAAACTGATGAGTGTGCAATTTCATCCGGAAGCCAGCCCGGGGCCTGGTGAATCGCACTATATATTTGACGAATTCATGACATTGATGTAGGAGGAAGCTATGCCGTTAAATACAGAAATTAAGAAAGTATTGGTCCTCGGTTCAGGTCCTATCATAATAGGACAAGCTGCGGAATTTGACTATTCAGGTACTCAGGCGTGCAGGGCATTGAAAGAAGAGGGCATAGAGACTGTACTGGTCAACAGCAACCCAGCGACGATTATGACCGATAAAGAGGTAGCAGACAAGGTCTATATAGAACCGTTGACTGTTGAATTTATAGAAAAAATTATCCGGAAAGAGAAACCGGACGCCATTTTACCCGGAATGGGCGGACAAACCTCTCTGAATCTCGTTGTGGATTTGCATGACTTGGGCGTATTAAAAAAACACAACGTAAAAATTATTGGAACACCTGTAGAGGCTATAAAAGTCGGTGAAGACAGGGAAAAATTCAGGCAATTGATGAATAATATGGGGCAACCAGTCGTACGGAGTGAGATAGTCCATTCAATGGACGAGGGCCTAAAGGTCGCCGAACTGATGGGATATCCGGTGATAGCACGCCCTGCTTTTACTTTAGGTGGTTCAGGTGGAGGTATAGCTGATACCAAAGAAGAACTGGCCATTATTCTCTCGAAAGGGTTGAATTTAAGCCTAAACAGGCAGGTCCTGATAGAAAAGAGCATTAAAGGATGGAAGGAAATCGAGTATGAGGTGATGCGTGATGCCAAGGGCACCTGCATATCCGTCTGCAATATGGAAAACATAGACCCTGTTGGCGTTCATACAGGCGACAGTATTGTGACGGCACCTTCCCAAACCCTCTCTGACAAAGAGTATCAGATGCTTAGAACCGCTTCATTGGATATCATTGACAGGATAGGCATAGAGGGCGGTTGCAATGTTCAATTTGCACTGGATCCTTACAGTTTTGAATATATTGTTATAGAAATCAATCCCCGAGTCAGCCGGTCTTCCGCCCTGGCTTCCAAGGCGACAGGATACCCAATAGCTAAGGTCGCTACCAAGATAGCATTGGGTTATTATTTAGACGAGATAGAAAATTCTGTCACCAAAAAAACAAAGGCATGTTTTGAACCGGTTCTGGATTATGTGGTGGTGAAGATACCAAAATGGCCTTTTGATAAGCTTCAAACCGACATCAGATTTTTGGGAACTCAGATGGCTGCAACTGGTGAAGTGATGGCTATCGGGAGCAATTTTGAAGCGGCACTACTAAAAGCGATCAGGTCACTTGAAAATTCGCAATATACTTTATGGAGTCAAAAGCACGATAAAATGTCGATCATGGAACTGAAAGAAAAAATGGATAAACCCTCGGATGAATTACTATATGTAACTGCAGAACTACTTAGAAGAGGCTACAGTGTCGCCAGGGTCAATGAAGTGACAAAGATAGATAACTTCTTTATCAATAAAATACTGAACATCGTTGAAAATGAAGAGATCCTAAAGAGAATGAAATTGGAGGATTTGAATTATGATTGGTTGAAAAAAATCAAGAAATTGGGTTTTTCAGATAAAGGAATCTCTCAATTGTTGTCGTGTGAGCCGGATGCGGTTTTCAATAAAAGAATGCAATTAGGTATTGTTCCATCTTACAAGATGGTCGATACCTGCAGTGGTGAATTTGAGGCGGTATCGCCATATTATTACTCAACTTATGAAGATATAGATGAAGTTGCTGTCTCCGAGAAGGAGAAAATCATCGTGATCGGTTCAGGCCCTATCAGAATAGGACAGGGGGTTGAATTTGATTATTGCTGTGTACACTGTGTGCTTGCTCTGAAAGAGCTAGGGATTGAGACTATTATAATCAACAACAACCCTGAGACTGTCAGTACAGATTTCGATATATCAGATAGGCTCTATTTTGAGCCTTTAACAGAAGAAGATGTCTATAACATTATTTTGAAAGAGAAACCAAAGGGTGTTATTCTCCAGTTTGGAGGTCAGACGGCCATCAAGCTAGCAGCATTCATCGATAAAATGGGAATCAATATATTCGGGACAACGTCAAGGCATATCGATATCGCTGAAAACAGGGAAAAATTTGATAGAATGCTTGAAAAAATCAACATTAAGAGACCCCATGGGAAAGGTGTCCGATCAGTCGAAGCAGGAAAAAAAGCTGCCATTGAAATTGGATATCCTGTTTTGGTACGACCTTCTTATGTGTTGGGTGGCCAAGGCATGGAGATCACTTATAATGAGACAGAGTTAGTAAACTATCTCAAATCTGCTTTCGACAAAGATACCAAAAACCCTGTGCTTATCGATCAGTATCTTCTCGGTAAGGAAATAGAGGTTGATGCTATCTCGGATGGCGACAACATACTGATCCCTGGCATTATGGAGCATCTTGAAAAAGCGGGTATCCATTCCGGCGACAGCATATCTATCTACCCTCCCATTACAATCAGTGATGATATTATCAACCAGATTGTTGAGACAACTTCAAAAATTGCCAGAGAGTTATCAATAAAGGGTATTATCAACATACAGTTTGTGGAATACGAGGGACAGTTATATATCATTGAGGTTAATCCAAGATCCAGTAGAACAGTACCCTTTGTCAGCAAAGTCACACATGTACCGATGGTAAAGCTGGCTGTGAGGGCAATGATAGGTCAGAAATTGAAAGAAATGGGGTACGGCCTGGGTCTCTATAAATCTATCAATAAGACAATCGTTAAAGTACCGGTTTTCTCTTCCCAGAAGATATCTGGAATAGAGGTGAGCCTGGGACCGGAGATGAAGTCAACTGGTGAGGTTCTTGGGATAGGCAACACATTTATCGAGGCTTTATACAAAGGCTTTCTAAGTGCAGGAATCAGATTCCCAGACAAGAACAAATTCATACTGGCGACTTTAAGACCTGAGGACAAAAGCAGATTCATCCCTATAGCAAGAAGATTTACAGACAAAGGTTATCGTTTGGCTTGCACACCAGGAACACATCTGACTTTAAAAGAAAACGGCATAGAGACTGAGTTGGTCAATAAAATAGGTGAGGATAACAACATTCTTCAGATGATACAAAGCGGGAAAGTCAGTATTGTCCTAAATACACCAACCAAAGCCAATGACAGCAGGAGAGACGGTTTCATCATTAGAAGAAAGGCAGTTGAAAATGGGGTTGATTTATTTACAAGCCTAGAAACGGTTGATGCGCTGTTAAGAGTCATCGAGTCTGATATTGATGAGAAAAACATAGATGTTTTTGAATCACAAGAAGTTTTTGATTGAATATTCGCTTGTTTATTTATACAGCTAACTATGGTAGAATATATCTATAAAATATGATATACTCTGATTTTGCATGGGAGTAAATAAGTGCTGGTGTGCTTCCTGGTCTTCAAAACCTGTGTGGGGTGTTGATAGCATCCTGGGTGGGTTCGATTCCCACCTACTCCCGCCAATAAGTTTAAGGAGCTTTATATTGGTTAACAATAATATTATGGTTTGTGTCACGCAACAGAAAACATGTGAAAGACTTATAGAAAAAGGGAATGGACTTCTTCAGAACAATGATGACCAATTATTTGTAATGCATGTAGTCAATGAAAACGACAAATTTTTGAATGATTATTCGGATGGAGATGCTTTGGAGTACCTCTTCGGCATCACTAAGGTCTTGGGAGCAGAATTGATAGTCAGAAGATCAAAGAATGTAATCAACACAATGGTCGAATTTGCAAAAAAAAATGAAATTGGAACGATTGTAATGGGTAAGTCTCCAAATAAGAAAAATCCTTTCGAAGAAAAACTGAGAAAAAAATTGGAAGATGTAGAAATACTGATTGTGTGAAGAAGTGATTATATGAATATTTTTAGCCGTTTGAAATCTGTGCTCAGATTGTTGTTTAACAGTAGGATCAGGTTTGTAGATAAAATACCGATTATTTTAATGCTGTTTTACATATTAAACCCGATTGATCTGATTCCTCTACCTGTTCTGGGATTTGGAATCTTAGATGATCTGGTTGTTTTTGTAGTATTGTTAAAGCTGGTAGATAGAACACTTTTGAAATACTATAATGAGGAAAAAAAAGATTTGGATCCTGATCATATTATTGTTGATGTAGATTATGAAATTGATGAAAAAGATGATTCGGAGTTATAAACTCTTTTGGAATAGAATAATGGAAAACGAGGTGGCCAGATGGGATATTTAAACAACTATGATGTAAAAGAAGTAGTTTTTGAAAATAGTTTTCAGAGGGTATCATTGTGTGTCAACAATCAAAACAACACGGAATTTTTCAATAACATCATATTGAGCCCAAGGATAATCGAGCTGCTGGATATCGATTTATTGACAGATGTAATGCCAAATGTACTTGCAGCAGGCAGAAATGATGACCGGGCTTATATCGCGACACCAGTACTGGATGCCATCACACTCACAGAATATATCAATACAAATACGCTGAAAATGAGACAACAGCTTGATTTGACGACAAGTTTACTGACAGAGTTCGAAAAGATTGAGGTTTTTGCCGATCTAATTCAAGAGGCCATGACAGGCCCAGATAATGTGTTGGTTATTGACGGTAAAATCGAATTCAAGAATTTGCTAAGATTCAGTCAGAGCTATGATATAAGCGAGAGTTTGTTGGTCCGACAGGCTGGCAATTATATCCATTGTATTTATACAGGTGAGTTCATAAATGAATTTAATATTTCAGAAAGATTACCGCCTGATATAGCAAGATTAGTGGTTCGATGCTATTCAAACCAATATTTGAACATATCTCAAGTGATTGAAGCATTCAAACATTCATCCACCTATTCTCTTGTTCTGGTTACCAACAACAAAACACCCGATACCGATTTGCTGTTGAATGATGATGACAGCTTTGAGAGAGATGAAACATTAACGGATAATGATCCGGTTTTTTTTGAAGCGTTAGAAAGTCCATTGGAAGAAACGGATCAGATGGCTTTCGGCAGGGAAAAATTAAGATTGATGGCAATTGTGGCAATCATTATTATACCACTGATGATACTTTTTTTAAGTCGATGCGGAAACAATGAGATTGAACAACCTACAGAGACGGGCAACGCAAGTCAGACTGAAACGACTGTCAACCCATCGGGAGAAAATGGTGAAAGCAATAACAATGCCAGTGATCTCCCTGAAACAATCAATGACTTTTTCAGCAAAGAGCTGATAGAGCTTACAAATGGATCCACTACAGCTGACATAGATTTTTCAAGATACTATGATGGTTATACCGCGTTAATGATAAAAAACGATACTGAAAAAAATCAGAAGACCCTTTTTGCAGTTGTGGATCTGAACAATGAAAAATTCAGGTACCTTAAAGAACGGGAGGTTGGAATCACCCTTAGGCTAAGCAGTGATGCTGATAATCTGGAGGGTTCGGTCATTATGGAAGTAGTTGAAAACAATAGCATCGTTTCATACTCCAATCAGAAGATGACACTGAACAGCACGAATTGGAAGCTCAATCTGACAAGCATTCAATTGGGAAACGCCGACAGAATAGATATGTATTTCGAATATACATCTCCATATTCAATTTGGATTGACGGAATTGAGATAGATATATTAAAATAAGTGAAATTTCACTTATTTTTTCTATATTCAGGAACTTTCCTGAATTGCTTACGTCTATATATGATGTCACAGGAGGTGTTATTTTGAGTGTTATCGTTATGAAAGACATATCAAAAGAGTATAGAATAGGACAAATCAGATTGAATGCCCTTAAAAACATAAATCTTGAAATTATAAATGGAGAGTTTATATCAATTATGGGGCCATCCGGATCTGGAAAGTCAACTTTATTGAATGTTATCGGATGCCTTGATAAGAGTTCAAGCGGCACCTATTTTCTGGATGGAAATAGTGTAGAAACAATGAACGACAATCAATTATCGGAAATTAGAAATAGGTTTATCGGATTTGTTTTTCAAAGCTTCAATCTATTGGGTGAATTGAATGCCTTAAGAAATGTCGAGATTCCATTGATCTATAGAGGTATCAGAGGAAAAATAAGACGGGAAATGTCAGAACAAGCCCTTGAAAAAGTTGGATTGAAGGAGCGGATGAAGCATCTTCCCTCACAACTCTCAGGAGGTCAACAACAACGTGTTGCTATAGCCAGAGCATTGGTGGGAAATCCCTCAGTCATTCTGGCTGATGAACCGACAGGAGCACTGGACAGTACTACCGGCAATAATATTATGGATTTATTCACACAATTGAACGAGGATTTGAATATGACTATCGTTCAGGTAACACACGAAGAATCAATTGCTGCCTATGGAAAGAGAATCATCAGATTGATTGATGGTGAAATCAATAAAATCGACTTTAATGGTGTATTGGAGGGAAAAAAATGATAAAAAAGTATATTCCTATCATAATAATACTGGTTTTGGTGGTTGTGGGCGGGTACTATGCAATAAACCAATTAATGCCTAGTACGGACGAAGAAGGCACACCAAAAACCACTTATTCCACATCCCCAGTATTCAGAGGTGATATAAATGTTGGCGTTAATACCTCAGGTCAGCTTAATGCTTCCTATGGAGGAGGTATAAGAGTACCTCAAATTACAGATCCGGAATTTGGTGGAGTTTCATTTACCATAGCAGAATTCCTAGCTGAAGAAGGAGCTTCTCTTAAAATGGGAGATCCTGTATTACGACTCACATCAACTGACTTGGATAATCGGATTACTGATTTGAAAACCGATCTGGAAACCAAAAGAGATTATCTTGCTCAACTTCTGGGTATTGATGTGAGGAATATTGAAAGTGTCAATCCATATGATGGTATTGTGATCATTTCACCTATCGCCGGCAGAGTGACAGAGTTAAGTGCTGTGGAAGGCGAAGAGCTAGGCAGCCTAATTGCAAATATTATCAATGATTCTGAATTCAAAATGTCCTTTAAAGCCAAAGAAAATGAGTATCCATCTCTTTATGAGGGCCAGCGAATTTTACTCAAATTCCCGTATTTTGAGGGTTATTACGAGGGTTTTATAGAATCCTTGAATCCCAACCCTGTGCCGGATGATACCGGAGAGTTTGGATTGAGCTATGTTCACTGGGGCGTCATCAAGGCCAAGAACCCAGGTCTCATCCAAACCAACATGGTAGCCTCCGTTAGTACCGCGACATCTCCCACATCCAATCTTCCAGATACTACTTTGGTAGATCAGGGCAGAGTGACAGGATATGTCAATGAGAAAAGAATCTATAAGAGCGCAATATCTTCTGAAGAGCTTGTTGTGACGGATGTATTGGTCAATGAAAGGGATTATGTAGAAGCCGGTCAGGAAATTGTCAGATTGGCAGGTGCAGAAGTCAGACTTATGATACAGGGCAGATTGGATGAGATCAATAATATCAGACGGACGATTCAGAAAGCGGAAGAACTGAAAAGCAATCTGATTGTGACCGCCCCAATGGATGGTGTAGTTGCAGGATTTTGGAGAACACAAGGTGAGACCATTATGCCTGGCGAATGGGTAGGAGACATATTCAACACTGGTAACATGATGGTCTGGACAGAAGTGGATGATATTGATGTGGTCTATATCAGACAAGATGCCCCTGTAGTTGTTACAGTGGACGCATTGCCAGGTGAAGTGTTTGAAGGAAATGTAACAAGAGTGTCCCAATCAGGCAAGGATTCCAGTGGCATCATCAAGTATTCCGTGGAAATCGGAGTAAGCGGTAGTGGAGCATTAAGGCCTGGTATGCTTGCTCAATGCTTTATTGATGCGGGAGAATCTTTAGGGACTTTGCTGATACCGATTGAAGCGGTATTTGAAGAAAATGGTATGCCTAAAGTAGAGATATTGAGAGAGGATGATACTGTGGTTGCAGTGACAATAGAAACAGGACTGATCAATTACAGATATGCAGAGGTTTTGTCAGGGCTTGAAGAGGGAGATCAGGTCATAACCGGCAGCAGTTCCGATCTACTCCCTAGCCAGCATATAAAAGACTCTGATAGCATACTGCCTAATAATTAATGATGGGGTGTGAGATTTATGGAAAACAATAAAGGCTTAAAGTCATTTCTGATTAGAATGCTGTTCAATTCTAAAATGGCTTCTTCCGGTTTAATTTCCAATGTATTAAGAACATCCTTGACGGTTCTGGGCATTACAATTGGAGTTGCATCAGTTGTAAGCCTCATGGGTATTGGAGAAGGAGCAAGAATTGCAGTTGTAGAACAATTCGAGAGTCTAGGACAGAATGTTATTGTACTAAAAGCTAATAGCGGTGTTTATAGTTTTCAAGCTGATGAGTATAAAGAGATTATGGAAAGGGTTGATGCCATAAAATCCGCAACACCTGTCACAAATTCCAAGGAATATGTGAGGTGGCGACGTACCAGAGGAGATATCGAAGTTTTGGGTGTCAATAGTCAATACCCTGAAATTAAAGATCATCAATTGCAAGCTGGAAATTTTTTTACAACTCTCCATGTCGATACCAGATCTCCGGTCTGTGTATTGGGCTATAATGTGGCAGTTTCATTGTTGAATGGGAGAAGTCCTGTTGGCTATACTATAACTATAGATGATCTAAACTTCACAATTGTAGGTGTTTTGAAAAAAAAGGGTGACGGGAAAGCAGAGAATATAGACAACAAGATAGTCGTTCCATATACTACCGCCATGAGATTGAATGATATAAGGACGGTAGATGAGATCTGGGGCAAGGCCCTGGATGAGAAGGATACCTCTCTGGCGATCGTCCAACTAAGTAGAATCTACAGTAGAAAGATTCAAGGAACACCCGTCAATACCACTAATCCTGATGATGGTGGTGAGATGCCACCAGAAGAGATGAAAATTCCGGATATGCCAATGCCTGAGCCTCCACTGGAAACACCTCCAAATGACATATTTACAAGTGGCGAGGATGTTATCACAATCACCAGCTTGAATCAGCTTGTCGATGAGGCCAATGATGCAAACAGAATCATGACACTCCTACTTGGAGGAATCGCTGCTGTATCATTGTTGGTTGGTGGTCTGGGTATAATGAACATCATGCTTGTTGCTGTTAGTGAAAGAACCGGTGAGATTGGCGTCAGAAGAGCCTTGGGAGCCAAAAAGACTGATCTGCTGTTTCAATTTATGCTGGAGGCTTTTTATGTCAGCATAATAGGTTGTATACTGGGTGTATTCGTTGGTATATGGCTGATTAATATTTTCAAGTCAAATGGTTTTGCGGCAGTAATAAGCATTGAGGCAGTAAGAATCGCTACTGTGGTGGCATTGACTTCAGGTTTGCTATTCGGTGTGTATCCTGCCTATATGGCTTCAAATCTTTCGCCTGTTGAAGCTTTGAGGAGACAATAGGGAAATCAGTTCTTATCTTTTTGTTGGATTTCAGATATAATATATATATCATTCATACAAGGAGCGAGTAATGAAAAATATTTATTGCAGAAGAAGACAATCCTTACACGAACAGCTATCCGATGATAGTACTGTTATCCTTTTTTCTGGATCATCTGTTGTAAAATCAGCCGATGCGGATTACAAGTTTTATACAAACAATCATTTCTTCTATTTGACAGGTATAGATAGGGATGATGTGATATATCTGTGTGAAAAGAAGAATAACAAGATAAAAGAGATGCTATTTATCAAAAAGCGAAATGCCGACTTGGAAAAATGGTTTGGATTATACCTGACAGAAGATGAATGCAGATCTAAATCCGGAATCAAAGAAATCAATTTTTATGAGGACTTTGATGATTATCTGCTGAAATTATTGAATAATAACTTTATCAGCTATGCTTATCTGGATCTTGAAAACCACAGTTTTGAAAGCAATGCCACTATCGCAAATAAGTACTCATCAAAATTGATTGGCAAATATCCCCATATTATCCAAAAAAATCTTCACCCAATCATATCCGATATGAGAAGAGTAAAGGATGAATCTGAAATTGAAAGTGTTAAAGAGTCGATTAAGATTACCAAAGATGCCTTTTGTCACATGCTTCAGAATATTAAAGCTGGAATGAAGGAATATGAAATGGAGGCGCATTACAATCTCATTCTGAACCTTAATTGCGCAGAACCTTCTTTTGAGACAATTGCAGCTTCAGGTGGCAATGCATTGATATTACACTACATAAAGAACAATCAGGAGGTCAAATCCGGTGACATGATCCTTTTTGATTTAGGAGTCAATAAAAACAAGTATTGCTCCGACATCACACGGACAGTTCCAGCCGATGGCATTTACACTAAGCGTCAAAAGGTATTATATGAAATTGTCCTGGAAGCCAATAAGAGGGTGATTGATGCCGCAAAACCGGGAATCACGATCAACGAGTTGAACGAGACTGCAAAAATTATAATATTTGAAGGCCTATTGAATCTGAAATTACTCAACAATATGGATGAACTGACAAAATTCTATTACCATGGTGTTTCACATTATCTTGGTTTGGATGTTCATGACGTGGGTGATAGGGAGAAGCCTTTGGAACCAGGTTGTCTGATTACTGTTGAGCCGGGACTTTATGTATGGGATGAGGGAATAGGAATAAGAATCGAAGACAATATTCTGATAACACATGGTGGAAATATCAATCTCTCTTCTGACATACCAAAAGAAACCTATGAGATAGAGAAATTGATGAAAAAATAAGACTGGAGAGATGGATTTGCTGATTAAATCTTTAAAACAAGCTATCAAAAACCAGCCTGTTGGTCTGGAGACAATTCAAACGACAGTCCTGGAATATCTTCGGTTTTTCTTTGAAGGTATTGGTATACCTTCTTTTCTGAGTGACTTGTGCCTGAAGTCAAGTGAAGATTATAGGTTGGAGCTACACAAAATATTTATAAATACTCCAAATAGAGAGGCTCAGTATCTGCCTGGAGAAATCTATAAAAATCTGATTCCTACAAATCTGAAGAAAAAATTGGGACAGGTGTTTACACCCTCTAAAACAATTAAGGAAATGATAGCCAATACACCAATAGAAAGTATGTATCTTTTAAATCCTTATATGAAGATATTTGATCCGGCATGCGGCAGTGGCGATTTTCTAATAGAGGCTTTTAGGACAATCGTTGATATGATTGATGAAAACCGGGATTATCTTGCAGAACACTTTGAGATTGATTTAAGCCATGTCGAATCTCACATTTTGAAAAACAACCTATATGGATGCGATATTGACCCGTTTACGGCTTTTCTTGCTTCGGCAAATTTAAGAATCATGTCAGATTGTTTAGACGATCCAAATATCAAAACAGTTGATTATCTTTTTTATGATCAACAGCATTCATTTGATTTGATTATTGGGAACCCACCTTACATAGGGCACAAAAATCTTCAAATATCTTATAAGAAAGCGTTGAAAAAACAATACCTTGTCTATTCTGACAAGGCAGATATTTCATATTGTTTTTTTGAAAAATGCTTTTCAGATCTTAATGAATATGGTTTTTTGAGTTTTATCACTTCAAGATATTTTCTTGAAGCAGAGCACGCCAAAACACTAAGGGAATTCATTGCAAATCACTATACTGTTATTAGTATCATTGATTATGGGGGATTGAATCTTTTTCAACACATAGGAATCAGTCCGGTGATTATTACATTGTCAAAGGGCAGTGAACAAAAGGAAATCAAGATAATAGACCTTAACAGGCAAAAAAACTATGAAATTGAAAGTGACTCTCTTAATGGTGCGGTCTGGGACATAAATGACAGTCAAACACAAGCAATAATGAATAAGATAAAGAAGAAATCCGATGTACTAATCAATGATGTCTTTTATATTTACCAAGGCATTATAACGGGTTGTGACGAAGCTTTCATAGTCGATGACGCTATTATCCGACAATATGGCATTGAAAACGAACTGCTTGTAAACTGGATCAAAAGCAGCTATTTAAAAGGAAATGATGGAATTATTGGATCAAGAACGCTGAAACTGATTTATCCAAACAATCATGTGATAGAAGAGATGCCAAACACAAAAAAATACCTTGAAAAATTCAAAGACAGACTGAAAAGAAGAAGAGAATGTGTTACCGGTGTCAGACGGTGGTATGATCTTCAATGGGGCCGAACGAAGGATTTGTTTGAAAGAGATAAGATCTTATTCCCATATAAGGGTTCTTGCAATCAGTTCACCCTGGATACCCGACATTGTTATTTCAGTGCTGATATTTATATGATGCTCCCTAAAGATAAAGATTTAAATCTTAATGAAACACTTTATTTTCTGAACTCTGAAGTGTTCGAATTTGTGATTAAAAGCAGTGCTAAAAGGATGGGATCCCATTTGTTTGAGTACTACCCTTACATATTGAAAAAAATGCCGTTTGTGTTTATTCCTGAAAATATCATTGCAAGTCCTATGAGATATGATAAGATGATGGTACTGGTAAATGAGTATCTTTATGACTATTTTGATATTGATCAAAATGAAAGAATGATGATCTATAATAGAATCAAATGAATCAAGAAAGAAGGGATAATATGAAAAAAGCGATACTGTTAATGATAATAGTGCTGCTGCTGATAGGATCAATAAACACAGCACAAGCAAACACTTATTATTTTGATATATACAATCATTGGGCTGAAACGGACATCTATCAAGCTACCAATAATCTTAAGATTTTCCAAGGCTATGGAGATTTTACATTTCGTCCGGACAGAAACATATCTGTTGCAGAGTTCTTCAAGGTTTTATATAAAATTGGCAATGAAAACGGCGTTGTCAATCTGGTAACAAAAGGAACAGTTAATTATACAGATATAACAATGAACCATTGGGCGTACACCTATATTTTATCGTTCAATCATTACATGGTACAGAATACAAGAATTGATTATACAATTTACGATGTGTTTCCTGGCAACAAATTGAATCCAAATAGTTTTATCACACGTCAACAGGCAGCGGCTCTAACAGCAGCATTGAATCTGCCACCGGTATCAACCATAGAGTTGCCTTTCAATGATATAAAAGAGAGCAACAGTTTTTACAATGAACTGACAACATTATATAGTAATGGGATTATTTTAGGTTACAGCAATAATGAATTCAGAGGGGCTGCAAATCTTACGAGGGCAGAGGCTGCTGTATTGACAAAAAAAATCTATGAAGAAGCGGCTTACAACAAAGTCAATACCATATCTGAAATTGTTTTTCCACCACAGGAACTTGAAAATGGTTTCCCTTTCTTTCATACATATGACAACAGAAACCTGACAGATGATGATTTTAGGTACATTAAAGCAATAACGACCATGGAGTATCTTTCGTTTGGTGGGTATATCTTTCCAGATGATGAGCCTTTATATGACACAGATCCGACCAAAACACTCAATGAACTGAAAAACGAGGGATATTTCAATGTGTTCGGATTGAATTATTATCTTTTGAAAAATGGCAATCTGACCGCAGAATTGATGACGGGATACAGCAATGAGATTCTAAATGCTATGATTGGAGATACAAGTCTTACAATCCCTAATAGATTGTTGTTACTTCATGAGATTGTAAAGCACGGAGTTGACAACAAGGTAGTCAATTATTTGATTAGTCTGAAAAAAAGCTCCAATGATATATTCATTCAATCTGAGATTGATTTTATTATATTCCAGCACTACATCAGCACGAATCAGATGGCAGACTTTTATGAGCTTTTGCTCAGATATATCGACTTGCCTTTGAACCCTGTAGCTTTTATCAATGTCAACAATGTCGGAGTCAGCATCACAAACAACACAGTCGTGAATGACACGGAACGATTCAAGCTTATGGAACTTTACATACTGAATGTTACTTATGGTTTATCTAAAGTCGGTTTTACAACTGAAGCCGAGATTTTCATATCAGACTATTATAATCGATTAAAAAGCAGTACTATTTATGGATCTTTATCAAATGATGAATACAATAAAATAATCGGTACTATAAAAAAGTTAAAACTGAGAAACTAATGGAGGAGATATAATGAAAAATCCTAGATTTACAATTGAAATGGAAAATGGTGACTTGATTCGTGGAGATCTCTATTTTGACAAAGCGCCAAACACAGTGAAAAACTTTGTATCTCTGGCAAAAAAAGGGTTCTATGACAGATTGATATTTCACAGGGTTATCAGAGGCTTTATGATTCAAGGCGGATGCCCAAGTGGCTCTGGAACAGGTGGACCTGGCTACAGCATCAAAGGAGAATTTGGAATCAATGGAGTGAAAAATGATATAAAACACGAGAAAGGTGTTATTTCGATGGCAAGATCTCAACATTCAGATTCTGCAGGGTCTCAATTCTTTATTATGCATGGTGTTTCAATGCATCTTGACAACAACTATGCTGCTTTCGGGAAAGTTACAGAGGGACTTGACATAGTTGATAAGATAGCTGAGGTTAAAACTGATTTCAGAGATAAACCGAAGGAGCCGCAGGTCATAAAAAGCATTACAATCGATGAAAATGATAATGAAATTGGAGAACCGGAGATTTTATGATAAGAAATGTAATATTTGATTTGGATGGTACACTTGCGGACTCCGAAGACCTGATAATAAAGTCCTTTCAGCATATCTACAAGAAGTTTAAAGGACACGAAGTCAGTGAGAGCCATATCAAAAAAACCTTTGGTGAAATTTTGGAGAAAGTAATTAGAGCCGAGTTTGATCAGGATTATAAAACAGTTGTCAATGAATACAGAGAATATCATCACGAGAATTTTGACACATACATGAAGCTTTATGATGGTGCAGGGGAAATCATAGAAGAACTCTATCTGAATAATTATACTTTAGGAATAGTCACATCCAGATTAGACTTTACTGCGATGAAAATCCTTGAAATGTATAATATCACAAAATATTTTAAGTCGATCATAACAGCAGACAAGTGCATCAACCACAAGCCTCATCCTGAACCCCTGCTGAAATGTCTAGAAGAACTGGGTGGAACGAAACCTGAAACAATTTTCATCGGCGATACTGTTTTTGATTTGGAATGTGCTAGAAATGCTGGAGTAAAGTCTGTTTTAGTTTCCTGGAGCAATATGGATACGAATCTCCTGACTGTAAAACCTGATTATATAATCCATCAATTTGAAGATATAAAAAAAATTATATTGTCAATAAAATAATTAGGAATTATTATTTAACATTCAAAAATTCTATGATATAATTGCTTTGATAGTGTTTTATGAATATTTTCATTAATCAATTATAAATATTCATTTGATACTAGAATCGGATCGGTTAAAAAACAAGGGGGTTTATCATGAAAACCAAACTTAGAATTTTTGGGCTCGTATTATTGATGTTGACATTATTTACAGTCACTGCCTTTGCCGCTGAAGACGGTGGTAGCCCATATGGCGCATTATCTCTATTGCCGCCATTGCTGGCAATCGCACTTGCATTCTTAACCAAACAAGTAATCTTATCATTGTTTTTGGGTATTTTTTCTGGGGTTATGATGCTTAATGGCTATAATCCTTTTATTTCATTTCTAAGAACCCTGGATTCCTATATACTCGGTAGTCTTGCTGACGGGTGGAATGCAGGTATTATTATTTTTACATTGTCAATAGGTGGTATGATTGGCATAATCGGCAAGATGGGTGGAACCAAAGCTATTGCGGATGCTTTGGCCAAAAAGGCACAGAATGCCAGAAGCGCACAGTTGGTAACAACTCTAATGGGTATACTGGTGTTCTTTGATGACTATGCCAATACGCTGATTGTTGGACCGACCATGAGACCATTGACAGACAAAATGAATGTTTCACGGGAAAAGCTTTCCTATATTGTTGACTCTACTGCAGCACCGGTAGCAGGGATGGCGTTCATATCCACTTGGATTGGCTATGAGATTGGTTTGATTTCCGATGTCTTTACCGGCATGGGAATAGAGGGGAACTTCTTTATGGTTTTCCTAAATACAATACCTTATGCATTCTACAATATTTTCACATTGGTTTTGATTTATAATCTGATCCTTCAAGGTCGCGATTACGGCCCAATGTATGCTGCTGAGGTCAGAGCCAGAACCACCGGAAAGGTGTTGGGAGACAATGCTAAACCTATGTCTACCCTTGATACTGAAGAATTTGCGGACAAAAGGGAAATCAAGCTGCAGGTATCCAACGCAGTGGTCCCGATTGCGGTTCTTATTTTAACCACTTTCTTCGGATTGTGGTACAATGGCTGGGTTTTAGGTGAAGGTAGCATACCTTTTTCTGATATAAGAGGTTGCTTCGGAAATGCAGATGCTTCAGTCGTATTGATCTGGTCAGCTGTTCTTGGCAGTATAGTTGCAGGTGTCATGGCGTGGGCAAGAAAGATCATGAATATTGGAGAAATTTTGGATTCTTGGGTAGACGGATGTAAATCTCTACTAATTACAGCTATCATATTAATCCTTGCATGGTCAATCGGTGGAGTTGTAGGTGATGTCGGAACTGCTGACTTCCTGATTCAAGTTGTCTCAACAACTGTACCGGCAATACTTCTGCCGATACTGGTATTTGGTATATCCTGTATTGTTGCTTTCTCCACAGGCACGTCATGGGGAACTATGGCTATTGTTGTGCCGCTGGCCGTTCCACTGGCGACAGCCTATGTGACGGGAGATCCTACTACCTCGACGTTAGTACTTGCGACATTAAGTGCTGTTCTTTCCGGGTCGATATTCGGAGATCACTGTTCACCGATATCAGATACAACCATCATGTCATCAATGGCTTCTGGAGCTGACCATATGGATCACGTCAAGACTCAGATACCTTATGCTTTGACAGGGGCGGCATTTGCAATGGTATCCTACCTAATCGTTGGATTCCTAGAAAGCTTTGCAGGCGACATGATTGCACTGGTCTTTGGTTTTGTAGGTATCTATATATTTGTCAAAATAGTTGGAAAGAAAACAGACGAAGTAACATTAGAACAAAACTGATATTTGAAACGACCGATCCGATAGCAAAAAGAATGCCCAATTCTTTTTGCTTTTT
>LGGM01000156.1 GCA_001509345.1 Clostridiales bacterium 38_11
ATGATTCCGGAGAACTGGTTGTTAATTTTGAATACAAATCCTTGCCTGGTGGAAAGAATGATGTGGAACCAGAGACAGAAAAGGCGCTAAAAGAAAAATTTGGCAAAAGTTTAAATAAAGGTGATATGCCGAATCTTGCAATCACTCATAAGATTATTGAGGCAGTTTCGCAAACAGAAAAAGGTAAGGAATATCTTAATGCAATGAACCTGTATGCCCCAACAGATAAGATTCCCAACCGACCGCTTCTTGCGAAATACATTAACCAGTACACCGCTCGTAATACCCGTGATTACTTTATTCACAAAGACCTGGGTAGCTTCCTCAAACGGGAACTTGATTTCTATATCAAAAACGAAGTGATGCGCCTTGACGACATTGAGAATGCCGATGCGCCAGCCGTCGAGAGCTATCTTGCAAAGATCAAAGTGATCCGTAAGATAGCCACCAAGCTGATTGACTTTCTCGCCCAGCTTGAAAATTTCCAGAAAAAGCTATGGCTAAAAAAGAAGTTTGTCACCGAAACAAACTATTGCATCACGCTGGATCGAGTTCCGGAAGAATTGTATGGTGAGATTGCTGCGAACGATGCACAACGTGAGGAGTGGGTAAAGCTCTTTGCCATAGACGAGATTGGGGCATCAGATGAAAATAATAAGAATAGGACTAAAGATTTATTTGAAGAAGAAACCATATCCTATACGGTACCGTTGACCGTGGAGTTCCTTAAGGCGAACAACAAGCTGGTATTAGATACAGCTTTCTTCAGTGATGAATTCAAAGCAAGGCTAATAGAATCAATAGATGATTTTGATGAGCAGTGCGATGGATTGCTGATTCATTCGGAAAATTTTCAAGCACTGAATCTTTTACAAGAGCGATATCGGGAGCAGGTGAAATGTGTGTATATTGATCCGCCGTATAATGCTCAGTCAAGTGAGATTTTATATAAAAACACATATAAACACTCCTCGTGGCTTTCTCTTATTCTTGGAAGAATAAATGCTTCAAAGATAATGCTTGATAAGAAATTTGTCTATGTTACTGCAATTGATGAAATTGAAAATTCAAGGCTGGCTTTGATATATGATGATGCATTCCCATTATGTGAAGATGCTATTATATCAATTGTACACAATCCAACAGGACAACAAGGTAATAATTTTTCATTCACACATGAATTTGCACATTTTGTCTTCCCTCAAAATCAATCATTAATTGGACTTGAAGATAGAGAAGATAGAATGCGGGAATCACAGCCAGATGTTCGACCGTTACGTAATGTATCATCTGGAAAGAATCACCTACGAGAATCAGCGGCAAACTGTTTTTATCCTATTTTCGTAAAAAATGGAAAAATTATAGGCTTTGGCGATGTTTGTTCTGACAATTTCCATCCAGAAAGTATTAATGTGATACGAGATGACGGTATTATTGAGGTTTACCCCATTGATCCATCAAATGTAGAAAGCAAATGGGTTTTTGCAAGAGACACTGTTGAATCAATATTTTCAGAATTGACTGCAGAATATGATGCAAAAAAAAGACAATGGGATATTATCAGGAAGAAAACAAAATTTAGATATAAATCTTTGTGGTCTGATAAAAGATATAGTGCGAACAGCTGGGGAAGTGTTGTATTAAATAACATTCTGCCAGAAAATCCTTTTACTTATCCAAAATCTTTATATACAGTTAAAGATTGCATTGATGCTGGAATTAATAACGAAAAGAATGGTATCATCCTCGATTATTTCGCCGGCTCTGGTACTACCGGTCATGCCGTGATAAACCTAAATCGTGAAGATAATCTGATTAATCCAGGTAGTGGCAAGCGTAAATACATCCTTGTTGAAATGGGAGATTATTTCGACACAGTGCTTAAACCCCGCATACAGAAAATCATATACTCCACAGAATGGAAGGATGGCAAGCCTACAAGTCGTGACACAGGCATCTCTCAATGTTTCAAATATGTCCGTCTTGAATCCTATGAAGACACACTGAACAACCTTGTATTTGACGATAATCCAGATCGCAGCAGAGCGATAGAGGGCAACCCATCTCTAAAAGAGGAT
>LGGM01000059.1 GCA_001509345.1 Clostridiales bacterium 38_11
ATTTTGAAAGATTTTAAAACATTGTGTTTAAATCTGTAAGATAGTTGTGATATAATGTTTGTAATCAAATATCCGTTGAAGATTGTGTGAGATATCTTAAATGATAGCCGAAGGTGAAATATGGATGATAGCCGATAATCCATAGAAACTCTCAGGCACGGGAATCGCAATCTGATGGGACTCTGAAGAGACCGTTTGTGGTCATAACGGCACCGAAGGAGAAATTGCTCAGCAAGAAGCTCTCAGGTATAACAGACAGAGATTGTATGGCACAAGCCTACAATCTTTTTTTAATTGTGTAAATAATAACGAGGAGATGATTGCTATGAATGATTTGAAAAAGACACCTCTTTATGACGTCCATGTCAGATTAGGCGCTAAAATGGTCGAGTTTGGCGGTTGGGAAATGCCAATACAGTATTCCAATATCACGGAAGAGCACCACGCTGTTAGAAACAGCGTCGGTCTGTTTGATGTATCCCATATGGGTGAGGTTATCATAAAGGGAGAGGAATCTGAAAAATTTATTAACTATTTGATTACAAATGATGTAAAATTATTAGGAGACAATGAAATTCAATATGCCATGATGTGCTATGAGAATGGGGGTGTAGTAGACGATCTGCTGGTATATAAAAAACATGCTGATAATTACCTATTGATCATCAACGCTGGCAATATCGAAAAAGATTTAGACTGGATCCATCGGGTTGCTGAAGAGACAAAAATGAACATCAACATCTCTGACGAATCACCTTTTATGGCTGAAGTGGCCCTCCAAGGGCCAGATGCTGAAAAGTTGCTTCAAGAGCATGTAAGCATCGATTTATCCGAGTTGTCATTTTTTACTTTTGCTGAAAAAATCAATCTTTTTGGCACGGAATGCCTGATATCCAGGACTGGATATACTGGTGAAGACGGATTTGAAATCTACACTGACAATGGTGATATTGAAAACATCTGGAACAAGCTATTGGAAAGCGGCAGTCGATATGGAATCCTTCCATGTGGTCTTGGAGCAAGAGACACACTAAGATTTGAGGCAAACCTTCCATTGTATGGACATGAGTTGTCAGCAACCATTTCTCCACTGGAAGCCGGTTACGGATTTTGTGTGAAGCTGGACAAGTATGATTTTAAAGGAAAAGATGCATTGAAGACTCAGAAGAAAAATGGATTGAAAAGAAAAATCGTTGGATTTGAGCTGATTGACAAAGGCATCGCTCGAGCGGATTGTATTGTAGTCGATGAGATGAGTCAGGAGATCGGGCATGTTACAACAGGATATAAATCACCTACTCTGGATAAATCACTAGGGTTGGCATTGATATCATCGAACTATGCGGGTATTGGCAAAGAAATCTACATACAAATTCGGAATAAAACCCTAAAAGCCATTATCGTTTCAAGAAAATTTCTCAATAAAAATTATAAAAAACAGGAGGATCAGAAATGAAGATATTAGAAGGGCTATACTATGCGAAAAGCCATGAATGGCTGAGAATTGAAGATGGAGAGGCATATATTGGCATCAGTGATTTTGCACAGCATGAATTAGGTGATATTGTATTTGTTGATTTGCCATCAGTAGGAGACGAATTTGATGCCCAGGATTCATTCGGGGCAGTAGAATCAGTCAAAGCAGCCAATGATGTCTACATGCCTGTATCTGGTGTTATATTGGAAGTGAATGAGATACTGGAGGAAAGCCCAGAATTGATTAACGAAGATGCTTACGAAAATTGGATTATTAAAATCAGGATAAAGGATAAATCGGACATAGAAGTTCTTATGACCGCATTGCAGTATGAGGAGCATATTCAAGAGGAGGAATAAAATGAATAGGTATATCCCCCTAACGCAAGAAGATCAGAAATATATGCTAGAAAAAATTGGTGTTAAGGGCATTGATGATTTATTCAGTGATATTCCCGAGAGCATAAAATTAAATCGTAAACTGAATATCAATGATTCTTACAGCGAGCTGGAAGTCCAAAAGTTAATGAAAAGACTCAGCAATCAGAATAACAATCTGGATGATTATACCAGCTTCTTGGGCGCCGGTTCCTATGACCATTATATCCCCTCAGTTGTCAGACACATCGCATCAAGATCTGAGTTCTATACATCCTATACCCCTTACCAACCTGAAGTAAGCCAGGGAACACTGCAGTATATATTTGAGTTTCAGAGTATGATGGCTGAACTGACAGGTATGGATGTCATCAACGCATCCATGTATGATGGCGCAACTGCAACTGCAGAAGCGGCTATTATGGCGATCAGGGTCAACAACAGAAGCAAAGTGGCAGTATCATCCACTATTCATCCGGAAACCTGGAAGGTGCTTGAAACCTACTGTCATTTCAGGGAGATAAAGCTAATAAAAATCCCGGAGATAGATGGGAAAACGGATTTGGAAGATCTGAAACTGATTGATTCGGATACGGCAGCAGTCATTATTCAGAGTCCGAATTTTTATGGAGTTGTTGAAGATGTAGCCCCAATAGAAAAAGTGACCCATGAAAACAAGAGCCTGCTGATCATGAATGTAGACCCAATCAGCCTTGGTATCGCTAAGTCACCAGGTGAATACAGAGCTGACATTGTTGTAGGTGAAGGACAAAGTCTTGGAATTCCCCAGAATTTTGGGGGACCTTATCTGGGATTTATTGGCACTACCGAAAAGCTGATGAGAAAAATGCCAGGCAGGATCTGCGGACTGACAAATGATGTGGATGGCAAGCAGGGCTTCGTACTCACACTGCAGGCTAGAGAGCAGCACATCAGAAGAGAAAAAGCCACCTCCAATATCTGTTCCAATCAGAGTCTTTGCGCATTGATGGCTGTTGTATATCTATCAGTCATGGGCCGTGAGGGCATAGTTGACGTTGCCAAGCAATGCATATCAAAAGCCAATTACACCATGGAAAAACTACTTGAGACCAATAAATTCAAAAAGGTTTATCCCGGACCAATCTTCAAGGAGTTTGTGCTGGAGACCGCATTGGATGCAGACAAGATTGAGAAAGCGCTATATGAAGAAAAAATAATAGGACCTCTCAATATTTCCAGGTTGAAAAAAGATAAGAAAAATCAACTTTTGTTTGCCGTGACGGAGAAAAGAACTAGAGAAGAGATAGATAAAATGGTAGATATCATCAAGGAGGTGCATTGATGAAAAATTATAATCAATTGATGATCGACCTTTCAAAAAAAGGAAGAAAAGCATATGCGCTGCCTGACAATGATGTGGATGTAAAACCGTTGGATGATTACCTTCCAAAAGAGCTTCAGAGAACGACAAAGCCTTATTTGCCCGAGGTTTATGAGGTGGATGTGATTAGGCATTACACCAATCTATCCAATAAGAACTATGGTGTGGACACAGGTTTTTATCCGCTGGGTTCTTGTACCATGAAATATAACCCTAAGATAAATGAAGACATGGCTTCTTTGGACGGATTCACCAAACTGCATCCCTATCAGAATGAGAACACCGTACAGGGATCACTGGCTTTACTGTACGATCTGGGACAGAAGCTTTCAGAAATAACAGGGATGGATGGATTCTCGTTACAACCGGCCGCAGGCGCTCAGGGAGAGCTGACAGGGCTGATGATTATCAAGAAGTATCATGAGGATAGGAATGATATCAAAAGAAGGAAAATAATCGTGCCTGATTCATCCCATGGGACCAATCCCGCCTCGGTAACAGCTGTTGGTTATGATATCATCGAAATCAAGTCTGATAAGAACGGTGGAGTTGACATGGAAGCGTTGCAGGCGGTTTTGAATGAAGAGACTGCAGGGCTGATGCTGACCAATCCTTCAACCTTGGGGTTGTTTGAGAAAAACATTGTGGAAATTTCCAGACTTGTACATGAGGCAGGCGGTCTTGTCTATTACGACGGGGCAAACATGAATGCAATCATGGGCATAACAAGACCTGGCGATATGGGATTTGACATTGTACACCTCAATCTGCATAAGACCTTCACTACGCCTCATGGTGGAGGCGGACCAGGAGCCGGACCTGTAGGGGTAAGGGCTGATCTGGTGGATTATCTACCGTATCCAACAGTAGAAAAGAAGGAAGATACCTACTATTGGGACCACAACAGACCGAAATCAATCGGCAGAATTATGGGTTTTTATGGCCAGTTCGGTGTCCTTGTAAGAGCCTATACTTATATTTTGACCATGGGAGCTGAGGGTCTAAAACGTGTCAGCGAGGCGGCTGTTTTAAATGCGAACTACCTGCAGAGTCAACTGAAAGAACATTTTAAGCTGCCAATCGACACAATTTGCAAGCATGAATTTGTCCTATCGGGAACAGGTGGAATTTCCAAATATAGAACCTTGGATATGGCAAAGAGAATGCTTGATTACGGCATCCATCCACCGACTATCTATTTTCCACTGATTATCGATGAGGCTATGATGATAGAGCCAACAGAGACAGAGACCCTGGAGACTCTGGATCGATTTATAGACATCATGCTGAAAATAAAAAAGGAGGGCGAAGAAAACCCGGAATTACTTCGTAATGCACCTATAACAACAGTTGTAAGGCGTTTGGATGAGGTGAAGGCTGCTAGAAAGCCAATCGTGAAGTGGAGCAGAGAATAAAATAATATTACCCGGTATTTTTTGTTTTCTTCTGATCAATAAGCCAACAATCAGTGTTGCAATAAGTATGGATAAGGCAATACCATTGTGGACTGATCTGCTATTGGTGAAAAACATCAACCCAGTTTTATCCACATAATTAAAGAACCATTCCTCATCGAGAATTTGCTCCAACAAACCTTGATATATGGTAGGAGATTGCGGGTATCACTTATTCGAAAGGTAATCCATTTCCCTTGCTTTGGGCAGTCCCGGATCAAGCGCTTCTTCAGGGGCTTTGGTCAAGAATACTGCAGTCGCTAAAATAATCATAACAGCAGAAAACATAAACAGATGATAATATGGGACGATTTCAAGAAATGCTCCCGCTGCGAACACACCTATAGGCGCAATGATTTGCATACTGAAGGAATAGGCTGACAGGACCCTTGCCCTTAACTCATTGGGAATCATAAGCTGCATGTTAGTCTGTATGCTGGTTCTTAAAAAAGCGTTGGATACACCAAATCCAATCAGAAGGATGACAAAAAGCATAAAGAGAAGATCAGAAGCACCGTGAAGTGTTTCAGAAACAATGGGGTAGAAAAACACGCCAATCACAGTGAATATGACAGCCTCTGCGACTAGACCATAGGTGACAATTTGTTTTTTACCAAGCCTGCCTGATATGATTGAGAGACAAATATTGCCCAATAGAATTCCAACCATGATGGATGATTGCAGAACACCAAACTGAGTGTCCGAAAACCCAATTCCTTCAATGAATATGTAAGGTAGAAGAACACTTATAGATGCGATTCCGAAAAAATTCACAATAGCGGCAAAAGTAATAAGATAGTTGATGCCCTTTGATCTTTTCAGAAATGAAAAACCTTCGATGATGTCTTTCTTGGTTTTTTCAAAGCTCAATCTCGAGGATTTTTCCAAATGTGGTTTATACGCGATAAACAACTCGCTGATTGCGGAAAGCAGGAAGGATATGCCATCAATTACAAACACAATCCTGATTCCGGCCAGCCCGAAGATGGCTGCACCAATAATAGGGCCTGCAATAAAGGTGGCGCTATCAATACTCCCTATGATGGAATTGCCCTTCAAGAGTCTGTCTTTGTCGACTATCTCGGGAACCATGGCAGCTGTCGACGTGTCAAAAATAGAAAAAAAGCTGGATAGAAAAATCTGACAGACAAATAGCAATGGTATGGATAATTCGCCGTTGATAATTGTAAATGCCAGAAACAAGGATGTAAGACCGCTTAAAACATCCATCATGATCATAATCTTCTTGCGGTTGAAATTGTCTCCTAATACCCCACCCAAGGGCATGATAAAAATTTGAGGCAATAGCTGTGCGAATGCATATGTCCCCATTATCAGACCTGAACCGGTAGTCCTCAATATATATAATGGTATGGCTACATTTTGAATACCACTTCCTAACAATGAAATCATTCTACCCGTCGCAAATAAGGTAAAATTAGTGTTAATCAATCGTTTCATATTCCCCCCTCATCAAGCATATTCAATATTTAGTGAGCCATGTTTTTATAATTGTATACAATAGATACCGTCATGTCAATTAAGTAAAGACATTATGATATTTATTTAATATTTATAGGGAGGTGATGACTACAACCCAAGCTTTTTAATCCGATATTGAAGGGTTTGCCTTGGAATATTTAATACTTTAGCAGCTTTTGAGATGTTGTTTTCCGTACTTTCCAGGGTTGCCTTTATAATTTTTTGTTCTGTTTTTTCAAGTACTTCACTCAGTGAACCGATATCATCCAAAAATATGCTGTCATTTTTTCTTCTTCCTGCTTTAAATTGAAAAGGTAGATGCTCTTCTCTTATGATATCAATATCAAACAGGCTAGCAATACCCTCTATGGTATGCTGAAGCTCCCGCACATTGCCCGGCCAGTCATAGTTCATAAATATCTCCATAACATCAGTTGAAAGATTTATGATAAACTTGTTTTTCTCTTTGTTGTATTTTTCAATGAAAAAAGCTACAAGAACAGGTATATCATCTTTTCTATCTTTCAATTCTGGAACAATAATGGAGATTACATTTAACCGATAAAAAAGATCCTTGCGAAGCTGTCCTGTTGACAATATATCCTCGATGTCTGAATTGAAAGCCGCCATGATCCGCACGTCCACATCAATGGTATTGGATGCGCCAACACGTCTGATATTGTGGTTTTGCAATGCGCGCAAAAGCTTGGCCTGCAATTCAAGAGGCATGGAATTAATCTCATCCAGAAACAATGTTCCTCCGTGAGCCAATTCAAATAATCCCGGTCTGTTTTCCGCACCCGTGAAGCTTCCTTTGACAGAACCGAACAGTATGCTTTCCAGGAGATTTGCCGGAAGAGCAGCACAGTTCTGTGCAATGAAGGGCTTGTTTTTTCTGTTGCTTGCGTTATGGATTGCCTGAACGAACAGCTCTTTTCCGGTCCCGGTCCTTCCACCAATCAAGACTGGTGAGTCAGTTTGGGAGGCCTTGAAAGCCAATGTTTTTAGCTTCAACATTTTTTTGGACTGACCGATTATATCGACAAAGGTATATTTTGCATCTGTCACAATATCCTTGACCTGAGATTGGGGTTTATACAATTCACTCTGAAGATTGACAATTTTCTCAGAAAGCTCTTTTACCTGGGTAATATTTTTAGATACCTCTACCGCTCCAATGATTTTATTGTTGGCTTTAATTGGAAATGAAGAGTTGACTGTAGAAATCTTATCACCCTTGTAGTTGATGAAAACCTGCTCCTTATTGATTATGGTACTTCTGGTTTCCATTGATTGCAGCAATGTGCTGGTTTCATGTGTCAATGATGGATAGATCTCAAGAACATGTCTCCCTAGAGCGGTTTTGCCCTCGATGCTGTCCACGATTCTGGCTGATTTGTTATAGTAAATAATTCTGCCTTTTTCATCAATGATCTGGATTCCCTCATCGATGTAATCCAATATATTCAGTATTGATTCATAATATTTTTCATCCATACAAACCTCCATGCCGATATTTCGGCACCTTCTTAATTACTGCTTAACGGATCGTTATTTCGAGCTTGTTGATAGTCTCGGAATCCGTTCCAAAGGTCATTCTATATTCAAGGTTAATCTTACCCCTGCCAAATTGGTCGATGGTGCTTTCTACCTTTGTTGTATTTAAGATGATTGCAAAAGTACCATACTCCGTAATATAACTGCTTTTGGATTTCTCTCCCTCTTGAAACTCCAGCAATGCCGATGCTTGGACGCCATTTCTTTTCATAGTCAGTTTTTTGTCACCATCTGATATGAGTCTGGTGACAGATCCCTCCATTCCGGATATCTCTGACTCTATATATTCAAAACAGTATTGGCCGTCATCCATATAAAAGTTACCTTCAGTTATAAGCTCCGTAATAAGGGGATTTTTTCCTTTTGACGCTTGTGTGCTGATGACTTTGATTGTTATATCTTTCATTTTTCCACTCCTTTTCTGTATTTTATCACAGCTTTTGTTAAAAAAAAAGCGGAATTGACAAAAATTAGGCAATTTAATGCCTGAAATCGGGCACTTCAACTGTTTTTTAGAATTGTGCATCATTTAAAACGTTGAAATATCAACTCTATAGAAGTTTTGTATTAAAAAAATGTATGGCACGCTAATTGCAGATGATAGTATATAAGAAGAAGTAGACATTTCTATAGAGACTATTTGAAAAAATATTTGGAGGTATTCAATGAAAAAAGGAAATCCATTCGGAACACACAGAGTGATTGAACCAAAAGGCGTGCTCCCGCAACCAGCACTTAAAATCGATAACACCATGGAAATTTATGACAATGAAATTTTAATAGATGTCAAGACATTAAACGTTGATTCTGCAAGCTTCACACAGATAAAAGACCAAGCAGAGGGTGACCTGGAAACAATTAAGGATATCATGAAGGGCATTGTAGCAGAAAGAGGAAAACATCAGAATCCTGTAACCGGTTCTGGGGGCATGCTTACAGGAACCATCAAAGAAATCGGACCTGCACTTGTCGGTAAAACAAGTCTCAAGGTTGGGGACAAAATAGCGACGCTAGTATCACTTTCATTGACACCACTGGTGATTGAAGAAATTCTGGCAATCAGAAAGGATATTGACCAAGTTGATATTAAAGGACAGGCGATTCTATTTGAAAGTGGCATCTTTGCCAAGATGCCTGACGATATGCCTGAAAATCTGGCATTGTCAGTACTGGATGTTGCAGGAGCACCTGCGCAGACAGCCAAGCTTGTAAAACCTGGAGATACGGTCCTGGTCGTTGGGGGAGCTGGGAAATCTGGGATTCTATGTCTTTATGAAGCAAAAAAAAGAGCAGGCATCACGGGCAAGGTTATCTGCATGGCTCATAGCGAGGCATCGCTAGATCGAGTCAAAAAGCTAAATCTGGCAGATGCTTATATTGCAGGAGACGCCACAGATGCTGTTGGTGTATATGAGAAAATAGCTGAAATGACAGACGGTGAATTGTGTGACATAGTCATCAACTGTGTAAGCAGACCTAGCTGTGAGATGTCAAGCATTTTGGCATGCAAAGACAATGGAACTGTGTATTTCTTCTCAATGGCGACATCATTCACAAAAGCCGCTCTGGGAGCTGAAGGGGTTGGAAAGGATGTCAATATGATTATCGGCAACGGCTACACAAAAGGTCATGCTGAGATTGCACTGCAGATTTTGAGAGAAAGCGAGCCACTTAAAAGGCTTTATAGCGAGATTTATGCATAGCAGACGGTTTTAAAAACAATTTACCTATCACACAGACAATTTGTCTATTTAGAGTAGAAGGGAGAAAAAGGAAATGGCCTATTATAATGAAATAGAACTATATAAAGATGTGACACCCAAAGAATGGGATGACTGGAAATGGCAGGTAAGAAACAGAATAAGCGATGTTGAAAAGCTGAAGAAGATCATCAATATCACACCTCAGGAAGAGGATGACATCAATAAGGTTCTCCAGAAATTCAGACTGGGGATCACACCTTATTACGCAGCACAGATGGATAAGGATGACCATAGATGTCCTATCAGGATGCAGGCGGTTCCGACTATCGCGGAAACACACTTCAGTGATGCCGATATGCTAGACCCACTTCATGAAGATGAGGATTCACCAACACCGGGGTTGACACACAGGTATCCGGATAGGGTTCTTATGCTTCTGACAGATCAATGCTCTATGTATTGCAGGCATTGCACCAGGAGAAGATTTGCGGGGCATGCGGATCATGCCGTGTCGACAGAAAAGATTGACAAAGCAATCGAGTACATCAGAAACACACCTCAGGTAAGAGATGTCCTGTTATCCGGAGGAGATGCCCTTTTGATTTCTGATGACAGACTGGAATATATCATCAAGCGATTGAGAGAAATACCTCATGTTGAAATTATCAGAATCGGATCTAGAACGCCTGTGGTTTGCCCACAGAGAATTACTGATGATCTGGTCAATATGCTAAAAAAATACCATCCGATATGGCTGAACACACACTTTAATCATCCCAAAGAAATGACTGACGAGACAAGAGAAGCCTGTAGGAAGTTGGCAGATGCTGGTATACCATTGGGCAACCAATCTGTATTGCTAAGAGGTGTCAATGACTGCATATTCATCATGAAGGATTTGGTCCATGAACTAGTCAAAAA
>LGGM01000060.1 GCA_001509345.1 Clostridiales bacterium 38_11
CTACTTGTTTGACTAAAAACTGGCTGCTATACAATTCATGATAAAATCCCTTTTTCAACATCAGCTCTTTATGATTACCTTGCTCTATAATATCACCATCATTCATAACAAGTATCAGGTCCGCATCCACTATGGTGGATAATCTATGAGCGATGACAAAGTTGGTTCTGCCTTTCATCAGTCTTTCCGCGGCTTTCTGAATATATTTTTCTGTTCTAGTATCTACTGAACTGGTCGCTTCGTCTAAAATCAGAATCTGAGGATTGGCTAAAATCGCTCGTGCTATCGTCAGCAACTGCTTTTGTCCTTGTGAGATATTATCAGCTTCCTCATTCAATACTGTATCGTATCCATCAGGAAGCGTTCTGATGAAGTGATCTGCATAGGCTGTTTTTGCAGCATCAATAACATCACACTCAGAGGCATCCAATCTCCCGTAAGCTATATTATCTCTTATGGTCCCTTTGAATAGCCAGGTGTCCTGAAGGACCATTCCGAACAGGTGTCTGACGCTTATTTTTGAAAGTTCTCTAGTCTCGTGTCCATCTATTGTAATCCTGCCACCATTAATATCATAAAACCTCATCAGAAGGTTGACCAATGTCGTTTTACCTGCTCCTGTCGGTCCCACAATAGCAACAGTCTGTCCAGATTGAACATTTATATTGAGATCCCTTATGAGTTCCTTGTTGTTGTCATAGCTGAAGCGGACATGTTCAAAAGCAACGCGACCTTTTACCTCTTGAATCTCCACATTTGAGTCTTCTGCAATCTCTTCTTCTTCATCAAGCACTTCAAATACCCTTTCAGCTGAAGCAATGGTGGATTGAATGACATTTGCAATATTGGCAATCTGAATGATAGGCTGACTGAAATTTTTCGAGTACAGAATGAATGCTTGAATACTACCTAGTGTTAATGTTCCACCAGAGACAAATATGCTTCCGACGGCAGCGACAATGACGTATCCCAAATTTCCTACAAATGTCATCAGTGGCATGATGGTACCTGATATGAATTGAGCCATAGCGCTAGAGTAATAGAGCTTTCCATTCAGATTGTCAAACTCTTGTTGTGATTTCGCCTCATAGTTAAACGCTTTTACCACCTTATGTCCTGTGAACATCTCTTCTATGTGTCCGTTGAGCGTCCCTAAAGTTTTTTGCTGGTCTCTAAAATGCTTCTGTGATTTTTTGGCGATCAGTCTCGTTATAAACACACTAAGGGGCAAGGTTACCAAGGTCACCAAGGTCAATATCCAATTGATGGTCAACATCATAATGAGGATACCCAACATTGAAACAACAGAGGTAATCATTTGGTTCAAACTCTGTTGCAGTGTATTGCTTATGTTGTCTATATCATTGGTGACTCGGCTGAGTATTTCTCCGTGTGTATTGTTATCGAAGTAACGCAAAGGCAGTCTTGTCAGCTTTTCATTCACTTCTTTTCTCATATTGTATACTGTCTTCTGGGCAATATTCACCATCAAGAATTGCGTCAGGTATGTAAACAATGAATAAAGGGCATACATTCCTGCAAGTAGGGCTAAAATGTTTTTCAAATAAAGATAATCCATAGGTATGTTATTTCCCTGTGACCTTTCAACGACAACCCCGTAAATACTATCAGTTGCCATCCCCATCACCCTTGGTCCGAAAATGCTGAAAACCGTTCCAAAACAAGCCATGAATACCGAAATTATAATAGGTCCTTGGTGAGGTTTCAAATATCTGCCCAGTCTTTTAAAAGTCCCTTTAAAATCCTTCGCTTTTTCTGCAGGTACAGATATGGAGCCTGGACCTCTACTGGCATTAACTCTATGTCTGACTGATCTATCATTTCTTTCATCTTTCATGCGGACTCCTCCTCAGACATTTGTGACAGTACAATGTCCCGATAAACCTGATTGGTTTTCATCAATTCCTGATGTGTTCCCATTCCAACCATTTCGCCTTTTTCCAGCACAATGATTCTGTCGGCATTCATTATGGTATTGACTCTTTGAGAAACAATCAGCACCGTTGAATCTTTAATTTCTGATGCCAACCCCGCTCTTAGCTTAGCATCCGTCTTAAAGTCCAATGCTGAAAAACTATCGTCGAATACATAAATATCTCTTTTGGAAGCCAATGCTCTTGCAATTGACAATCTCTGTTTCTGACCTCCTGAAAGGTTTGTTCCACCCTGTGAAATAATCGAATCGTACTGTTGATCCATTTCGTCTATGAATTCTTTGGATTGTGATATCTCCGCCACTTCCAAAATCCGTCCAATATCCAACGAATCATCTCCAAATACCAAATTCTCTTTAACTGTCCCGGAAAACAGTAATGCTTTCTGTGGCACCAGCCCAATCCGATCTCTTAAATCACTTTGTGCCATTTGTCTAATGTCAATTCCATTGATTAGTATGCTACCGTCACAGGGGTCGAAGAATCTTGGAATCATATTGATCAAGGTTGACTTACCTGATCCAGTACTTCCAATTATCGCCGTCACTTCACCGGGATTGGATTGGAATGAAATATGTGACAGGGCATTCTCTTCCGCCCCGGCAAATCTAAAACAAACATCTCTGAATTCTATTGATCCTTTGCCTTTATCAGAAGTTATGGGATTCTTCGGGTCTTGGATCTTGCTTTCCATGTCAAGTATTTCAATGATTCTTTGAGCGGAGGCAGACGCTCTTGGAATCATAATGAATATCATCGTCATCATGATTACAGAAAACAGGATCAACATTGCATATTGTATAAACGCCATCAGATCTCCAATCAAAAACGTACCTGCGTCAATTCTTATGGCCCCAAACCATATCAGTGCAATATTGGTAATATTCAAAAGCAACATAATCAAGGGCATGATTGTAATCATCATCTTGTTTACCTTCAAAGATGTGTCAGTCAGGTCCCTATTGGATACGTCAAATTTTTCTTTTTCATAGTCAGTCCGATTAAATGCCCTTATAACGCGAACGCCTGTCAAACTCTCGCGTAATACTCGATTAAGATTGTCAGTTTTCATTTGCAACATTTTAAATAGAGGCATTGTGATTTTAGCTAGAACGCCTATTATGACTCCTAGAATCACAACCACCACTAAAAGAATCATGGATAATCCGGAATTCTGTGAGACTGCCATCAGGATTCCTCCAAATGCCATCAAAGGTGCCCTTATCATCATCCTTAGTCCCATAATAACCACATTTTGTATCTGTGTTATATCATTTGTTGTCCGAGTAATCAATGAAGATGTTCCTATTTTATCAAATTCACCTGGAGAAAAGGCTTGAATCTTTTTAAAAAGTCTTTCTCTTAAATCCTTAATGAAAGAAGAACTCGTAATGGAACTGACATACATTTTAAAAACTGCAGCAATGCTTCCCAACAAAGTAATGATGAGCATGATAATCCCAATTCTAAGTATAAAACTGATGTCCTGATTCTTGATTCCAATATTGACGATGTCCGCCATCAACTTAGGCAAAAACAATTCTGCTATAACCTGAATGAAGGTTAAGACGACAACGAGTAAGACCTGATATTTATATTTCTTCATTTGTTTCAATAGTCGTATCATATAATCTCCTGCTTATTCTTATGATTTTTTTAGTTCAAGTACATGCTTATTCTTTCTAAATTCAATATTTTGACTGATGACCTATGGAAATCTATTAATCCCTCATCTTTCATAAAAGACATCTCCCTTGACAAGGAGGGTCTTGTTACATTCAAGAAATCAGCCATTTCATTTCTATTCATATCCAGAAACAATGTGGTGCTTTTTTGCTGTTTATATTGAGCAATCAAATACTTGCTTATTTTCTCCCTGATACTTCGTACGGATAAATACTCAATCTTTTCATTTAAACTGATTGCTTTATTCGAAACGGCCTTCAACATATTATTGAGTAAAAACTTATGTCCAGTACACCCAGTCGGACACAATCCAACAATTCTTTCTGATGGTATAAACATGACATGACTGTCTTGGTATGCTGTAACAGTTGCAGGCCAGATGTCTTTATCAGCAAAAGCAGCGATTTCACCAAACATATCTCCCGGTTCAATCTTTTTCATGATTAGACTGGTACCGTCAATTACATCCTTGGAAATAGTGAGATTTCCTTTTAATAGCAATCCGATTCCCTTTATTTCATGTCCTTCTATGGCGACAAGTTCACCTTTTCTATATTCTCTAATCATCGGGCTTAGGCAATAAATCATTGAGTTTAGGTCATTTATCGGTATGTTTTTAAATAATTCAGCTTTCATTAAGACATCTATCCAAACCTCGTACATATAAACCTCTTTTTGTAACTTCTGTTACAATTTTAATGCCCAAATTATAATATAATAATTATCATTTAGCAAGCATAATTATATGTCGCAAACAAATAAGTAACCGGCTACGGTTATTTTTTGTTTATGATTGAATTTTTTTACTGATTGATGTAAGATAATATATGTTTATTCACAGAAAGGAAACCACATGAGATCCGAACTAAAGAAAGCTAATAAAATTGTCATTAAAATCGGTACTTCATCAATCACTTATAAAAACGGGAAAATAAATTTCAAAAAGATAGAACAGCTTTCACGAGTATTAACTGATCTTAAGAATAGTGGAAAGGAAATAGTATTAGTCTCTTCAGGTGCCATCGGAGCAGGCATGAGTAAGCTCGGTTTGAAAATTAAGCCTGTGGAATTAAGGGAAAGACAAGCTGTGGCTGCCGTAGGACAAGGCCTATTGATGCAGTTTTATGAGAAATTCTTCAATGAATACAATCAGACCATAGCTCAGTTATTATTAACTGAGGATGTCATGACTGACCAAATCAAAAGAAGAAACGTTGAAAACACCTTTTGCACATTATTGGATATGGGTGTAATCCCTATAGCCAATGAGAATGATTCCGTTTCCACTGATGAAATAACGGGCAGTAAAATCGGTGACAATGATACGCTTTCCTCGATGGTCGCGATTTTGGTTAAAGCAGATTTGCTGATTATGCTTACTGACATTGATGGTCTGTATGAATCAGCTCCTGCTATCAATCCAAATGCCAAACTGATATCATATGTCGGCAAAATAAATGACGCCATCTATAAGATTGCCGGTGGAGCAGATTCACTGATCGGTACGGGAGGTATGCACACAAAAGTAAAGGCTGCTGAAAACCTGATGAAAAATGGAATTCGGACTGTTATTGCCAGTGGTGACAATATAAATATCATCTATTCAATACTGGAAGGCGAAGAAATCGGTACCTTCTTCGGTACTGCTGAAATGGGGGAATAAGATCATGTCAGAGCTATACAACAAGGGAAAAAGTGCAAAGAAAATCAAATCTAAAGTTCAGATTTTGTCGACAAACGAAAAGAATAATACTTTATTAAAAGTTGCTGAAAATCTTATAAAAAACAGCAATTATATCTTGAAAAGCAACAGCATAGACATCCACGAAGCCAGAAAACAGGGCTTGAAGGATTCTTTGTTGGATAGGTTGCTTCTTACTGAAGACAGAATATTATCTATGGCTTCAGGGCTCAAAAACATTGCCGCTCTCAATGATCCAATTGGGGAAATCATAAACATGAAACAAATGCCAAACGGATTGCGAATCGGGAAAAAAAGAGTCCCTATTGGTATTATTGGTATTATTTATGAGTCTAGACCTAATGTTACAATAGACGCGTTCGGTTTATGTTTTAAAGCTGGCAATGCTGTGATCCTGCGGGGTGGAAAAGAGGCAATCAACTCTAATATCGCACTCATGAACGTCATCCAGAATTCACTGGAGGAGATGAATCTTCCGAAAGAAATCGCACAGATAGTGGAAGATACCTCGAGGGAATCTGCATACGAATTGATGAAGATGAATGAGTTTCTGGATGTTCTCATCCCTAGAGGTGGCGCTGCGCTGATAAAAAGTGTAGTGGAAAACAGCACCGTTCCTGTGATTGAAACAGGTACTGGTAATTGCCATATTTTTGTCGACAAGAGTGCTGATTTCGAGATGGCTATGCAAATTGTCGAGAATGCTAAAACAAGCAGAACAGGTGTCTGTAATGCATGCGAAAAATTATTGGTCCATCAGGATATAGCAGGAGAATTTCTGCCCGATATGCTTGATCGGTTAAAATCAAAAGATGTGGAAATAAGAGGAGATCAGACTGTAAAAGCTATTTATGATGATGTTGTTATAGCGGATGAGACAGATTGGCATACGGAGTATCTTGACCTGATTATAGGTGTTAAGGTAGTTAAAGACATCAATGAAGCAATTGATCATATCAACTGTTATGGTACCGGGCATTCGGAGGCGATCATAACAGAAAATTACACAAATTCCGAAAAATTCCTAAGCGAGGTAGATGCTGCTGCAGTCTATGTGAATGCTTCCACGAGATTTACTGATGGAGAGGAATTTGGATTTGGTGCAGAAATAGGTATCAGCACACAAAAACTGCATGCAAGAGGTCCTATGGGGCTTGAAGAATTGACTTCTATTAAATATGTCATCTATGGCAGTGGACAAATTAGATAGGAACAGATACGTAGAAATTAGTTGTCCACTAGTCCATATAGATGCTATAATACAAACTGTAAGTCATCGGACAAATAAACCTGAGGAAGAAGAAAATGATTTCAAATACGATTGATGACATTAAGAATTTTTTATCTGAGAATTCAATAAAACCTTCTATACAGAGGGTGAAAATCTATCAGTTTCTGTTAAATAATAAAATTCATCCAACAGCGGATGAAATATACAAACGACTTAACAGCGAGTTGATAACTTTGTCAAAGACCACCGTCTATAACACACTCCACTTATTTGTAGACAAAGGAGTAGTTCAACCTATCCATATAGAAGGAAATGAAGTGAGATATGACGCTGATTTCAGCCAACATACCCATTTCAAATGCAATGACTGTGGAATGTTGTACGACCTGCATCTAAATCTGAATATACAGGGTATTCTTGAACTTAAAAAATTTGAAGTGAAAGATATCCAGGTGTTGATATCAGGTATATGTGATAAATGTGTCAGTGGGAACCCAATCAACTGATCTTACCCTTTGGAGGTAAAACCATGAACACATTAGTAAACAGATTTTTAAAATACGTGGTGATTGATACCCAGTCAGATGAGACTGTCAAAACAAATCCAAGCACCCAGAAACAATTTGACCTGGCCCATTTATTGGTGGATGAGCTAAAATCAATAGGCCTTTCGAATGTAACTCTTTCGAAGCATTGTTATGTAACAGCAGAAATTCCTTCAAATGTTGAGCAACAAACCCCAGTCATAGGATTTGTAGCACATATGGATACAACCACGGATATGACTGGCAAGCATGTGAACCCAAGGATAATAATGCAATATGATGGGGAAGATGTGGTATTGGATGAAGAAACCAAAACATATATCAGAACCTCCGATTTTCCGGAAATCAAAAATTATATCGGTCAGGATTTAATCGTAACAGATGGAAAAACAATTCTCGGTGCTGACAATAAAGCAGGCATAGCAGAGATTATGACCGCTACTGAGTATTTGATCAATCATCCTGAAATAAAGCATGGCACGATCAAAATAGCTTTCACACCTGACGAGGAAGTGGGTCGGGGAACAATAAACTTTGACTTAGAAAAGTTCGCTGCAGACTTTGCTTATACCATAGATGGTGGAGAAATTGGAGAGTTGGAATACGAAACCTTCAACGCAGCTCAGGTAAAAATTGTCATCCAAGGTAGAAATGTTCATCCTGGATCCGCAAAAAACAAAATGATCAATGCCCAAAGAATAGGTTTCGAATTGAACAACCTGCTCCCAACTAATGAAAAACCAGAGTACACAGAAGGTTATGAGGGATTCTTCCACCTATTGAGCTCATCAGGTGATGTTGAAGGTTTTATGATGAATTATATCATTAGAGACCATAGCCTTGACAAATTCAACGCCAAAAAAGCTTTACTAAGTGAGATTTCAAGTTTTCTCAACACGAAATATGGTATCGATACTGTACAATTGACAATTAAAGACCAGTACTACAACATGAAAGACAAAATTCTCCCGGAATTCCATATTGTCGAGACAGTTAGAACTGTTATGGAGGAGTTGGAAATTGAACCAATCATAAAGCCTGTACGAGGCGGTACTGATGGTTCTGCTTTGTCGCTTAAGGGGCTACCAACACCTAATATCTTCACAGGCGGACATAATTTTCATAGCAAATACGAGTATATACCTGTACAGTCGATGGAAAAAGCTGTCGATGTAATCATTGGGATCATTAAAAAATATGCTGAATAAAAAAGCCCATCACGGGTTTTTTTCTATCAACAGAGTTCTTGGGTTCAGGTGGCGTTTCAAACGCCATCTGAACCTTAGAAACCGTTATCCAGGGATTCTACAGTGCTTATCTCCCACTTATAGAAGTGGGAGTCTTAGCACTGTTAGTCATCGGATAAGATATTCTTTTTATAAATGCGATATGTTTTGTATTTTTCTCCCCCAAAAGTCTCAATATCTCTCATCATAATTTTATTGTACTCCCAAATGGTTGACCCCTCACCATATATGTATCCATTTGCTCTTGCTGCGTTGAAAGACTCTATATATATGGCTGAAGGAACCCCCTTTTTTCTGTATTCCGGAACAACAAATAGCACAAAAAATCTAGCCCTGTCTATTTTTTTCTTATAATACAGATATTTGATTATTCCTGTAGGAAAAAGCCTGCCATTCATCTTTTTCAACACCTGATTATAGTCAGGTAGTGTTAAGTTAAAACCAATAGGTCTGCCATCAATTAACCTGGCTATATAAATTAAATTAGGATCTGCAATAGGAATAAGGCTATCTGCAATGATCTGAATCTCCTCATCTGTTGGAGGTACAAAATCAGCCCATTCTTCCGGCATGGCTTCATAGATTATAGTCTTGATATCTTCCATTTCTTTTGATATGTTTTTCATATCCAGTTTATGTAAATCAAACTTGTATTTTTTCTTAGCATAGGGTACCAGTCTCATATATCTTTCATTAATTTGCCTATCAAATCTCATAGTATAAGCATAGCAATCCTGATATTTCTCAAATCCAAAATGAGTGAATAGAGTATTGTAATAAGGTTTATTATAGGAACCCATGACCATCGTTGGATCCTTAAAATTATCGATTATAAATCCCCTATTGTCCTCACCACCGGGAAGTGAAAGCGGTCCAATTATCGTATCCATTCCTTTTTCTTTCAGCCATTTTTCAGCGATGGTCAATATAGTATTTGAAACATTTATATCATCAATTGATTCAAAAAGAGAGATATATCCTTCCCTGTATCCCTTGAGTTCGTTCAGATGTTCATTTATACCAACAATCAGACGAGCTGCTGGTTTGTAATTATTATAGGCTAGCAATCTGATATTGGGACCCGACTGGTTCATCGAGTTGGTCAGTCCCAAGATGTACTTTTTAAAATCGCTTTTAAGTGGTGGTACCCATGCGTCCTTGTTGTTATAAATTTGCCAAGGCAGGTTAATGAAATCCCTGATCTCTTTATCATTCTCTGCTGGTTTTACTTCAATATGAGTCATATGCACCTCGCTTTATTTATTTACAGTAACTTCTCCGGTATTCTTTAAAGCTTTTGCTACCATTATTGGCCCTAGTACTTGAAAAAAAATAACGCCTGTCAGTACTATCCCTATAATGATTCCTTGTGCTTCTGGGATTTTTTGTTCTGCTAAAATACTTAGTCCGACAGTAATTCCCGCTTGTGGTGTTAGCCCCAGGCCAATATTTTTTCTAACAGCTTTTGACAAACCACTCAGTCCCGATAATACATAGCATCCCAAGACCTTACCGGTTAATCTTCCAATGATATACACCCCTCCAGATAGAGCTAGCGTTGCTGCTACAGCCAGATTTATTCTTGCACCAGCCAGCGTCATATAGACGACAATGATTGGGAGTTGAACTCTCTCTATAGTTGCAGAAAGTGTCCTACTTCTATTTCTCAAATTTGTAACCACAATACCTGTTATGATATTGATTAGCATTGCTGAGAGATGAAATTGATTTGCGATTCCGACATTCAATAGAATTATACCTAATAATATGACAAGGAATTGGCTGTTTTCAACTTTAATCTTGATGAAATGAACAATTACGTGACCTGAAACAACACCTATGGCTATAGCAGCCAGAAGCTCCAACAAAATTATCAAAATAAGTGAAGAGCCATTGGCAGCT
>LGGM01000061.1 GCA_001509345.1 Clostridiales bacterium 38_11
CCGATAAACGAAGCAATACCTCCCAATGAAATCGTCATTATAACCATTGTTCTAAATCCTGCCATAATAACCGGGGAAGCTAAAGGAAGCTGTATCTTAAATAGAAGCTGATTTTCGGTACTTCCCATAGCTACCGCTGATTCAATAATCTGGTTGTCAACCTCTATAATGCCAACATAAGTATTTCTGATGATTGGTAAAATACCATAAAGTACCAAGGCTGTAATTGCGCTCCTGTTACCGATACCAGTAATCGCCACCAGAAACCCAAACAAGGCAATGGATGGAATAGTGTATAGAAAACTGGTGAACCTAAGAACCACTTTTGCCAATAACCTGTTTCTAGTCATTAAAATTCCAAGGCTTATACCAATTATGGTTATAATAATGACAGAAATCAACGTCAATGATACATGCTGTAAAAATAATTCAATGAAAAAGTCACTTCTATCAATGTATATATTAATAATATCGAGTAAGATATTTTCACCTCTTTTCCTTTTTCAAACATCACGCAATCATTGTGATTTTAGCCGTACATCAATTAATTCAATAATACCACCCACCAGTATATTAGTCAAACTACTGGGATTGCGTCGGTGCCAGCATAGTAGCTTTATTGATACACATACCATTTCAGTTGCTAATGTTGTTACATTAGAAGCAGATGCAAAAGCAAATGGTACTTTTAAAAAATCAATGTTTATTCCATTGGAAGAAATTGACAGAGCCAAAGCCGAAAATGATATCAAAGGGTTTTTAAAACTAATTATTAACAAGAAAGGTTGTTTAACGGTACCAATCTATCTGAAATTTTTAAATTTGCGGCACTTTCAGATTTAAAGGCCAGCGTAAAGCCTTGGCAAACGCGTTTGCTAAAAAACCTATTTTTCTCATCGCATCAATGGCCTGATGTAAAAACCACTCTTTGCCAAATCAGCAAGGAGTGGCTATATTAGAATCCAGCCTGGGGTAATCTATAGTAAATATAATAAATCTGATGCTGACGTCGGGTAAGCGAAAATCATGTTTTTTACTTCTTTATATGGAAGGTCAAATTTCATAATCAATGCAAAATAATTAATGAGATCATCAGCGTTATTACCTATGATATGTACCCCTAGAAGCTTTTCGGTTTTTTTATCTATTATCGTTTTAGTCATAGCATAAGGTTCATTGGTTCTTTTATAGGTATACCAATTTTTGGTGTCCACTCTTTTTACTGTGATGTCATAGCCTTCGTCTAAAGCTCTCTCTTCAGTTAGCCCGACCATTGCTAGCTTTGGTTGTGTAAACACCACTGAAGGCATCACAGAATAGTCTATTTTTTTATTATTGCCATTCAATATATTCTCTGCTGCAGCTGCTGATTCTTTGCCTGCAACGGGAGTTAATGAAAGGCCATCACTTGCTGCCCCATCCCCAGTTGCATAAACGTTTGCATTACTGATGCTTTGAAGAAATTCATTAACGACAATTCCCTTTTTGTTGGTAGTTACCTTACCCTTATCGAGATTTAAATCATCTACATTCGGAATTCTACCTGCACCGTGGAAGACACCGTCACACTCGATGGTTCTATTCTCTCCATGTTTTTTAATCTGTATCAGATAATGGTTATTGATTTTCTCTATAGAAATAGGTGCTGTATTCAAATGTATAGTTATTCCAAGTTCTTCAGAACGCTTGATTAATAACTTAACCAGTTCTTGGTCAAAGTGTTTTAGTGGTGTCTCACTTCTATGTATGATATGAACCTCCGATCCGCTTAGCGCCGCTATATGTGCAAATTCAAAGGAAATAAAACCACCGCCAATAAATACTATCCGCTTCGGTAAATCGTCCAATTGCAAAAAATCATCACTATAAAACACAAACTCTTCACCTTCCAGATTAAGAGGAACAGGCTTTGCCCCTACCGCCAATAAGAGATAATTAAAAGAAATTTTAACATCATTTACAAGAATCTTATTTTCATTTATAAAAGACGCCACACCGTGATACGTATCAATTCCTGCAGAGATATAGCCCTCTTCGCGATTTTCCGGAACGCCTTCCGTGAAGGTATCTTTAAAACGCATCAGTTCTTTCCAATCTACGAGACTTCCTTCATTTATTCCTAAGCCTTTCATTCTGCCAATTCTATCCATTACTTCAGTGGCTCCAACCAAAACTTTTTTTGGGTCACAGCCGCGTAAAGCACATGTTCCACCATAAGGCATTTTATCAATCACTGCAACCGTTAGCCCTGCTTTACGGCATTTGTAAGCAGCTGTTGAACCTCCAGAGCCCGTTCCTATAACGATTAAATCATATTTTATCATGATATTTCACTCCTTCTCTTAACACAAAATTGTGGTCTTCCCCTTCAATCATTGTTTCATACCAATAACAATTCCGGAAGAACATATGACTCGGGAAATATTGAAATCGTTTTTGAGTTGGTTGCTTCGGATAGCAATTTGAGTGCGGTTTCTATCACTCGAAGTTGCTGATTTTTATTACCTGGAAAGCCTATTGGACGCCCCATAGGAAACGGTGTGATCAATACCCTTGGCAAACTCATAGAAGCCATTGTCTCCTTGAAAGACTGTATGGCAATTACCACCGTTGGAATTCCGTTTTCTTCCAATAAGCGCGCTACATGTCCCACGGACACATGACACACCGGTCAGACCGGAACGAGTACCCTACCATCTGGATTCTGTGCTTTAAACTGGTGGATCCATAGCTCTTTGAATTGCCTTTTTAGTGCACCTTGCGCGCAAGCACCAACAAAAGAGTAAACTAATTGTGATAACTCTCCAATCCGCCCTTGCTTTTCAAGCATGTTCAATATTTCCAGAGGAAAGACAGTCCCGTGATCTGTCAAGACACCACTAATATCATATCCCCCATGTCGCACCCGCAAATGATTGATAGGAGTATCCTTTGGAATATTAGAGAGTGTTGGCTTTTCCATAAGAAAATGCATTCTTGAACTCGTTAAACGTTTCCAATACTATACCTCCTTGCCAACCATTAAAAAAAGTATTCAAAGTTAATAGTGAATATGAACCAAGTATATCATTGATTAATTGGTTAAGCAAACTGGTTTAATCACTAGGGTGTTCCAAGCGTACTGGAACTCAGCTTCTCAAGGCTTAAGTGGCGTATTATACCCCACCTTAATTTAATAATAATGGGATTTGGTATCACTGCAATTATCTTTTTATTGTTTGACATCCACCCTTTTTAAATTTTCAAAGGTAGCATATAGCATTGGTATGACAATGATAGTTAAGAGTGTAGCGGCTAGTATCCCTCCAATGACTGTTATCGCTAGGGGTGAAAATCGCTCTGATCCCAGCGCAAGCTGAAGTGCTAGAGGCATCATGCCGACAACATCTGATAAGGCTGTCATCATGATAGGTCTATATCTAAATCGAATAGCATCTTCTATTGACTGATTTAATCCATTGCCTCTTTTCATACCTTCGCTGATAGCATCCACAAGAAGAATCGCATTGTTCACGACCGTCCCGGCAAGCAGTATGATGCCTAAAAGTACAGGCATGGACATGAATTTTCCCGTGATTCCCAGTGCAGGTGCTATACCTATCAGTATAAGCGGTATGGCTGCCATAATGGTCAGCGGATGGATGAATGATTTGAATTGAGGAACCAATAACAGATAGACAAATATAATGGCTAGGGATATCAAAAACACCATATCTCCCATAGAATCTGTCAAAGCTTCCTGCTCGCCGGTAAATTCGATGCGATATCCTCTTGGAAGCTCTATTTCTTCCATTGCTTTTTCTACATCATCGACCACATGACTAAAGGCTCTTTCTTCAGTAAAACCTAATATTTTAACTGTATAGGTCAAGTTATCTCTTTCTACAAGATTGGCCCTATAATCTGTATAAACTTCTCCGATTTCCTTGAGTGGAATTTTGATTCCTATAGGAGTTGTCAAGTCTGTGTTTAGCAAATCTTCTAGATTAGTGGCATTTTTTTCCTCATAACCGACTCTAATATTCATTAATTCAGATGCTGATACAGTCATCGTACCCACTTCAATACCTTCTACACGGCCATAAAGTTGTGAAGCAACTGATGCACTGGATAATCCGAGTTCTTTCATGCGGTCTTGGTCAAGCTTGACGGACATCTGGACGTAACTGTTGTTATAGCTAGTGTAAATATTAGTTGTACCATCAATCTGCGTTATTTTTTCTTTTGCAATATCGGCGAGCGAATAAAGAACGTTCAAATCCTCACCACTCACCTGAATAGCAAGGGGAGCAGATGCGCTAGTGACAGCCGTGCCACCTTTTTCTTTGACCGCATACCGGTTAATATCCGGAATGTCTTCTATGTATGTTCTGAGTTGATCTTGGAATTCCCAAATCGTATCTTCTCTCTCTTTTCTCGATGTGAGATTAACTGTAATCATCGCTTGATCCGTTCCCATGATTCCAAAATCTCCCTTCTGAAAATTTCCCTCTTCGTATCCAATTCTAGAATCATAAGACACCACTATGGGTGCGTCCGAAAGATACTTTTCGATGTAAGAGACTGTGTTCAATGTCTCTTCCAGTGGAGTTCCCGGTTTCATCTCAATCGTAACAAATGTAACACCGCTATCAAATTTCGGCAACATTTCCATCCCATTATTTTTAATGAAAAGACCACTGACAGCCATAAAAGCCATGATAATCAGGAAAGTCCTAAGCTTGTGTTTAAGCACTTTTCTCGAGAGTCTTAAATAGGCCTCAAGTACGCTATCCATCATTTTATTGAACGGCAATGAAAAGAGCGACATCGCTTTTCCCGTTTTCTTAAATTTAAAAGGATCAAACATGACCGATAGCAAAGGAATCATTAACAACGCCACCACTAACGATGAGGATATTGCAAATATGAGTGTCAGGGACAAAGGCCTGAACATTTCTCCTACAAATCCTTCGATAAACAGGAGTGGAATCAATACAATCAGAGTGGTAGTCGCTCCTGCTATGCTTGGCATTGCAATCTCATCCGTACCATCAATGGCCGCCTGTGATATACTCTTTCCCTCAGATTGATGTCGGCTGATATTCTCCACTACCACGATAGCACCGTCAACCACAAATCCAATGCTCAGAATGAGCGCCGAAAGGGTCACCAAGTCCAAATCCATATCAAACATTTTCATCAAACCCAACGTAAACAAAAAAACCATCGGCATTGAAATAGAAATGACAAGAGATCTTGAAATATTAGTGATGAAAAGCATGATAACAATCATCGTAAAAAAAATAGCCATACCAACACTGCTCGCCATATTATTGACCATTTGTTTGGTGAAAACAGAATCATCTGTCGCCACAAGCATCTCAACATTGGGATATTCCTGTTTCAATAACTCAAGCTTTTCTGTCACGTTTTCAATGACTTGCACTGTATTGAAATCAGCTTTTTTTGTAACCATTAGCGCTAATGATTCTTCTCCATTCAGACGATAGGCTCCCTCACGTTCCACCGCGCCTAAATAGATTTCCCCCACATCTTTTAGTAGCACGGTATTACCGTCTCCTAAGGAAATCACTATGTTTTCCAGTTGCTCAATGGTCATCAGGCTTTCTTCAACTCTCAATAGGAGTTCTGTCCCCTCATAGGTCAATGTCCCAACCGGCGCCTTAATATGACTGGTTTTCAATGTTGCTGCAATTTGTTCAATGGTTAATCCGTAAGCCTTAATTTGATTTTTATCCAGACTAACTTTCACCTCTTGTTGATACCCGCCAAAAATATTGACCGCTGCCACTCCTTCGATCAATTGGAGTTCATAAAGCAATCTATTTTCCGTTAGCTGTCTTAAATTCAACATATCCAAAGAATCGCTCCGGATACCTATTGTGAGGATGGGTTGATCTGAGATACTGAACTTTAAAACTTGGGGGTCTCTTAACCCTGAAGGAAGTGTACTTCTAATTGAACTCACTGTGTTTTGTATGTCTATTGCGGCTTGATCAACATCTGTTGAATAATCAAAAGTCAATTGTATGATTGATAAATTATCCTGACTAGTTGATTTTATATCTGTAATGCCTTCAAGCTTCACAAAGGCTTCTTCCATAGGCTTCGAAACGTCTGTTGATACATCCAGTGCCAAGGCACCTGGATAGACGCTCATGACCGTAGCCATCGGCGGATTGGTATCAGGGGATAATTGAGTATTGAGTGTAAACATACTGAATAATCCAAAAATGATGACCGCTATCATCATTGATAGGATGAGATACTTCTTTCCTACAGATATCTTGCCAAAACTCATTGCCCATTCCTCCTGTCGATGACATATATCTCAGACCCATTCTGCAAGGACTGTATGTTTTTAATAGCAATTGTCTCCCTTTCCGTAAGGCCGGATATGACCTGAAACCATCCATTTGATTTTGTCCCTAATATGATTTCTCTTTCATGGACCCTGTCATCTCCATCCAACACATACACCACTTCTTTGTCCAACAAGGTTTTAACGGCATCTGCAGGGATAACCACCTGTTGTTCAGTTTGTTGGAGTATTAGTCTAATCTTTGCACTTGATCCAATAACAATCTTGTTTTCAGGAATGTCTACTTTTATTTCAATATCACCGATTCTAGTCTTTGGATTGACGCTACTGCTTTTGTAGACCACTTCTCCGATGTAGATTTTTTCGCTCCCCGATAAAACAACTTCTGCCTTAACACCAATCTGAATTTTCGAAAGATCTGACTCTCCAACATTAGTGGTAACCTTAACATCACTTATTTTTTCAATCGAGAGCATGGGTTTGCCAACTGCTGCCAAGTCTCCTTCTGACATAAACAATTGCCTGATTTGACCGTCAAAGGGTGCTTTGACATTTGTTTCTTCTATTGATAAATTTATCTCATCAAGTGAAGCATCAATTTCTTCAAGCTGCTTTTGTACCATTGTTTTTTCTTGAACAAGCTGATCATAAGTAGCTCTTTTTGAGGTTTCAACCTCTGTTTTTTGTAATTCCAGCAAGTTGATTTGATGAATCGCTTGATCAACTTTTGATTTTGCTACCGCTCCAGATTCAAAAAGCGCCTCTAATTTTAGCAACTCTTCTCGTTGGTAATCTATATTTTCATCGATAGAAGCTATCTTAGCTACCAACGGGCTCAACACATTAAATCCATTGACCTCGTATTCAAGAAAATCCAACTGACTTGTCAATGTCTCCTGCTTTTTGATGACACTTTCTTTCTTAGCTAATAACTGTTCCTGATCAATCACCATGATGATCTCATCCGCATTGACGAGTGTCCCTTCAGCAAAATAAATTTCAAGAATGTTACCTGTCGCTTTTGAGCTGACAACAGCTGTCGTCTCGCTTTCAACCGTTCCCAGATAGTTGAGATCCTCAATCAATGTTTTGGTGACGACCGTGTACAACTCCGTGGCTAGCTTCCGGCCTTCTTCGTCCTTTAACGCTCCTTCAGGCGTCTCAGGCGTTAAAACAAAATTATTGATTGCCATATATCCAATTACAGCTACAATCATAATTATAATGGTCGTTTTAATATTTAACTTTTCCATTTTGCACCTCTATATTTTTATACTAACCCTTATTATAGGTTACCTTGGTATAAAAAATGTTTACTAAGGTAACTATTCTTCTATTTCTTTTGAGATGTTAATCATAGTTGTTATCGGTGCAGAGTTCCAGAGACAATTCAAAAACTTTGGATTTGATCATGCCATGGGCCACTCAAACTTGTAAATAGAAAAATTTAATGGAGATGACAATATCATCTCCATTAAATCCGGTGTTTGTCAAGATAGTTGTCAGTAAAACCCGGAAAATTTATTATGGTATTTCTTCAATAAGTCCTATTGATTCTTCATTCTCTGGGTTTAGCCAAACTCTTTCTTCCAGATCCCAATTACGGATGTTTCGAGACCATCTATTAGGATTTTTTAGCTTTGAAGATGGCCTCAGCATATGCATTGTCATTGCTTACACGTGGTCTGCTGTTCATCCGAAACTTCCCAGTGAAGTTCTCTGCTGTCTTTGAAGTGAAACACCAGTTCTTCATGGCTTTTTCCACCGCCTGGTCCATTGGTGTTCTCGCGTTTTCCGCTATCAGCTTTCCAAGGGAATTCTGTAGCAGTTGCGACTTAACCTCTCTTGATCTCTATTGTTTCCATTTCTGCTTCTTCTTTAGAGGAGTCGGCAATCCAGTTTGCGAAGTAGTTGATGGCGCTTGTGTACTTGCCTGCCTTTTCCCTTCGTTTAGCTTCTTTGTTTGTCAAAATATTTAACAATGTAATTTTTTTGTCTAATCACTCAAAGATTAATACAATTTAGTGGTATTAGATTAATGCTAAAAGGTTTGGATTAACGCCAAATTGGAATTTTTGCTGATTTAAGTAATGCGAAATTTAGACATCTAAGTAAAAGTAAACATTACTCTTATCGGCTTGATTGGTTCCTCCATATTCGTGTGTGTTAAATCCACCTACTATAAATCCGGATTTTATATAGAATAAACATGCAGAAAGATTGTTGTCTTGGCCGATTGTATAAATCCCCCGATAATCGTTTTCGGCAGCAATTTTCTTACCCTCATCCAGCAAAAGCTTACCTATTCCGTGGCCTCGAAACTCCTTACATACTTTTAAGTCATCAAGATATAAATATTTAAGCCAATCATGCCTGTAAATCGCAAGTCCTACACACTTTCCACGCTCATTATAGGCTCCAACAAAGAAAGACTCTCTTTTTCGTGCATCAAAATCGTAGTTTTCATCGGGAAATATCATCTCGCTGATTTTACTTTCCTCAAATTTCTCGGTTGTGTAAGCCCATTTGTTACCATCATAAGTTGGTATCATTTTCCCCCACAAGGTAAAAGGTTCATTAGGAATATTGATATCATCCTTAGTAGTTTCAGTAATTCTTTTGATTTCAATCATTTTCAATCACCCTTACAAATTCAAATTTATCTTCGTAATCGTAGCCTATTATCATACTAGAATCCAATCTGACCACACAACATCATAAAATATAAAAAACATCTAAATCGACCATTTGGACATATTCCCACTAAGCTGTATTCTTTTGATTTTTTGCTTTCGATTTTTTCTTTCAAACCTGGAAAAGCCCTTATATCAAGTCTTTTCTATACACTCACTTATCCAACCCTTGACATCACCATACTACTGTCTCTACATGTGAAATGTAATCTCCTAAGCGCTGTATTGCATCTTCCGTCTCCCTAATATATATAAGAGGTTTACCATTTTCGTCATCGTATCCAAAAAGGAAACAAACAGAAGGGTTTCTAAGTTCTTCTCTATCGATCGATTTTTTGTAACTAGTTCTAAGAATTTTGTAAGCCTTACCTGTCCAATTAAAAAGAACACACATCCATTCATTCTTGTCTTTTATCCCCTCAAAACCTATTTATACAATATCATTGATTTGTCATTTATAAACCCAAGAACATTACTTAAATTATAATTTATTATTTTATTCTTAACAATGATTAATTTAACTTCTTTATAGTTTTATAAATTTTAGGTGTGGTCATATGGGGAGCAGAACTTGCGGAGGGGGAGGGAGCGAGCCTGATTGTATCTATCGTGTAGAGCCAGGGGCACATTCAAGGATGACCCTTATCTGACAGATAAGAAGTTCCCGGGAAATCCGACAAGATCCTATCGCACCCGGCAATCCTTGCGTGTAGTCATCGAGGTCTTGGACTGGAGAGGACACTCCTTGGAGGCGCTTTTTTTATTGTTTCGGGCTGCACTTTCTACGCACGGCTTTTGTCCTTAAAAACAGTGATCCTATAAAAAATAATGGTGTATATTGTAACTTAGCGTAAAGTTATTGTAGGAAAAAAATATAAAAAGAAAGACTCTTTCATGTTATGATAAGTTTGGCACCAAAATCTAACAGAAGGAGCTTTCTTTT
>LGGM01000012.1 GCA_001509345.1 Clostridiales bacterium 38_11
GTCTTACCGTGGTCTACGTGTCCTATCGTTCCTATGTTTACGTGGGGCTTGTTCCTTTCAAACTTAGCTTTTGCCATGTTCGTTCCTCCTTCAAAATATATTTAATCCTAATGTCATTTATTGGAGCCCATGACCAGACTCGAACTGGTGACCTCTTCCTTACCATGGAAACGCTCTACCGCCTGAGCTACATGGGCACAATGTTAATAACGTTATCATTTTACTATTATCAGATTTTTATGTCAACAACAAATACTCAATATTGTATTTATTTTACCAATTAAAACTTGTATAGTTAGTATCAGACAGCCAATACTACATGAAACACTTCACATACCACCTTCATATCCTATATAAAAACCAAACCCACTGTTTTCATATCTTCTGATGAAAAACGGATACGGGTATTTCTCCAACATACCAGGTTCTTGTCTCCCTCACCTTCCGTTTGGGCAAACTTAGCGCTCACATCTCTAAAAATCGCCACATCAGTGCTAATGGTTTCTATTACGCATTTTGGATTTGTTTCATCATCTGTTATTATATTGAGCTCTCTAAGTTTATGCATCGGTTCTGTCCCGTCCTCATACCAATAATATAAAGATGTTGTTGCTTGTTTTAGGCAACAAAAAATTAAATCACAACTGTAAGAAGTCGGACACTCTTATTTTAATTCTTCTATATCTAATATGCCATATTTATCCAAATCGTTTATGATTTGCGAAAAAATCAATTCTCTAAATTTTTCCAATTTTACCCATTTGTAATCCATATGCTCTCTCGATAGTATCACTTCCTTATCTAATGGAGTGCACAGGTAAACCAGAATTACCACTTTCCCCATAACACGTGAGATGTGGTCTGTAGCATACAGCAACCTGAGAATCGAGCAATTGATAGAAACCTCTTCTTTAACTTCCCTGATTAACCCTTCTTCAAGTGACTCATCAAATTTTAGTCTCCCTCCAACAAGTTCCCAGACACCTGGTGCTATTTTTTCATCCAAACTCCTTCTTATAATCAGAATATTTTTATCTTTAACAATCAAAGCTTTTAGTACAATGCTCAGATTCTTCATAAGTCCACAGAAACTGTCAAAGCAGCAACGACAACCTCAATAGTATCTCCAACTCCAAAATCAGGAACTTCAAGGCCACGTACACCTAGGCCACCTTTTACAACTTCGATCTCACTCGTTCCAACCGGTATTGCTTTCATGACTGAATCCTTGTCCAGTTTGTTCGGTTCTGAGCATCCTATTTTGATGTGCACATGCATCTCCAAGGGGCTTAATCCCAAAACATCTTCTATTCCACACAAGCAGCTTCTGGACGTTGCATCCTTAACTGCCTTTATAGCTGCTTTTGTAATGTCCCCGCCGTGCAGGTCGGCTCCCATTCCTAATTCAACAATATATCTCTTTAGCATAATCCTTTCCTCTCACTTCCATAAAATAGCTGGTTTCTCTAAAATGTCACAAATAGTATTGAGAAACATCGCTGCTGGGTAACCATCTACGATACGATGATCTACAGTGATGCTTAAAAACATTTTTAAACGATCCGCTATCTCTCCATTTATTCTTTCAAGTCGTGGTACTATTGTTCCTATAGTCAGTATACCTACTTGAGGATAATTGATTATGGCTGTTGCTACCTCAACTCTTAACATTCCGACATTGGTCACTGTAAAAGTTCCACCAGTAATGTCATCAAAAGTAAACGCACCAGTCTTAACTTTTTCTGTAGCTTCTTTTGTCATTTTGCAGATATCCCAGATTGACAATTGATCGACATTACGTATCACAGGTGTAATCAAGCCGTTTGGTAACGCTACCGCCATGTTAATATTAATATCCTCATAAATCCTAATTGTTTCATTTTCAAAGGTGGCATTCATGTTGGGGTGTTCTTTCAAAGATAAAGCTGTTGCTTTCAACACCAAATCATTAATAGAAGGCGTTAAAACTTCTTTTATCAGATTATCCTTCTTTTTCTGTTCGCGAAATCTGATTAATTCAGTAACATCAGCTGTTCGTGATTCCATAATAACAGCATTTTCCCTTGCACTACGAACCATATGCTCTGCTATAGTTTTGCGGATTCCTCGCAATTTAATTTCTTTATATTTTTCGTTTTGAACATTCATTGCTAATTTCCTTTCTACTTAATCTTAAAAACTGCAGGACTCCCTTTCAATATCTCTAAGAGAGCCCTGACCAGTTTAAATTATCAATTATCCCAAAACCTTCTTAATACCATTGATTATGTCTTCTTCGCTGACTATCCATTGTTTTTCAAGGGCAGGTGTAAAAGGAATTGGTCTGTTCGGTCCGCATACCCGTAGCGGAGCAGCTTTCAGATCATGCAAAGCGTGTTCCGCAATTTGCAGTCCTACTTCAGCCAAAGCATTACCGAACACAGGTGCTTCATTAACTAGAACAACTCTACCTGTTTTTTTAACGGATGAAACGATTGTTTCAGTGTCCAAAGGCTTCAATGATCGTGGATCCACAACTTCAACACTAATTCCTTCTTCAGCTAATTTTTTTGCCGCTGCCAATGCTTTGTGAACCATCACTTGGGTTGCAATTACAGTAACATCACTTCCCTCTAGTTTAATATCAGCAGAAGAAAAAGGAACCACATAATCTTCATCGGGAACAGAACCTTTTACGCCATATAGCATCTTATGTTCAAAAAATACAACGGGATCGTTTCCTCGAATCGCATACTTGAGCATTCCTTTATAATCATATGGTGTGCTGGGTATCGCTATTTTTAGTCCTGGTATATTCATTAAAAGAGCTTCAGTGCATTGAGAATGCTGTGCAGCTGCAGTCAATCCAGCACCATTTGGTGCTCGAAGCACCAACCCGCATACATCACCTTTCGGTTGCATGCCGCCCATATAACGAGATTTGCTAACTTGGTTGAATAGATAATCCATAGCAACGCCAACAAAATCAGAAAACATAATCTCCGGAACCATTTTCAATCCCATGTAAGCACCACCTGCTGCCAATCCCATAATACCAGTTTCTGATATAGGTGTATCCATAACTCTATCTGGAAATTTTTTCTTGAGTCCAGCGGTCACGCCGAAGCAACCACCGAAATCACCAACATCTTCTCCAAAAATATAAACTTCCGGGTTTAAGGCCATCTCTTCTGCCAATGCCTCATTGATGGCTTGGGCTACTGTGATTTCTCTCATGATCAGTCCCTCCCTTCGTATTTATAAAACACGTCTCCATATCCTTCCGGACCTTCAGGATATGGGCTTACTTCCGCAAATTTTTGCGCGTCATCGACAATAGCCAGTTGTTCAGCTTTAATATCTTTCATTTGTTTCTCATTGATCACATTACGATCCAATAATATCTTTTCCAATCGTAAAATAGGATCCTTTTTCATCCACATTTCAAGTTCTTCTTTTGATCTATAGGGTGTGGGGTCTCCTTCAAAATGTCCTCTGTGTCTGTAGGTTTTAAATTCGACTACAGATGGACCTCCCCCCTCGCGAGCTCTTTTGAACGCCTCAGATGTAGCCTCTATAACAGCCAACACATCATTGCCGTCTGCTGTGACTCCAGGCATACCATACCCTGCAGCACGTGCTGACAAATCAGTCACCACAGATGAGTTTTTACTGGACATTGATATTCCATAACCATTGTCAACTATGATAAAGACAACAGGTAGGTTCATGACACTAGCCAGATTCATTCCCTCGTGAACATCCCCACGATTAGCAGCACCATCCCCGAATATGGTGACGGCGATATTCCCGGTTTTTCTAACTTTATGAGCAAAACCATAACCATTTATAATGGTTTGGGCTGATCCCAGTATTCCATTACATCCAAGGGCACCTTTTTCAGGAAGACACGCATGCATTGATCCGCCCTTGCCTTTGTTTGAGCCTGTCGCTTTACCGTAAAGCTCTGCCATGAGTGCACCAGGTGTTATTCCCAGCAACAGTAGCAAGCCATGCTCTCTATGACTGGTACCTATACTGTCCCCAGGCTTTATGCTGTAGTGGGTACCTGCCATAAAAGCTTCCTGTCCAACCCCAAGATGAATAAACCCAGGTAAAACACCTTTAGCAAAAAGATCTGCAGCTCTTTGTTCAAACATACGTATCAACCACATATTGCCGTACAATTTAATCAAATCGTCATTAGATACTTTCATTCGTTCATTCCTCCTTGTTATTATTCATATAAAAACTATAACTCTCTGCTTTTGTGAGACCTTGTCCATCTTTTTCTATAAAAAAGCCACCTCTAGATGCAGCTGTCAAACTCTTGTGTATATTTACAACATTCGGTCCGAATGGACTCAGTTCAATCTCTATGTTGTCATTTTTGGTAAATGGAACCTCTCTTTCTCCATCCAATGCTACCATCCCTTCATCGGCTTTTACCACTATACGTTCATTTATTTTGATTTTTCTATAGTGTTTAAACCGAATCAGTTGCATCATTCCAGGAGCCATGGGTACCCAAGTCTCCAACTCACCTCCTTCTCCCATCTCCAAATACAACCCGTGAGGGTCATTTTCTCCCACCGGATATACGCTACCTGCAATAGCTGACATGCCAAGACAATCTGGTTTTGCTACTGTAACCGCCAATTCATGCAACGCTTCTGGATGGTACAGGGCACGAGCACCAATAAACATGTCTTTGGTAATAGCTACATCAATTAAAGCAATATCAATAAATTTACTATTTTTATATATGTTGATCCTTTTTCGTCTATTAATGACTAGATATTGCCTTTCTCTGTCACGCTCAGCTACAACAGCAGCCATCCCTGCCATAGTTCCTTCCAACATCAGTGGAAATACATTATTGGTTCCTGTGGATATGGTAATTAATGGCACATCGCCACAGGCTTTGGCTACAGCCCTGTTTGTACCGTCTCCTCCCAAAGTAATGATACACGAAGCACCCATTTTGCATAGTAACTCTGCTGCCTGGGTTGAATCATTCTGATCATCGGAGAACTTTATATCTAGCAGCTTAACATAAACATCAATTTTTAGACTTCTTTTAAGATTCAAGGATGCTCTCTCTGAAATATGAAAAGCATCTGGCATCATATGGATATCTCGCAACCCCGAGGCATAGATCACTGACAAGATTCGCTGAACTATATTAACTTTTTCCATATTATCAAAAACAGTTCCTTGAGCCACCAATCGTCTTATATCTTTCCCAGAAGATGGATTTGCTATTATGCCAATCATGAAATATCATCACCAGGTTCACCAATAATTGCTAAAACAGTACCAATAGGAACCTTTTCACCCTCGTTGACAATTATTTTCAATACTGTACCTGCAGATTTGGCTTCAATTCGGTTTGTTATTTTTTGACTTTCTATCTCACAAAGCTCCTGCCCGACTTCTACTTGATCACCTTCCGCTACCAGCCACTCTGCTAGATTGATATCATCGCTCATCATTCCAATTTTAGGCATCGACACTTTCTCCATTTTGTAAACCCCCTATAAAATTTTTACGCATTTGCAAACGTTTTCCTTATGGTGAAAAAATTTTGCCCTCTTCCAGTTATATGTTATCATTTTCATATGATTATTGTCAATTCTTTTTAATAGCAAAATAAGGCAGTTCTATGCACTATTGGACAATAGATCCGCCAAACAAATTATTCCTTAGACATGTTAAATTATGATATGATTCAGTTCGACAAAATATAGCTTGTCATTGATATCGATCCCATTAGACATTTTTCGTTGAATGTTTCTACTTTATCCTCATCTGAAGATGCCCCTAAAACATATAACAACGGATAAAAATGATCTGTTATCGGTACGGCAAGCTTCGAATGAGGCATATTTTGATAATCTAAAATTGTGTTGTGTCTTCTTTCAATTATCGCATCTCTGATGGCACTATCAAATTGGCATGCCCAATCATAACCGTTTTCTTCAGACCAATCTATAATCCCAAGATTATGAACCACATTACCACTTCCAAAAATCAGAACACCACATTCTCTCAATACTTTTATTTTCTCACCAATAGAATAACACTGTTCAGAAGAAAAATTTCTGTCTATGCTCAATTCGAATACAGGTATATCTTTTTTCGGATACATATTTACCAATACAGACCATGTCCCGTGGTCAATCCCCCATGAATTGTCAACTGTGCATATGTCGCCAATCAATCTCATGGTTTCATTCGCTAGCTCAGGATGACCCTTAGCAGCATAATCAACCGCAAAAAGCTCCTTCGGAAACCCGTAAAAATCATGTATGGTCTTTGGATTCAATGTATCCACAATTCTTGTGCCGTCAATGTACCAGTGAGCTGATATAGAAAGTATGGCCTTTGGTTTAGGGATTAGTTTCGCCATTTCTTTCCAACCTTTGGTAAATTCATTGTCTTCAATTGCGTTCATCGGTGATCCGTGTCCTACAAACATAATTGGCATCATTTTATTTTTTCTCCTTTAATTAAATCATGAAAATTCTACTGCGCAACAACTATCAACTGCAAGCCATCATCAGTAAAAGCTTCTCCTTTGTAATTAGAATAACAGGAAAATCCAGAAAATCCTGATTGTACTAAGAGACTTTCCAACTCATCTTTTCTCAAAGCAAGCAGCGTCGTTTCATCTTCATACTCACTCTCTGAAGCTTTGACTCCCAATCTAGTTTTAAATGTAACACTGTTATCGTTAAGCGTATAAAAGCGTTCAAATCGAACGACTTCATTTTCAATCAATGGTAGATTTTGTATGTTGTTACGATATATATAATCATAGTTAATAATCTGTATTACTAGCCTGCCATCTTTCCTCAGCAGGTCTCTGAATCCTTTCAATACTTTCAATATCTCATCTTTACTGGATAAGTGAACCAATGTGTTGCCAATGCAATAAATCCCATCAAAAATACCAGGTTCAAAATAATCAATTGCTTGCTTCATATCCATTAGTCTGACATGGAACAAGGTTCCCATATCACTGATATCATTGGCTATCCTTACCATATCCTCGCTAAGGTCGATTGCTTCAAGCGAAAAGCCTTTCCGGGTCATTTCATAGGCCACCCGGCCATCAGAACATCCTACGTCTAGCAGATAACCTTCAGGCTTGAATTGTGATGCTAAAAAGTTTGTTTTATCTTTGGCTGGAAAGATATGGTGGTAAACATCAGCCATGTTTTTATAAAACAAATTATCCCTCCTTTAAAGATTGAAATCTTATTTATACTATATTTATCAGGTTGATTTTTCTTTTGTAATAAGTATCACACTATTCTCCCATCTTTAAGCGACATATTTGACGGAATCCAGCGAGCCCTTTCACTTTATCATTTTTAATTCTGACATATCGGCTATCTATAGCGCGATAGAATATGTTTTAATATTAATTTATTCAAACTGCGCAACCACACGTTTCAAGTCATTGATTATTGGAATATACTGAGGACACTGACTCTCACACGCACCACATTCTTGGCAGGCAATAGCCCTTTTGCTTTCCTCCAATCTGTGATACTTTCCTTTCGCACTTTCCGGGTCCTCATAGATCGATCCCTGGTTCCATATGCCGAAGTTTCCTGGAATGTTGACACCATAAGGACATGGCATGCAGTAATTACATCCTGTACAATCATTCATCTGTCGGTTCCTGTATATTTGTGTTACTTTTTCTACCGCTTCAATTTCTGAGTGGCTCAATGGTACAAAGTCATTGAAAGTCTTAACATTATCTTCCACCTGATCCATGTCTGACATACCTGATAATACAACCTTGACATTAGGCAGTGAAGCGATATATCGAAATGCCCATGACGCAACTGATCTTTCTTTGTCTAGTGCATGGAATATATTTTCCATCTGTTCAGGTAGCTTTGCCAAAGCGCCTCCCTTTACAGGCTCCATTATGACAATAGGTATGCCCAGTTTGTTGGCCAATTCATAGCCTTTCATCCCTTGTTGAATTTTTGTGTCTACGTAATTCAACTGAATCTGGCAAAAGTCCCACTTTCGAAAATTCAAGATTTCCTCGAAAACCGGATATTCATCGTGAAATGAAAACCCAATGAAACGTATTCTCCCCTCATCTCGAAGTTTTTCAACTTCTTCTATCATCTTGTGTTTTTTGACTGCGTTCCATCTTTCTTTGTTCAATGCATGCAAGAGATAAAAATCTATGTAATCAGTGTTAAGATTTTCGCATTGCTCCTCAAAGTATTTTCGGACATCAGAGGGTTCTTCGACCAACCAGACAGGCAGCTTGGTAGCTAGAAAATAAGTAGTACGATTGTACTTTGACAAGGCACTCCCCACAAATTTTTCACTGGTCTTTTCGTGATAAGGATATGCTGTATCGATATAAGTCACCCCACTATCGATAGCCTTATCCAATAATGCCTGTGATTTTTCTTCATCTATGCTTTTATCTTCCCTAGTTGGAAATCGCATGCAACCAAATCCCAATAATGATGGCTTAATTCCCAGTTTTTCCATTTCCCTGTATTCCATATGCACCTCCGCATAAATTGATTATTATTGATCCTTTTAATCAAGGCTGTCAGTTTAACTCTAGTATATATTATAATAGTACAAATAAACAATAGTCAAAGTCGATATTTGTTATTTCGGACAGTATCTTTTCGTGCTATAATAGATTTTGTTAACTTAATCAAAGCGAGGTCAATGGTTTTCAAGGATTCTTGGTTATCTTCACTATTCGAGGCCAGTGGCCTAAGTTTTCCCGGTCACTCAAGCGAAAAGACGCATTGGTGTCTTTGACTGTCGGGTCGTTCTTTGGTTCGTTTCTAGGCATCTCATTATCACTTATAGCTGTTTAGAGCATCAATCCAGGTGTTGCCTCCACTATGACATCCATGGCCCCTGTCCTGTTAATTCCTTATACTTTTTTGTGAAAAAGGAGAAGGATGATTTATCTTATCTGTTGTATGTAGTTTTTTTGTGATATAATGGTTTCTCAAAGGAAGTGTTATAAGCAATGGTCATAATTGACGATTCAAAAGATCTGGAACACTTAATTCATGTCAATGAAATAGTTGTTGTGCTCATGAGTGATATGGGTTGCAGTGTCTGTTTGGCTATCTATCCGGAATTCGAAACCATGAGCCAAAGGCTTTCTGATGTCAAATTTGCATTCGTTGATATGGGCATCACTAAGAAGTTGGTTGGTCGACATATGATTTTTGTATACCCAACTATCATTATATTCGTTCAAGGAAAAGAGACGGTGCGGTTTGAACGTGTATTCTCGATGATAGACGTTGAATCAGCGATCAATCGTTATAACGATCTTCTTCATTCATAAAAAAGCAAATATTGTTTTAATAACTTGAATTTTTAGAGTATAATATCATAGAAAGGCAGGTTAATATCATGAATATATATATAGTTGATGCATTTACAGACAAGCCTTACAAGGGAAATCCCGCAGCGGTGTGCATTCTGGAATCAGCAAAATCTGATGAATGGATGCAAAGTGTTGCGTCTGAAATGAATTTATCAGAGACAGCTTTTTTACTTGAAAACGATGGTGAATTCTCTCTGAGATGGTTCACTCCTGAAACCGAAGTGGACTTATGCGGTCATGCTACATTGGCAAGTGCTCATATCTTGTTGAGCCAGTATCTTTTTGTGAATCACGAAATTAGATTTAATACTAAAAGTGGTCTAATGACTGCTGAAAAAATTGGCGATTGGATTCAGATGAATTTTCCATTGGAGATTGAACATCCTTGTGAGCCACCAGTAGAACTGATGAATAGTTTGAATGTCGAGTTCAAATATGTTGGTAGAAACAGGCTTGATTATATGATTGAAGTTGAAAATGAAGAACTGCTTAAAAGCTTAAATCCCGATTTCAATTTGCTGAAATCTGTCCAATCAAGGGGAATCATTGTAACCTGTAAATCTAACCATTCAGATGTTGATTTTGTCTCCCGTTGTTTTTATCCTTCTGTTGGTGTAAATGAAGATCCTGTCACTGGATCAGCACACTGTTGCCTAGGCCCGTATTGGCAAAAAAAATTAGACAAAAGCGACCTAAACGCACATCAGTTGTCTAAAAGAGGCGGTTTCATTAGACTGTCAGTCCTTGATAACCGTATACTTATTTCGGGCCAAGCTGTAACGACATTGATTGGTAAATTGAATCCATAAACAAGATCCATACCAGGAACGTTTAGTTCCTTTTTTATCCGATGACTAACAGTGCTAAGACTCCCACTTCTTTAAGTGGGAGATAAGCACTGTAGAGTCCCTGGATAACGGTTTCTAAGGTTCAGATGGCGTTTGAAACGCCACCTGAACCCAAGAACCCTGTTGATTGCCTCTTCCTGCAAAAGCAAGTTGATATATGATCATTTACCAGCCCAACCGCTTGCATATAAGCATAACAAATGGTTGATCCGACAAACTTGAATCCCCTTTTCTTTAGGTCTCTGCTTAGTGTATCACTCACTTCTGTGGTAACTGGCACTTCTCTTATTGTTTTCCATTGATTCATAATTGGTTTATGATCTACAAATGCCCACAGATAATTGTCAAAACTGCCAAGCTCATTAACTATTTCATTGAAAATAATCGCATTGCTTCTGACTGAAAAAACCTTAAGCCTGTTTCTGATAATTCGTTCATCTTTCAATTTTTCAAGAAGCGCTTCATCTGTATAATTCATATTAATGGTCCAGTCAAAATAATCAAAGACTTCTCTGTAGCCTTCTCTTCTTTTCAATACAGTCAACCACGAAAGTCCAGCCTGAGCTCCTTCTAGTGTCAGCATTTCAAAAAGATGACAATCATCATCTCCTTTATGTTACTATCTCTTGAGATTGTTATTTGGTTTTGCCGGTGAAATGGAAATTATTGATTTTCATACCCGGTACATAGCAACTACCAAAATAGAATCCTGTTGATTGTCTTTCTTTGGATACATCCACTACCTGGTTGAACGCGTTCAACATGCTTTCTGTAAAGCGCATATTATTGACTGCGGCAACGATTTTCCCATTCTCGATTTTGAACAGACCATCTCTTGTTAATGCAGTCAGTTGCGCCTGTCTGGGATTAAGACCGTTCATATAATGGAATTTGGTAACCAGTAGTCCTGATTCAGTCTCGCTGATAATCTGATCAAGTGTCTTTTCGCCATTTCCCATTACCATATTCATTGGCACGCCCCCATACTCAGGCATATTGACCGAATGTCCAGTCGTTTTGACGCCAGCTTCGGCAGCGCTGGTACCATCATAGACCAAGCCCTTGGCGACACCTTTTTCAATAATTGACACCACTTGTCTGGTTTCGCCCTCAAAATCGAAGGGTAACGGTATTGTATTTTTATTGGTGACATCATCGATAATCGTAATTCTTTCATCAAATACCTTCTCTCCTAACTTACCGGTTAAAAAACTAGCCTGATTGAGCACACTCTTACCTGTGAATCCCATAAAAGCCATATCGGATAATAGTGCGCCGACAGCCATAGGTTCCAAAATCACCGTATAGACTCCCGGTTTGATATCAATAGGGTTTTGATTCATCTCGGCCTTATCCTTCGCTTTCATAAAAGCTGCGGGTACATCCATGTTTGCGGGAGTATTTGACAACATCTGAGCGTATCCAGTCCCACCACTGTTAGATGATACTAAGGCTGAAAAATCAACACTATTGTATCTGGCAAATCGTCTTAATCCGGTTGAATTTCCTACTGCGATTTGTTCCTCTGAGTAGGTCAGAGCGCCATATGCCATATAATCATCAGATAATGTGTCAATACAATCTTTGATTAGCTTACATCTGTTTTCAACAGTATATAACCTTTCAAGCTCATCAGAAAAACTATCAGCCGTAATTTCTACTTCCCCTGTTGCCAAAGGCGGTGGCTCATCTGCATTAGGTAAAAATATCAGATTCTCTTTCATTTCAGCTACCAACTGCTTCAATCCATCTTTGCTATAATCAGTTGTTGCTGATTCGATTGATTTATTTTTGTCCAGAATGTTGATGATAATCTCTGTCTTATTCTCAAATACATTCTGATGGATCTCAGAATTGGCAAATCTGCTCAATCCAACACCGTTTGAAAGAACTAATGCTTTTGCCTCATATGGTTGGCACTCTGATACCACACAATCTATTATTTCATATATTTGCTCTTTACTTAACATCTGTCACACCCACCTTTATCTTTCTAAATCGCGAAGGCGACGAACCATGTCCAACATGAGCAGTCTGTCCCGGTTCTCCCTTGCCACAATTAGGTGTGCCAAACATTTTCCAGTACTTTTCGCTTGCTACACCGTCACAGGCATTCCAAAACTTTGGAGTAATACCACTGTAAATAGGATTCTTATATATTTTACCTGTTAATTTACCGTTTTTTATTTCATAGGCGATTTCACAACCAAACTGAAAATTCAATCGTTTGTCGTCGATGCTCCAACTTTTGTTGGCAGATAGATACAAGCCATCTTCCACGCCAGCTATCAACTCATCCAGCTCAAATGTTCCAGGCAACAAATTGATATTTGTCATTCTGACAATTGGTATTCTTCCCCAGCTATCTGCTCTTGATGTCCCGTTTGATGCTTGATCTAAAATCGATGCCGTATCTCTTGAGCTGATAAAGTTTTGGAAGATTCCTTTTGTTATGATAGGAACACGTTGTGCCTTGACACCCTCGTCGTCATACCCAAAAGTTCCCAGCCCTTTGGGTACTGTTGCATCAGCTACAATATTGATATGCTCTGAACCGTATTGAAAGCCTGTCATTTCGGGATTTAAAAAGCTAGTCCCAGCATATCCAGCTTCGTAACCGAGCACCCTGTCTAGCTCGATGGGATGTCCAATGCTTTCATGGATTTGAAGTGTCATCTGATCACCGTCAATCACCAAATCATAAAAACCAGAGGGACATTCATCCGCTGAAATCAATGCCGCAGCTTCTCTAGCTACTCTTGGCGCATTCTCAACCAACCCCATATTTTTGACAAATTCATAACCCGCTGTAGCAAAATTACCCCTAAAAGAATTCGGAAATGTTCTCTGTTGTATATCTCCATTTCCAACAGCGATGGCCTCGATACCTGATCCGGATTCATACAAAACCTGCCGTATGTCAGAACCATCAGAATCCATAAACCATTTCTCTTCCTTTCTAAAATCCATATTGCCCACTGTTTTAAATAGTTCGGGTACAGCCTCTCTCATAGCCTTTTCAGCTGCAAACAAAAGGTCAAGCTTGTCTTTTTTTGAAACTGTGAAGGGATCAATCTCTACATGTGTAAGGTAATTATCAACCACTGTATCTTTTTTTGCCAGTTTAACTGGTGCTATTTGGGCTATTTTGCTGGCTTTTGCAATTCTCAGTGCTTCATTTGCTATAGCATCCATATCATCGAAGTCCTGGGACGCAGCAAAACCCATGCTGCCATCCAAAAATACCCGAATCCCATAACCTTTGGTTCGTCCTGTGTACATCATTTGTGTTTTCATATTCTCTGTAGATATGCTTTCGGTGACAATATCATTGATTCTCACATCAGCATATTCTACACCTTTCTCTTTTAGCATAGCCATTGTTTTTAACATTTTTCCCTTCAAGTTGTATCCCCCTTATATATTCTAATCATATGAATAATTTCATCTCATTACCATTATATGTATGTTGACTTATACTGTCAAAATGAATATTTACTTGACTTCATCTTTATAGAGCTTGAGATACTTAAGCCTTGTAGATAACGAACGGAATAGTGTCTCCTGTATTTTGCAGTTGATGCTCTATCTGGTAACATTATCTCTTGTAGACGATTTGAATATATAATCCACAGAATCATCCGGAAATGCTTTGGGATTTAAATACGCTTGCGTCCCACCTATCAAGGAGAGCTCGGTTCAAACAGTAATTCTGTCAATTTAGTCTTGACTTCAGAGAATGAAAGGCCTTTTTCTGTGCAATAATCTCTAATTTTCATGTTTTTAGAAGTAGGCACTTCTCCCAATACTTCTGTCAGTTGAGACTCTGTAATACCATAACTAAATAAGTCATTAATTATTGTGTTTCCATTGATGATTTGTTCAGTCTCATGCTCAACTATTTCAACAGGCGTGTCTGTACTGGCGTCATTCTCAGTTCCAGGCAATGAATAGAGGCTCGTGTCAATAGCAATCACCATCAGTTTATCCCTTTGTTCACTGTCAATTTTCCCTTCTTCAAACAATATCTCAAGTGCACGAAGGGGGATATTATCACTTTCATCTGTGTAAGGCAGACCGGTATACAAAGCTACAAAGTATCTGACCGATCCGGTTCCTATTTCCTGATCATCACCCAAATCCACGTATATTTCCTCCAGTGATTTGAGTTGAAAGCTATTGATGTCTGCCGTTGCTTTGTCTATTCCAAAGGCATCAGCCAAGGTTTCCACACTTACATCAAAATATTTTTCTATGTCAGCAAAGCTATATGATCCACGGATGTCATCGGGATTATATGTTCCCTCAAACTCACCTGAAGTGTATTTGGCCGGTATCTTTAAACTCTCTGTTATCCAAAATCCTAATACATCAGCAGTGACAATACCACCAAAAATCAATATGACCAATGCTATAGCTATAATCTTGCTATCAATTTTCATTTGCCGATTCCTCCCAACCTCATTATCATCGTATCATCCACTGGACAGGCATTATCTGATGTGCAGGCCATACAACTGATACAAGATGTGCTTGTTATGGTTTTCTTGTCTGAAAGAACTAGATTCATGGGGCATGCCTTGTCACATTTTTTACAGCTAATACATGTGTTAGTGTTCCTTGCAATCTTAAAAATCCTGATTTTATTGAACAATCCCATAATAATACCAAATGGACACAGGTATTTGCACCAAGGTCTTTCAATTATAAGAGAACTGATCAGGACCACTGCCAACACCACTATAGCTGTAAAAGCAACTTCACCCGTATAAAAATTAAAAAGCGCGAAGTATGGATCATAATCGGCAAAGACCAATTTAAATGTCATACTGCTAAAATAAATGACTGCTGCAAGAACGATATATCTAAGATGTCTTAGTTTTTTATCCAATTTTTCCGGTACTATCTGATTGTAATGCTTGGGGAAAAGTCTTCTGCCAAGTTTACCGATCCACTCCTGAACTGTACCCAATGGGCAAATAAATCCACAGAAAGCACTGCCAAATAGTACCCCACCAGCCAGAACTAAAACAAACATCACCATGGTTGAGTCATGGATTTTGCTGATAAATCCCTGTCCTGTGATAAAGGTATAAAAAGTTTCAACACCTCCAAAAGGGCAGATAGCATGCAATGATGCACCGCCAATGAACGGTATTGGTATCAGTCCTAATTCTGTTGCGTTTTTTGAATAGGTAATCGCCAAAACAATTACAATAAATAATATTTGAGTTATATTTCTGATAGTCAATTTTTTCATAGTTCCTCCAAAGATAATATGATTTCTAAATCATTTAATATTTATAATTCATACTAAATCTTATATGTGTCAAAAGTATGAAGATTTTTCCTATAAACATCACAAAATAAAAAACTGACACTAATCTTTTCCGTGCCAGTTTATAATTCTATTATTAATGTTTTATCTAAATATGATTTGTACCCATCAATTGAAAACTCAAAGCTTTGATAGACATCTAGTCATCTATCTATTTTTTCTGATTCATCTCTTCCTAAGGCTTTTGTAATTTCTTATCGACGGATGCAGCGTTCTCGGAGCATTTTTCAGTTTCAACAATTTAAAATTATTGTCGCGTCAAAATTAATGTAAACTTAAATTGATATATCTTCTCTGCTTAGATTAATTTTGTGCTACTATATAAATTCTTCAATTAATGATTGAATGAGTTTTGCATCGTAAGGTATTTCTAATAAAGTGCTCTCTTTTAGAAAATCGAAGTGATTTGTATAGCTCTTTTTGTCTTCCCTGTAAATGATACCCAGCGGTATTTTATCTCCCCACTCCAACGCTTTGGTCATTGCACCAATTTTATCATTTGGATTGTATGATTCATCTCCTGTCAGCTTATAAACTCTTTTTTTATACCAGGCAAACGTGTTTACCTTATTGAAGCTGACGCAAGGCTGCAAAATGTCCACAAGAGCATAGCCATTATAATTAATAGCTTCCTTCATCATTTCTTTTAAATGTTCCTTGTCTCCACTGAAAGCTCTTGCAACAAATCCCGCTCCAAGAGCGATAGCTGTAAGAATTGGATTCAATGCTTGATTGATGACCCCATCCGGTGTAAAGTCCGTCACATGTCCTACATCAGAGGTTGGTGAGGATTGTCCTTTGGTCAATCCATATATTTGGTTATTATGGACAAAATGCGTCATATCGACATTTCTTCTGATATTGTGGATAAAATGATTACCCCCTTCACCATAAGAATCCCCATCTCCTGTATTGATGATAACTGTAAGATTGTGATTGACTATTTTTGCAGCCGCCGCGGGTGGCAGCGCTCTTCCGTGAAGTCCTGCAAATCCGTTCACATTAAGATATTGCGGTGTTTTGGCAGCCTGTCCGATTCCCCCTACGATCAACACCTCATGTGGATTCAAGTCCAGCTCTGTCAAAGCCCCTTTGAGTGATTCCAAAATGGAAAAATCACCACAACCTGGGCACCACGCTGTTTCAAAAGTCTTAAACTCATGAATGTTAGACATGGATTATACCTCCTTCACTTTTTCTACGATTCCAGATGCTGACAATGGTCTGCCATCAAATTTTAGAACTGATGCGGTCATTGTTATTCCTGTTTCTTGTCTTATCAAGTCAGCAAGCTGTCCGTAATAGTTTTGTTCAACATTGATAATTGTTTTGGCTGTTTTAGCTTTTTCCAGTAATCTCTTATCCGGTAACGGCCAAATATCACCGAATACAAGTGCCCCGTATTTTTTTTCACCAGATTTATTCAGCTGATCAACCGCTTCTGATAGTTGGCTATATGTACCGCCCCATCCTACTAAAAGAACATCCATGTTCTCTTCACCAAGCAACTCAGGTTCGAGAAGTTCTTTTTTGAGCAATTCGAATTTTCTGGCTCTCTTTTCCACCATATCTATCCTGACTGCTGCATCTTCTGTGATGTTGCCTATGATATCGTGTTCATCGCTATCAATATTGACAGCAGTACCAGGTACAATTCCAGGTATTAACCTTGGTGATACGCCATTTTCTGTCAATTCATAGCGGTTGTAGATCTTACCTTCTTCATATTGCTTCGGGTCCGCAAGATGTCTCTCAATGGTGATTTTATCCAAATCAAATGGCTCTATGGTCTGTAACGCGTCAGAGATGTACTGATCGCCAAGTAGTATGACCGGTAATTGATATTTATCAGCTATATTGAATGCTCTGGTTGTCTGATAAAACGCATCTTCCGGATTTCGAACTGCGATAACCATTCTTCCAAATTCACCTTGAGAGGCATTGATTGCAAATTTCAAATCACCTTGCTCCGTTCTTGTTGGAAGGCCAGTAGCTGGTCCGGGTCTCTGGATAACAGCTATAACCAGTGGTATCTCTGCAATCCCTGCAAGTCCAAGTGCTTCAGTCATAAGCGAAAAACCACCACCGGAAGTTCCTGTCATAGAGCGGACACCTGCATAAGAAGCGCCGATTGCCATGTTAATGGCAGCAAGCTCATCCTCTGCCTGTTCAACGATTATTTTAGCTTGTTTGGCTCTTCTGGTTAGGTAACTCATGATAGATGTCGAAGGTGTCATTGGGTAGGCACTGTAGAATTTAAGCCCTGCAGCCAAAGCACCCAATGCAATTGCCTCATTAGTTTGAATTAGCATTGTTTTTTTAGAACTGCCTTTCCCAATTTGATATCGACTTTCAACCATTTTTTGTCCATGTCTAAATGAAGCCATATTTTGTTCTGTAACCTCATCGACAAACTTTTCTGAAAAAATCTCCTTCATAAAAGATACGTCCATACCGAACAGTTTGGTCAGAGCTCCTAAAGTCACGCTGGACATAGTCTTTATATTCCCTACTTCCTTGGCAGTTTCTTTTGCATGAATTGTTATAAGACGATTATCCGCCGATTTTACTTCCTGGTCTGCAAACACAAATCCGTCAGGTTTCAATCTGCCAATATGCAGATCTAAAGTCTCTTGATTTAATGCAATGATGCCGTCCAGTTCTTCACTGTGACTCTTGACTTTCTCATTGGAAAAACGAATCTGAAAAAAATTGTGTCCTCCCCTGACTCTTGACATATAGTCCTGAAGTGTGAATATCTGATACCCTCTTCTATGAAGCACCTGAGAGAAGACAGAAGCTAGGGTATCCATTCCCTGTCCTGCTGCTCCTCCAATCAAAATATTGTAAACCATTTTTTCACCCCATCTTTTTTGTTCTGACTATCTACATCTTCTCAATATCAACAAGCATATTGTCACCCGACTCATTTATATAATAATGAATTCTGACAACATCATCTATCTTCAGATCCAAATCATTAACGGCTTGTATTACATCATCATCAACAATATATTGTCTGATTGCCATAGCATCCGGTACACCTGTGATCTTGATTTCAAGGCTTCCTTCATTGCTGATGCCATTGTATCTACCGGTTTCAGTCCGATATTGCTGATTAATCTCGCTCTGGTCAGAGTTTTGAAAAAAAAGAATCATATTTCTACCATAGGAGTCTGTATAATATTTCAATGTCACCTGATCTCCTACTTCCAATGCTTTATCAGTTGAAGTAAAGAGTTTAACAGGTATCCAAAAGACATCTTGTGTTCCATCTGATTCAACAAAGATAACTTGATTATCCATAAATCTAGTGATAATACCTGAGACTTCTATTTCTTCAGATCCCAGTGGTGCTTCCAGTTCATCCGCTTTGACAATTTTTTTTATCTGATTCTGATTCTCTGAATTGATAACATACTCAATGTCAACCGCTGTATAACTCATCAGATCATCGATATATCCAGCTTCTTCATCCATATGCAACTTAAAGACTATGGTACCATTTATTGTTTCAACTTCAATGAAGTTTGGGTCAATTCGTCCAATATACACACCTTGGGTCAATAAAACCTCCTCTTCGGCTTCCGTGGTTGAAGTTTCAGCTGTGTTATCCGATGCTTGTGTGCATGATGCCAAGAATAACGCCATGACCAGGCTAAGTATCAGTAGTTTAATTCTCATTTCTTATACCTCCTAACAAAAGCTTATTTCATTTTTTTGAATGTACTACCAGCCGTTCATCTTTAACGCCTATCTCGACCACCGAGTCTTCTTCAATCTCTCCTGATATTAAAGACCTGGCCAACAATGTCTCAATGTTGTGTTGAATATATCGTTTCAATGGTCTTGCACCATAAATCCTATCATAGCCTTTTTGAGCAATAAACCCAGCCGTATCTTCCGAAATCTCCAGCTCAATTCTTTTATCAGCCAAACGCAACTCCAGCTCTCTGAGCATAAGTCTGACCACTTTCTTTATATCTTCTCTTCCCAAAGGTTTGAAGAAGATGATGTCGTCAATTCTATTCAAAAACTCCGGTCTGAATCTACGACTCATCTCTGCGCTTATCATTTTTTTTATACTATCAGGTATCTCTTCTTCCATATCATTTTCCAACAAATACTCAGAACCAATATTCGATGTCATGATAATGATTGTATTTTTGAAATCAACTGTCCTGCCTTGACTATCGGTCACACGGCCTTCATCCAATATCTGTAACAAAACATTGAATATATCACCATGTGCTTTCTCGATTTCATCAAATAGCAAGACTGAATAAGGCTTCCTTCTGACAGCTTCAGTCAGTTGCCCTCCTTCCTCATACCCTACATATCCGGGTGGCGCTCCGATCAGTCTGGATACGGTATGCTTTTCCATATACTCTGACATATCAATCCGTATCATGTTATCAACAGAATCAAAGAGGTTAACCGCCAAAGTTTTTGCAAGTTCTGTTTTCCCCACTCCTGTTGGTCCAAGAAAAATAAACGATCCTATTGGTTTTCCAGGGTCTTTGATACCAGCTCTTGCTCTAAGTATGGCATCAGCTACCAAGTCCACAGCCTCATCCTGTCCTACCACGCTTTGATGTAATATAGCTGGAAGATTAAGCAGTTTCTCCTTTTCACCCTCCATAAGTTTACTTAAAGGTATTCTGGTCCAACGGGAAATGATTTGAGCGATTTCTTCTTGATCCACTTCTTCTTTTAAGAGCTCTATCTTAAACTTTTGAGATTTTTCTGCTTCTTCCAATCTTTTTTCCAAAATAGGGAGTTTACCATACTTCAATTCAGCCGCTAGATTAAGGTCGTATTTTCTTTGGGCTTTATCAATGTCCTGATGTGTCTGCTCCAATTCTTTTCTAATTTGCTTGATTTCATTCAAAGATGTCTTTTCATTTTCCCATTGGGTTTTGAGACTGCTATACTCGCTTTTGTAATCGGCCAATTCACGTTGGAGCTCATCAAGTCTGATTTTACTGCCTGAATCCTTTTCCTTTTTCAATGCCGCCTCTTCAATCTCCAATTGCATGATTTTTCGGTTTATGCTATCAATCGCTCCAGGCATTGAATTTAATTCCGTTTTTATAAGGGCACAGGCTTCATCTATCAGGTCGATGGCTTTATCCGGTAGAAACCGGTCGGTAATATAGCGATGGCTCAAGATTGCAGCACTCACCAGAGCGCTATCCTGTATTTTAACACCATGGAATACCTCGAATCGTTCTTTTAGTCCTCGAAGGATTGATATGGTATCCTCAACAGTTGGCTCTTCCACCATGACAGGTTGAAACCTTCTCTCCAAGGCTTTATCTTTTTCAATATTTTTTCTGTACTCTTCAAGAGTAGTTGCACCGATGCAATGTAATTCTCCCCTGGCCAGCATCGGTTTAAGCATGTTTCCAGCATCCATGCTACCTTCTGCTTTACCCGCTCCGACGATTGTATGAAGTTCATCAATAAACAGAATGATTTCTCCCTCAGATTCCTTGACTTCCTTCAAAACAGCCTTCAGTCTTTCTTCAAATTCTCCACGAAACTTGGCACCTGCAACAAGAGAGGCCATATCCAAAGAGAAAATTCTCTTGTTGATCAATCCCTCAGGTACATCTCCTCTTACAATCCGATGGGCTAGGCCTTCTGCTATTGCTGTCTTTCCTACCCCTGGCTCACCAATGAGAACCGGATTATTCTTGGTTTTCCTTGACAATATACGGATAACATGGCGAATCTCCTCATCTCTTCCAATGACTGGGTCCAACTTGTTCTCACGTGCATCTTTCACCATATCATGACCGTATTTTAGCAAAACTTCATATGTAGCTTCAGGGTTATCAGAAATAACTCTCTGATTGCCTCGAACTTCAGACATAGCTTTAAGAAATCCATTTCTATCAATTCCATAGGCTGCTATCAGATTTTGTATTTCTCCTCTGGATTCAACAAGAACACCTAAAAACAAGTGTTCTATTGAGATATACTCGTCCTTGAGGTGTTCCGCCTCTTTTTCTGCCTTTTGCATGATTTTATTCAGTTCAGCCGTAACGTAGATTTTACCGGACTCTATTCCAGGACCAGAGACTTTTGGTTTTTTCTCGATAATCCTGGCTAATTCATTTTTAAAAGATTCTACGTCTTTACCCATTTTTACAAAAAACCTTGCCAACAAACCGTTTTCCTGTTCCAACATAGCGAGCAGAAGATGATCAGGCCCTACCTCAATATGACCGTACTCCAAGGCTTTGCTCTGAGCTTTTTCTATAGCATCCAGTGATTTCTGAGTCATCTTGTTCATGTTCATAAAACGATCCCTCTCTCATAATAGTTCTAATGTTTTCACATACAATTATACATCTATTTGTAGGAATAATCAATGAAGGTTAAGTCACATCCTATAAAAATAGATGTCAGTTAATGCAGAATGTTCCAAGGGTCCTGTCAAGTGCTTCTCTGTTGTATTATACCTTGAGGTAGCCTGACTCGGTGATCCGAATTGTTGAAGCATCTGTTTTATCTTTTCTATTCTTATTCCAGATTTTTTGTCCAACCGCATAGGTGTATCTTTCAATCAAGTCCATTTTAATCCTCCTTGTATAATTCAGTTATAGGAATAATCAAATAGTTTGTCAGTTATACTGACTACCTTTGACCACTCATCGGTCAGCATCTTCAACATTTCAAGGCCTTCCTGGCTAAGCTTATAATATCTCCGTTGTCTCGCTTCCTCCAGCTTCCATATGCTTTCAAGAAGATTGCGACTTTCTAGTCTTCTGAGCAATGGGTAAAGAGTGTTTTGTAAATTATTTTTAAATTTAAAATAACCAAGCCATAATCATATGGCTGATTATTTCAAATTGAGCTATAATATATACATAAAACACAAGGGGTGACTAATGATGAAAAGAATTCTAATAATTCTATTAATCGCTTTTATGCTGATAACCGGTTGTACCACTCAGACTCAGGAAACGACACTTCAGTCAACATCAGCTGAAAGTGTAGAAAATGCAGCATACATCAAAATAACAGCGCAAGAAGCAAAAGAAATAATAGACACAAAAGAAAACGTGATAGTTGTCGATGTTCGTACTGCAGAAGAGTACGCCGAGGGGCATATTCCCAACTCAATGCTGATTCCAGGGACTCAAATAGGAGACCTTGCCCCTGATATGCTACCTGACCTAGACCAGACTATACTTGTCTACTGCCGAAGTGGCAATCGCAGTGCAGCCGCTGCAAAAGTCCTTATTGAGATGGGTTATACCAACATTATGGACTTTGGGGGTATAAAGGATTGGCCATATGAAATTGTAAAATAAATAAAAAAAGTTTTTCTCACCTGATTTCAATAACACGCAACTGATCCATCTGTCCTTGATTCAGTACCGCCAAATAATACCTCACCATTAGTGATGATCATCTCTCCTCTGCCAAAAGTTCCTGTAGAGGTAGCTATCGTCATATCATGGCCTAGGGCTTCAAGTGCGTTAACCAAATGAGTTGGAAAGTTTGGTTCGACTGTAAATTGCTTGCCTTCTAGCCATTGCCATCTTGGAGCGTCCAAAGCCATTTGTGGATTTAAATTGAAATCTATCAGATTCATCACTACCTGTAGGTGTCCTTGTGGCTGCATATAACCACCCATGACACCAAAAGGACCAACCGCTTTTTGATCCTTGAGTATGAATCCCGGTATGATTGTGTGGTAAGTCCTTTTCCCAGGCATCAAATAATTGTAATCATCCTTATCCAAAGAGAAATCAGCACCCCTATTCTGCAACGCTATGCCAGTACCATCAACTACTATACCAGATCCAAATCCCATGTAATTGCTTTGAATGAATGATACCATGTTTCCATCCCCATCCGCTGTACATAAATATACAGTACCACTTGATGGCGGAATACCCGATTTGAAATCCTGAGCTACGTCAGTGATAAGTTTCCTTCTCTCGTCTGCAAATTCATCGTTCAACAAATCAGCTGCCTTATATTTCATGTAATTCGGATCTGTGACATATTTTTTCCCATCCGCAAATGCAAGCTTAATCGCTTCAAATTGCTTATGGTAAGTGTCAACTGATTCTTTTGCTGTAAAATCAAAGCTTTTCAGTATATTCAAGGCCATCAGAGCAACAATACCTTGTCCATTAGGAGGAATCTCACATATTTCATATCCTTTGTAATTGACTTTGATAGGCTCTACCCATTCCACCTGATAGGCAGCTAAGTCCTCTTTTCTAAGGTATCCTCCGTATTTTCTGGAACAGGCATCAATTTTCTCAGCCAATTCTCCTCTGTAAAAACTCTCCCCATCGGTGTTAGCGATATCTTCCAGTGTTTTGGCGTGGTTAGGCAGTTTGACCATCTCTCCCACTTTAGGGGGCCTGCCGTCAATAGTAAAAGTATTGTACCATTCGGCATATTCTTCTGAGTTGCATTCAGTCTTATATTTTTTATACCCCCTATCCCAATTATATCCAAGAGTGGGTGTAACCGGATAACCCTCTCTGGCATATCGGATTGCCGGTTCCAAAACGACACTTAAAGGAAGTTTGCCAAATCTATTCGACAACGCAGCCCATGTTGCAGGAGCTCCAGGTACAGTAACAGGTGTCCAACCAAATACAGGCATCTTTTCCAAGCCCTTCTCTTTTAAAATATCTGCTGATAATCCTTTCGGTGCAAATCCACTACCATTCAGACCGTATAGTTTTTCATCATTTTTGATCCATACCAGTGCGAATGCATCCCCACCGATGCCATTTGATGTAGGTTCAACAACTGTCAAGCAGGCTGCTGTCGCTATAGCTGCGTCGACAGCATTACCGCCTTTTTTGAGCATATCAAGCCCTGCATTTGCCGCTAAGGGTTGTGAAGTAGCAACCATGCCATTTTTTGCAATATGTGTATTTCTATTGGATGAATAGGGTTGAAAATTGCAATTAAAATCCATTCTTGTAATACCTCCTCAAATATATCACTTGCTATCTACAAATATACCCCAATAATATTCTTTAATCAATCGACAAATAGCAGTATTTTTGTCATAATAAATGTAATTTCTTTAAATTTAGGATAATTTATTGATAATATGCTTTACATATGTTAAATTATAATAAACAATATGCAAAAGGAGTATAAAATATGACTTTTAATAACTTAGATGCAATAGACATGGATATACTTAAAATCCTTTCACAAAATGGCAGGGAGTCCTATATTGAAATAGGAAAACAAGTCAATCTTTCACGAGTGTCTGTCAAAACAAGAATTGATGCTATGCTTGAGGAAGGTGTCATAGAAAGCTTCTCCGTGATCATCAATCCGGAAAAAACAGGTCAGACAGTCTCTGTATTCCTTGATATCAAAATTTTACCTGAATATTTGTATGGTATATCATCAGAACTCAGCACCTTGCCATTCATTACTGACATTTACCACATGACAGGAAGCTCAAAGCTTCACGTCCATGCTTTATTTATAAATAAAGAAGAGCTCAGTGTTTTTTTAGAGCAAAAATTATATAAAATGCATGGTATTGAGAATGTGAATTGCGATATGATAGTTTCCAGAATTAAATGCAGAAAAGGAATACGTCCTTAGACTAAATCTAACCGCTAATGTTATAAATGCTTGGGTTAATTCAGACAGGCATTTTTGTTTGGTTTCCTTGATATTAAATTCCTTCATTTTGTGAACAAATAGCAAGTTTTTATATAAAATTACCACTAAATTACTTCATTTCGTCAATTGATAATAATATGCGAATGGTTTATATTATACTAGACAATAAGTTATCTGATTTCTTCTTATTTTCTGTTTTTTTTTATAGTTATCAACAAAACAACAAGTCACAACATACAATATGCAATCAAATATGATTATTATATTCTTACGAAAGGATGATTTGCCTTATGCATACACTTTTATCATTTTTACCGCTATTAATTCTCCTTTCCTGTTTGCTTATTTTTAAGATGACAGCAGGGAAATCAGGCGCATTGGCTGTACTATCTTCGATAATCATCGCTTATAGCTTTTTTGGCTTGAACATTCCTGGATTGACTATCGCAATGAGCAAGGGAATGTCTTTGGCATTATACGTTTTACTGATTATTTGGTCTGCAGTCTTTTTATATCATCTGGTCTACGAATTTGAAGCGATTGATGTCATCAACAAAAATATCTTGATATTTATAAAGGATCCTTTTACTCAGTTTTTATTGCTGGCGTGGCTTTTCTCCTCAGTATTACAAGGTATAGCAGGATTTGGAGTGCCTGTCATCATAGTTGTCCCTATATTGATCCATTTGGGGTTTGACAAGCTTTCATCCGTTTCAGCAGTATTACTGGGGCATTCGTGGTCTGTCAGTTTCGGTTCAATGGGATCCTCTTTTTTCACCATCTCCCTTGTCACCAATCTCAACCAGCAAAGCATTGGATATGCGATGGGAATTTTTGACGCACTGGCTATGATTATGATGGGTCTTACGGTGTGCTACATATATGGTGGATGGAAATATGTCAAAAGGGGTCTTCCGTATGTCATTCCCACTTCTTTAGTGATGATAGCTGTCATGTTCACGGTTCTGTACTTTAATCTGGTATCATTAGTCGGATTATTGACGGCTCTTTCAGGATTGTTGACTATGTTTCTAATCTATACCATTAAAGAAAAGCCTGGCAAACCGGAAGCACTTTATGCAGGCAAGCTAACACTGGGAAAAGCCCTGATACCCTACACCACAATTATTGTGTTATCACTGCTTTTTCAGGTTCTGAAACTTGGAAAATATAGTATTTCATTCAAATATCCTGCTTTTATAACCGATTTAGGTCATGTTGTAGCGCAAGAAGCAGCCTATTCAAGAATCAAAATATTTGGACACCCAGCACCTATCATTATCATGTCTGCTATTGTCGGGATGCTCGTCTACAAACAATCAGGCATCTGGGATACTAAAAAAATAAAAAACGTCATTAAAAGAACGATCGATAAGAATATCGGCACGACCATCACACTTGTATTTTTGATTACGATGGCTCTTGTCATGATGGATTCAGGCATGACCAACACATTAGCCTTAAAGGTATCTGAGTTGACCGGAAACTTGTATCCCCTTTTTGCGCCATTATTTGGCATTCTAGGAAGCTTCATCACAGGCAGCAATACAAACTCAAATGTCATTTTCGGTAAGTTTCAGATGTCCGTTGCAACGGCATTGGGAGTCAATAGTTACGTAATGTCCGGTCTCCAATCCATATCTGGTTCAATCGGTGTTAGCTTAGGACCTACAACGATTCTGATGGCTGCATCCGCCTCTGGACTGACAGGTCATGAATCCGAGATATATAAAAGAGTTATAAAGCCGGTTTTACTGACAGCATTGCTGATGGGAATACTTAACTACTTGCTATTGTTTGTCTTAAAAATCGATATAGGAGGTATGCTATGACTAAGAAAATAGCCGCTTTACTTTTTATCCCCATATTTTTTATGCTTTACTATGCAAGCAATAGCAACAACACAACATTGGGAACCATTGGAATCATCTTATTTATATTTGTAGCAGGTTCTCAAATAATGATACGCAAATAAGTTAGCTCAGTTTATTTTGTTTTTCCGCCAAATTCTTTTTTTGGTTTTGCTTAACAGAAAGAACTACAGACAGAAGGGCAATCACTAAAAAAAATAATGATATTGGTCTTGTAAAAAATAGCATCGGATTTGGATCGGTTATTAAAGCTCTTCTTAGATTCACCTCTGCCATTGGTCCTAATATGACACCAAGGATAATCGGTGTTAAAGGATATTTATATTTCACAAGAAAGTAACCGATAATCCCCATAGCTAATAGTATATACAAATCTGTTATTCTGTTATGTAGCACATAAGACCCTATAATGCACAAAGCCAGTACGACTGGCACTAAAACATATTTAGGAATGCTTACAATTTTAACAAATACTTTTGCCCCTAAAAACTGTATGATAATCATAAAAAAGCTTGCGATGACCAGCGAAACAAATATGCTTCCGATTATCTCAGGATTGTTTCTTATGAGCAAGGGTCCAGGTGTTACTCCATGAATCATCAATGCGGACAAAATGACTGCGCCCACTGCATCTCCTGGGATTCCCAATGCCAAAGTCGTTATCAGACCACCACCGGCGGTTGAATTATTGCCGGACTCTGATGCAATGATACCATCTGCGATTCCTGTGCCAAATTTTTCTGGATACTTGGATCCTTTTTTTGCCTGGTCATAGGCTAAAATATTTGAAATACTAGCACCTGCTCCAGGAACAGCACCTATGAATGTTCCTATCAACGATGAGCGAAACAAGTTCACCGGTTGTTTTAATACAATCATCAATGACCCTATTATATCCAGTTTGAACTTGCTGTCATATTGTTGTTCACCTTTGCTTATTGCGTCATTTCTAAGAGCTTTTGATTCGATTTCAGTAAGTAGTCTCGACATGGCAAACATCCCAATCAAAACCGTTAAAAACGGAACTCCAGCCTTCAAGAAATATAGGCCAAATGTAAATCTGGAAACACCAGTCATCGGATCAATACCTACAGTCGCTATTGCCAAGCCAAACAATCCCGCCAATAAGCCTTTTTCTATTGTATCACCGGTAAGTCCTGCAATGATGGTCAAAGAAAAGAATATCAGTGAAAAATACTCCCAGGGTCCAATTTTCATAGCAAATGCAGCGACTTGTGGTGCTATCGTCACGAGAGCGACGGTACTTATAAGTGTACCGAAAAAAGATGCCCAGATACCGATGGATAAAGCCTTGCCAGGATAACCATTTTTTACCATTGGAAAAGCATCGAAAGTTGTAGCCACTGATGATGGTGTTCCTGGTATACCTAATAATGCAGCACTGATCAAACCACCGGATAGCCCGCCTATCGAAACTCCCATAATCGTTGCAACACCTTGCGTTGGTTCCATTCCAAAGGTAAATGGAAGTGCTAGTACTACTGCCATCGTTATTGTAAATCCTGGAATAGCCCCTGCTATTACGCCACCTAAAACACCAATAAAGACCGTTATCAAGATATCAAGGTGTAGAATTTGGTCGAAGCCTATGCCAAATAGTTCAAACATGTAAAATCCTCCTATTCAAAGAATATTCCGGCTGGAAAAGTAACTGACAAATATGAGGTGAAAAAGTAATATGCTCCGAGACTTATAAAAAGAGTCATAATGATTATAATTGGAATATTCTTTTTCTTCCTGTCGCTCAATAGCCACTGAGAAGCTAATAGATAGATTGAAGTTGAAATGATAAATCCAATAAATTTCATTGTAATAACATAAAACAGGAATAATAGCACCGTAATAATAACAAACTTATACTCTTCATAAATACTCTTAAAATCAAATGTTCTATTAATCTTTTTGTTAGCTCTAATGTATTTTATAATATAAATCAATGATAAAAAAAACATGAAGACAGCTATCAGTTTTGGAAAACCAGCAGCGCCTAGAGTTCCTCTATCAAAATTCGAAACAAATCCGTTCGAATTGATAAACATAAATATGCTTAAAAGCAAAAATAAAGCAGCAATTATCATCTCTCCCATAATTTCCTCCTTGGAAAAAGGATGAGTATGAACATTCGGCATACTCATCCATCTCTAACTATTGAAGCTGTGCAGCAATTGCAGCTGTATTTGTATCAAACGTTGACAAATAATCGATGTATTTAGTTTGATCCAGATAGAAAGTATCAATTTGCATGTTAGCTAAATCAGCTATAAATTCAGGATCAGCAGCTGTATCCGCTAAAGCTTTAGCAAGAATAGCTACTATTTCATCCGGTGTTTCCAAAGGAGCTACAACACCTCTTCTGACTGAAAAAACCAAATCATAACCACTTTCAATCAATGTAGGCAAATCAGGTGTGGCAGGATTTCTTTCTTCACTGCAAGCTGCTAAAAGTTTCAAGTCGCCATTCTCAACAAACTGTACTACCGATGCATAGTCTGATACTGTGACATCAATAAATCCACCAGCCAAAGCCTTGATTCTATCGCCTGTACCCTCATAAGGAATCAGGTTGAATTCTGTTCCTAACTGCTCAGCCATGCTGGCTCCCCAAGCATGTGCTACACCCTTCAAAGTCATTCCAAAATTGATATCGCCAGGATTGGCTTTAGCATAAGCATAGAACTCTTCGATAGTATCATATGGCGCATCAGCATAAGCTGCTAACCATTGAGGTGTATCAGTCATGTTTGCTACGGGGATAAAAGAGTCATAATTCAGATCAGTAACGCCAGCGTGATGTGCTACGACCAATCCCTCATGAATCAAGCCGATATAATAGCCATCTGCTGGTTTTTCTGCCAATTCCATCAGACCGATGGTTCCGCTGACGCCTGGAACGTTAACAACTGTTACTGGTTGACCAAGATATTTTTCTGCGTGTTGCGCAACAATACGCATAGCCACATCACTGCCTCCTCCGGGAGACCAAGGAACGATAAACTGAATCGGTTTATCTGGAAATGTAACTTCCTTCTCCTTAGGGGCACAAGAGGTGAAAATGGACAATACAAGTGCTAAAACTAAAATAACAACTAAAAATCTTTTCATATTACTCCTCCATCTTTTATTTTACTCATAAACGCTCAAATGATGAGGATAGCCGTTTATGTATAAATGCTTTTTTAAAATTATGATAACTATTCATTAGTTAATCAAACTATTATTAAACTGTAAAAAATTGGGGGAAAAACAGAACAATATGTCATTCGCAACTTTCTTTTTATATATTTTAATACAACTTCATTCGTTTGTAAAGAATTATATATATTAAATTGTCAATAAAAAACAGTTTCTATGAAACAGATTGGATAATCTTTTAACATATGCAAAATATTATGTTTCCAGTCATTTTTTTCACTTGTTCATTCTTAATATAGCCTAACATTATACATGATTTAGCAATAAAATAAATGTCAGCATAAACACTGACACTTAATGGTTGATATGACTATTTAGCTTGATACTATTTAATGATTGATGGTTTTCTAACTCCAGACAATACTGCCTTCGGTGATTTTCTTAGAAAGTTCCTTAACATTCTTCTCAATCTTGTCGATAATAATTTTAAACTCTTCATCACTCTTGCCTGATGGATCATCCAGCCCCCAGTCTTCTTCATACTGGCTGGGCAGGAATGGACAAATCACATTGCACCCCATCTTGATGACAATATCGACCTCCGGTATAGCCGGCAGCAGCTTCGGGTGCTGTGTCTCTTCCATATCTATCGAATAAATTTCCTTAATCAATCTGACTGCATCCTGATTAATCTGGGCTCTATCTTCAGTGCCTGCAGAATAACTATCAAACACATCGCCTGCAAAGTGCTTGCCTAAGGCTTCCGCCATTTGACTCCTGCATGAGTTATGTACACATATAAAGGCTACTTTAGGTTTTCTGTTCATGTTGTTTATCCTCCTTAAATGATTATACCGTTTTTCTATCCGGCTCAAACCAATGCTTGGTATTGTTCGCTATCTTCACTAATGTCAGCATGACCGGTACTTCAACCAGAACGCCTACTATCGTTGCCAGTGCAACCGGAGATGTAGCTCCGAACAAAGCGATGGCAACTGCGACAGCCAGTTCAAAGAAGTTTGATGCACCAATCATCCCTGCGGGAGCTGCAATATCGTGAGGTAATTTCCAAGCCTTGGCCCATAAGTATGCTATGAAAAAGATTAAGAACGTCTGTATCGTCAAAGGAATTGCTATCAGTAGTATATGCAATGGATTTTCTAGTATCACCTTACCCTGAAATGAGAAAATGATGACCAATGTCAGCAACAATCCTGCGATTGTAACATTGTTGAATTTCTTGATGAATGTATTGTTGAAATAATCGATTCCATGCTTGTCGATAACGGACTTGCGAGTCAATACTCCTGCTGTCAATGGTATGACAACAAAAAGAACTACAGATAGAATCAATGTGTCCCATGGAACTTCCACACCCCCGACCCCTAGTAAAAATGCAACAATTGGGGTGAATGCCACCAATATAATCAGGTCGTTGGTAGCCACCTGTACCACTGTGTAGGCTGGATTACCCTTAGTTAGATGGCTCCAGACAAAAACCATGGCCGTACACGGAGCCGCACCCAGAAGAACCGCTCCAGCCAGATACCATTTTGCCAGATCAGCCGGAATAATCGTTTTGAAAACCACATAAAAGAAGAATGAGGCTATCCCAAACATGGTGAAAGGTTTGATCAACCAATTGACTATCCAAGTGATATATAATCCTTTGGGGTTTTTTCTGATATCTCTGACGCTCTGGAAATCCACCTTCATCATCATAGGATATATCATGATCCAAATCAGGATAGCAATTGGTGCGGATACGTTGGCATACTCGAATTGACTCAAGAAATTCGGTATTCCCGGAAGATATCTGCCTATCAGAATTCCCACGACCATACACAATGCCACCCAGATGGTTAAGTACTTCTCAAAAAAGCTTATACCTTGAAGTTTCTCTTTTTTCAACATTCATTCCTCCTACTAATTTTGTATCAACAAGTAATTACAACAACAAATAACTGAAAGCATTGAATGCATATCCTATGATTAGAATTCCAATGGCAACGACTCCAACAAAGACGAATAACAGTCTATTTTTTATAACCTTTTTAAGCATGATAATCGATGGCAATGATAGCGCCGTTACAGCCATCATGAATGATAGTGCTGTTCCTATTCCAACTCCTTTTAGAACCAAGGCTTCTGCTATGGGAAGTGTCCCAAAAATATCAGCGTACATCGGTATCCCTACCAGAGTGGCAAGCAATACAGAGTACCATTTATCCTGCCCAAGAACTGCTGTTATGACACTTTCCGGTATCCAGTTGTGGATTGCAGCACCGATACCGACGCCTATGAGTATATATAGCCATACTCTTCCGGCTATTTCTTTTACCTGATCCACAGCAAAGGTGATCCTTTCTTTTCTTGTCAGTTCGTCTTGCTCGATTTCTACAATTCTGTTATTGAAAACAAACGATTCAACATAATTCTCCATTTTTGCCTTGCTGATGACAGTACCGCCGATGACGGCCAGTATCAAGCCGACAACCACATAAGCAAAGGCTATTCTCCAGTTGAATATGCTTGCAAGCAGTATGACGGAAGCAAGGTCAACCAACGGGGATGAAATCAAGAACGAGAACGTGACACCAATTGGAAGCCCGGCACTTGTAAACCCTATAAATAGAGGGATAGATGAGCATGAACAAAAAGGTGTAACAGTTCCCAGCAAAGCACCCAGAATATTGGCTGAAAGACCATTGAATCTGCCCAGTATCTTTCGAGTCCTTTCTGGTGGGAAAAAGCTTTGAATGTAAGAAATAACAAATATAAGTGCTGATAGCAAAATAAAGATTTTGATGACATCGTATACAAAGAAATGGATGCTGCCACCAAGTCTTTCAGTGATGCCCAAACCAAGAATGTCTTCCACCAAAATTCTCACTAATTCGTAAAGCCACTCCATTTTCAACAATTGGCTGTTTAGCCAAGTAAAAACAAACATATCATATGCTCCTTGTGATTAGATTAGTCACAGTTAATGCAACATTTATTCAATATATCTTCCTTGAAAGCAAGTCTTTTGCGATCTTGAAGCAACTGTGGATAATTTTCGAGTGAATCGCTTATGTTTCTTAATGTTTCTATCAGCAACTGGTTTTCTTCTTTAAGCTTGTAAAATACAAATTTTTCTTTTCTTTCATCTTCCACCAGATTCAGATCTCTAAGCTTGGAAAGATTCTTAGATACCCTGGGTTGCGGTACGTCCAAAACACCACTTAGCTCACATGGGTATATGTATATATTACTCCTATGCCATATTTTTGTCAATGGTATTATACGAAACTATCATTAATTGATTTAACATGATTGTTTGTGATAAAATATAAAAGCAAACAAGAGCACAGGTTTATAGGTAGCCTTTGACAACCTAAATACAGTAGCAAGGAGTAGATTATGACTATTGGCGAACTGATAATCGAATATGGCAAGCAAGATACTCCCTATATGGGAAACCTGGTGAATCACCTGCCAATGGGTCAGCTGGCATTATACAGACTATCTGGGAATCTGGATTTGGTAAAAGACTACTCGGATTATTTCAAGGAAAAGTTTCAGATAAACCAGATGAAGGAAAATGAACACAAAGCTGATTCACTTGAATCTTGCCTTGGAGAAAGAGAATTATATGAATCCTGTCTGATATTGCTCAAGGAACGAATTCGACAGGAAGGAATAGACAGAATTGTTAGGGAAGTTTTGAATCAATACCCACTCGGCATGTCATCTGGGCTTTTTCATGTGCTGATTAGACTGGCTTATGCTGTTGAAGGCGCTGAGCTGGAAGAAAAGCTTGAAGAAGAGGTTGCGCGTGCTTTGGCTTATTATGTCACAGCTTATCGTGAAGCCGATATCCTAACCCGACGCATACCTATCTCTGAGATATTCAACGAAATGAATAAGCTGGTAAATCATAAGAAAATCAAAAAACTGCTTGAAGCACAACCCTCCACGGGAAAGCAGATGAAAGCGCTATATGAAAACAAAACGTTTATGGAATTGGGCTTTGTATTGGAAGGATCCGAAGAGGAAAAAATTAAAGGACTAATCTCATTGCTTCTGCCAGTGTTTGAGCTATCTTCCAGTATTGTTGTCCTACATTGTGTCACCGGATTACATGCTCTGATAAATCTCAATAAGTATTTCAATGACTTTGAGAATGCATTTGATATCTATACAACCTGCTGTATAGCTCATTTATTGACTGTGGAGAATTTAATCTACCGTGAACCGAATGAAAAATTAGAACCCCTGAATTGGAATGAGATTATTACACTGTGTCTCACTTCGAGAGATGTACATACGATCAAATTCACATATAGCTGTCATGAACTTTATCAGTGCTATGTTATTGAAGGATTGAAAAAATCTGCACATAAAAAGATTACAGGCTAAATGCTGAAGTATAAAGTACGAAAATAGACGATAACAATTAAAAGTCAAGCCACTGGTTCATATGACATGAACTCTGTGGCTTGATTTGTTGTTGTTTAACTATTAATAAGATTTTTCTGCTATCCTGTCCAACTTTTACTCGGCAGGAACAAAGTCTGGAAGTGTTCCCAAAACAGATACTTGGCCGGCGATATAACCGTGTGCAACCGCATCAGGTATCGCATTGGAGCCCAATCTGTTGGTGCCATGAACGCCACCTGTAACCTCTCCAGCAGCATATAAGCCTGGGATAACTTCTCCCCAGATATCTTGAACCTCAGTTTTCTCAGTAATCGCTAATCCACCCATTGTGTGGTGAACTGATGGCCATTGAGGAACAGCATAGTATGGTCCTCTATCAATTTTCATCATAACGCCTGTATCGATAACCTTTCCAAAATCAGGATCAACACCAGCTTCCACATAACCGTTGTGCTTATCAATAGTCGCCTTTAGGGCTTCTGCAGTCATATTGATTGTTTTGTCTTGATATTGATGCGCGTTGATTATCTCTGCCAATTCTTCCAATGTGTCAGCTTTGAAAATACGATCAGCATTGATACCATTCTCTAATTGTGTTTCGGAAATAAATCCGCCTTTTTCATAAATATCTTGGCCAAATATAGAAAATGTTGGGAATCCGCCGCTTTCCTGAGCAGCTCTTGCACAAACGTCTCTTCTTTCACCTTCATTGACATAACGATTACCGTTCACATCAACATACACTATTCCTGAGCTTGGTCCGCTAAAAGGAATTACTGCTGTTGCATCCAATACACCATTGTTTGGATTGGCAAAAGGATAAAGTTGAATATATGCCATTTGAACTGTATTGGCACCAATCTCTTGAGCCATGATGATTCCTTCTCCAGTCGCGCCTACATGGTTTGTAGTTGGTATATCAGCTGTAAGTGCTGGTACTTGCTTAGAACGCATTTCTACATTTCCAGCAAATCCACCAGTTGTCAAAATAACACTTTTGTCAGCTTTTATATTTTTCACGCCATCTTCAGTTTCCACTTTAATACCAACAACTCTTCTGTCCCCGTCAGCTTCTCTATAGATTTGAACCATCTTGGTATTTAACATGACAGTTGCCGATGTTTCTGCCAGCATTTTCTTTTGTACTGTTACTATATCAGCGCCAACACCGTTTATTGTTGTATAGGTCCTATAGCCATAATGTCCGCCTGGACGGGTGATAGACTCTCTAACTTGCAATCCATTTTCCAAGAAGAGATTAAGCATATATGGAGCGCCATATACTAAGTTCTTAACAAGTTTCACATCCCCCATATAGTCGCCGCCAGCTATGGTATCCTCTATATGTTTCTTCGCGGTATCCGGCTCTAGGTTCAATTTTGTATATAACTCATCTGCAATATCGCTGGTATAGGATGCATAGACACCACCATTGATTTGTGAGTTTCCACCCAACACAGGCATTTTGTCAATCAATAGTGTTGTAGCACCATTGGTTGATGCGCTTTGAGCTGCGGCCAATCCAGCAAATCCACCACCAACTACTACAACATCATAAGTCATGTCCCAATTCTCTGGTAGATTTCCACTGCCCATTGAAGGACGTGCATCCCCATCAGAATCAGAACCAGAAGCCACATCAGCTATATCAAATTCACTTACAACACCACCAGCTTCTTCTATGGCTTGTTTTACAGCATTTATAATACCATTGCTTGTCATAGTAGCACCAGTGACTGCATCAATACCAATACTCTGTTGTTCTACAATCTTAATAGGTATCTCTTCAAGTGCTGCATCAGATACCCCTTTTGTTTCTTCATGGGTTACGATTTCAACAGCATCGATAGATTTCTCTCCTAGTGTTACTTTGACTTCCATAGGATACATACCGGTTGTCTCAATCAAGTATTCCCCTACTGTCATGGATGTGATGTTACTCTCAGGCCCTTCAGTTGTTGTCGGTTGTGGTGCAGGTTGTTCTGTGCATGCAGTAACACTCAATAACAAGCATACCACCAGCATAAACGATAAGATTTTCTTTGCTTTTTTCATGTAAACATCCTCCTTTTTATAATCGTAGCCTAACACTTTTTATTATTTAGTGTCTTTGTCTAAAGATTAACACATTTGATTCGCAATTGTCAATTCAATTACAATATTGTTGCATTTAATTAACAAATGTGTAAGGTATTGTTTACATTTTTAATTAAAGTAAATATGTTGTCTATTTATTCATTATCAACAGGGTTGTTTGTTTTGTTAATCAGAGCATCCCTCCTTTTAAACACAACCTCAGGCAATACAATCCTGATTTCCTTATCGCTGTCCTCCGCTTTCCAAAAAACAATTAGTCGCACAGTCCCATGGACAGGATAATATCCCTTTTGTTTCAATTCTTTGATTCTTTGAATCATATGTTGGGAAAATCTTACAATCTTTTCGCCTCTACTGTTATAGCAAAACTGTTCATCAACCTGCAATCTATCTCCGCTGTTTAACAAATCAATCGGTTTCTGACAAAACATGAAGTAACTCAGCCAAACATCCCAGTAACCCAGTTGCAGTGCGATCTCCTCCAATGGCCCGTAATCATTGTAGTCGTACTCCCTGTCTATACCTTTGGCTTGAATTCCTTCCAAAAAATCTCCATTATAATTGACAGTCAGATGATTCTTGGCTCTCGTCATAGCCACATATATTGCTCTTGTGCTTTCGTCTGTTAGATAGTTGAATCCGTTCAACATCAGAAAAACCTGATCAAATTCTCTTCCTTTAGCTTTATGAATGGTAGATACAGTTATCGTTTCTGAACGTCCTTCAAAAAAGTCTTCTAGATTGGATTCTCTCACAAATATCTCGAAGTCACTCTTGTACTTATACTTGAAGCTATTCGCCTCAAAGGCTTTCATGAGATTAAGGCAAATATCAAGGTTGGAACTATTCTTAAATGTACTCCTTAATGACCTCCTCGTTTTACGCCATATTTCTTCACTGATTATCTGGCTTTTAGGCTCCGAGTTTAACTGGGTTGCCAAATATCTTATTTCCAAGATGTTGAAGAGATTGAAGCTCTCGTTACTCTGAATAAGCTTAGATGGCATTCCCTCTTTTCTCAATAGGCTTGTGATCTGCAGCGCTTCATCATTGTTGTGAGTCAATACGCCAATAGAGCCAATGAGTCTTTGGCTAAGAATATCTGATACAAAGGCATTAACCATTTGGTCTGATTTGTATTTCAAGATTCGAATCCGTCCATCGCCTCTTAAAGCAGACTTAATAGCTACCTCCTTCATTCTATCAGTTAATCGTTCCGCGAATTGATTAGTAAAGTTTACTAAATTTGGCTGACTACGATAATTATCCACCAACTCGTATTTCACTGCATCAGGAATAGACATCAATTCCATCAAATATTTGGAATCAGACCCTCTAAAAGCATAAATATTCTGATCATCATCCCCAACAGCAATGACACGAATATCCTCGTTGTATGCCATCAGGGTTTTTATCAGTTCAAACTCATTCCCGTCCATATCTTGTGCCTCATCAATAACCAGAACGGTTTTAGTCAATTTGCCGATTTCTACCTCATCATCCTTGATTTTTTTAATCGCGTCCTTGATGATATCATTCGATTTTTCTAATGTTCCCATCCTGCCCAACAGGTCAAAGCAATATGAATGAAATGTTTTGATCTCAACATAATGAGCTGCGTTGCCAATCAACTGACGCAATCTTGCCTTGAATTCAGTCACTGCAGCCCTGGAAAATGTCAGCATCAACAGCTGTTCATGCTTGATATCCTCCATCATAACCAACGAAGCCAGCTTGTGAACCAAAATCCTCGTCTTACCGCTCCCCGGTCCCGCTGCCACAACAATCGTCTTTGCTGCGCGATCATTGATGATTCTTAGCTGGGTTGTTGACAACTCGCCAAAGAGCTGTTTGAATTTTGAAGGTGTAATATTTCGGGTAATTTCTTCATGTCTTGAACCTACGAAATACTTTCTCAAAAATATGGAATAGTTAAGCTGAAAATAATCATCCACAAATTGCAGCGCTTCTTTGTAATCGTCTACCATTTTTTTTGCATATTCTCCAACAATATGGATCTGTTGAATCTTACCTTTATAAAACGTATCTAATTTATTATAAGCATCAATCGTAAATCTTTTCCTGGTATCCTGTTCCAATCTTTCAATGGAAAAAGCCTGATATAGCACAAAAAAACCACCCTCTATCTGTAGTGCATCAATTCTGGAGAGATAATACAAAGCTTCCTCAATCTCACGAAATGAAGTTTTGGTATTAAAAAAGGTTAATCGTTCTTCATAAGCCATTTTTAAATCCAGAACTGAGAACTCTATCAACTCCTCTCCCAGACCACTACCAATGTTGTCTTTATTTCTTCTTTCAAAAAGATACTGCACAATAAATCGACTCAAATCATGCAATTTTTCAAGCTTGTTTGCCAGCTCCTCTCTGTTGATAAGCAATTTTATTTTAATATGGTTTGAAGAATTGCTGTGATGCCTGCTTTTAATCCATTGCTTAATGGTCCAAAGCGTTATCAATGTTCTAATGTGTTTAGGCATTATATCAATGCATCCATTCTCCTCAGCTCTTCCAGTCAGCTCTTTGATATTGTGTATTTTAGGTTCCTCTGTCAATGCCTCAAGTAAGAATTTTTCCGATTTCATGTAAGCTTCCAGAATAGCTATTGATCTATTCTGATTTTCTTTACGCTTGATGAAAACCTTTAAATCCTTGGCATCCGCTAGGATATTATCCTCTCTCAAAAGGTTTATAACATTAACCACTTCCACTTTGGTCAAGCCAAGTATATCTCCAATATAATCCACCCTAGTTTCGGCACCATCATCACGCGTTTTCGCTCTGCTTTTCATAGATAAGAGCATCCTAATGATTCTTATTGCGTTTTCTTCCTGTTTACCTTCAAAAATACTGGACGCTTCAATTTTACTTCTAGCCTCTTCCGCATTTTTAACCAAAATACTATCCGCATAGATTCGAGGCACATTCTGCCCCCTACGTACATATCCAGCTTCCTCAAGCGCGGCAATAGCTGTCTTAACCCTGGTTTCTATTTCCATGATGGAATCGTCCCATCCAGCTCTTCTGGCAATTTCCAAAGCCGATTGGGAAACATTTGAACGAACACGGGTTAAATCCTTTATCGCTTTCCAAACCTGTTGAATCTCCTGTACGCTCAGTTTGGTCTGATTTAAAAGGATAAAATGTTTGTTCAAATCTTCGTCGTTAAAAAGAACATAGCAATCCGCCGAAATAGACTCGTCCCTACCAGCCCGTCCCGCCTCTTGAATATAATTCTCTAGGGAGTCAGATATGTCATAGTGAATGACCATACCGACATCCTTTTTATCTACACCCATTCCAAAGGCAGAGGTCGCTACCATAATGCCAATCTTGCCCGATATAAAATCATCTTGATTTTCCGATTTTTCCCTATTATCCATTTGCCCATGATAAGGCTTGGCGGGATAACCGTCCTTGGTCAAATGATCTGCCAGTTCTTGGGCTCTCTTTGTTCTGGATACATAGACAATAGTAGGGCAGCTGTTACCTTCAACTAGATTTCGCAATGTATGATACTTTTCCTCTTCGCTGTTTTTATATAGCACATTGTATTGCAAATTGGTCCTGGTGGCACTTGATCTGAAAACAATTATTTCAAGAGATAGTTTTTCTTTGAAATAGTTTCTGATGTCTTCTATTACATTCTGCTTTGCCGTGGCGGTAAAGCATGAGACAGGAATCCCATCCTGGAGATTTTTCTTAGCCTGATACTGTTTTATAAAATCACCGATATATTGGTAATCCACCCTAAAATCCTGTCCCCACGCGGAGAAACAGTGGGCTTCATCAATCACAAATCGCACCACATTTCTGCCCAAAAGCAAGTGTTCAATGGTTTTGGATCGTAGTGACTCAGGCGATATGTAAAGAATTGAAGCAGAGCCATCGATCACTCGTTGCATTGATATGGATCTCTCAACAGGGTCCAACAGACCGTTGATAGTTACCGCCTCTGTGATGCCTGCGTCCTCTAGATTATCCACCTGGTCCTTCATCAATGACTGCAAGGGTGAAATGATAACCGTCAATCCCTTGACAGCCTCTCCTGACATGAGCGCTGGAATTTGAAAAGCAAGAGATTTTCCACCCCCTGTGGGGAATATAGCCAAGAGAGATTTGTTGTCGACAGCGGCCTTTACTGCTTTTTCCTGCAATGGTTCTCCGTCGTACCTCCGATACTCATCAAATCCGAAAAAACGTTTTAATCCTTTATGGATATCCCAAGCCTCATTACAGTAGTAGCAGCCTGTTAGGCACGGATTGTTTTTCAGCAAAAACATAACTTTCCCCACTGCTGGGTAGTTTCGTAGCACCCAAGGAGGAGTTATGGAATATCGGCTGTTAGCATGTATCAACGCGATGCTGTACGCCAGTTCGACTGGATACACCGAAATAAGCTTTAACAGGTTTGCATTATGACAGATCTGACCCTGAAGCTTATCTCTTATAACTCGCTCAATATTGATGGATTCATGCTTATAGTCAACAAATTT
>LGGM01000062.1 GCA_001509345.1 Clostridiales bacterium 38_11
TTATGTTGAAGGAAGGGGATCTGTTCATATTTTGAACACTCCAATATACAAGACGGTTTTCAATGTAGCTCAAAATATAATTTATACAGGGCTATCAGCATTGATGTACCTGATATTACATAACAGGTTCTTTTTTTTGGGAAAAATTGACCCTGTTTCCATTACAGGATCCATATTGACTTTTTTATTGGTCAACACTTTTATTATGACTTTCTTGATTATTACTTTGTCTGGAGGCAAGTTTTTTTATATTTGGTCAGATAACTTTAGGGGAACAATCATCAATGTAATGGCTGTGGGGTTATTGGGAGTCATAGTGGCTTTAGCTTATGACAACTATGGGGCGGGTGCTGTTGTCCTGTTTTTCATACCACTGATGTTGTCACGTTACTCATTCAAGCTTTACGTCGACATGAGAAAAAACTACTATGACACAGTAAAAGCACTTATTAACGCAATCGAGGCAAAGGACCCCTATACGAGTGGACATGCGAATCGAGTAGGAGAATATTCAGTTGCTATCGCTCAGGAAATCAATCTTAGCGCAAAACAGATCGAGATTATCAAGAACGCATCACTTCTACATGATATTGGCAAGATAGGGATTGATGACAGGATTCTGAATAAGCAGGAAAGATTGTCCGAACTGGAGTTGGAGGTCATCAAAAATCATCCATCAATCGGTTATGATATCATCAAGGACATTGGATTCTTGAAAGATGTGATGGATATCGTCAAACATCATCACGAAAAGTGGGATGGGAGCGGTTATCCTCAAGGATTGAAGGGATCGGAGATTCCTATCGAAACAACAATATTGACTATATCAGATGCATACGATGCAATGACGACTGATAGACCATATAGAAAGGCGCTCAGCTCTGAAGAAGCTATTATAGAGCTTAGAAAAGACACAGGAACTCAATTCAATCCTAATATAATAGATAAAGCCATTGAAACGCTGAGGAAAATTGACAAACACGGATTAGATAGCATTCAAAAGACCACTGAAGGAATAGCTTAAATGATTCATGAGTTGATTATAACTATATTGATATCGCTGATTATTGTGATACTTAGAAAAAGAAAAATCAGCAGTTTGGTTGATGTGGAAATCAAAGGATTGCCATTGTTTGCAGCGAGTTTTTTTCTTCAGTTTGTAAGTGGGATTATAGTAAAAAATTTCAACGATACCACAATAGGACAATATGTCTATACATTCTTTCCTTACATTCATAGCATGTCTTATCAGTTGATTCTAATTGGAATTGTATTGAATATTGAAAAGAATTATATGAAACTATTCTTGATCGGCACTTTGATGAATTTTACGGTTATTTTGTTTAACGGCATGAAAATGCCTGTTCGGATACCTCAGAATTATCCTTTTTCGTGGGAAAACTATAGCTACCTTGCCTATGGTAAAGACTTGATTCATACAGCCCTAACAACAGACACAAGATTGAAAATTTTGGCCGATATTATTATTCTAAATGACCCATATCCATTCAATAAAACCATTAGCATCGGGGACATATTTTTACTGTTTGGATTTGGATGGTTCATACAAGAGGAAACTAAAAAATCACCCTGAGGTGATTTTTTTAAATTGGTTTGTTTTCAACTGGACTCGACATGATAATATGGGTCTCAGTGTTGCCATAAACCTGAACTCTACCAACCAACACTTCCAAATCTGACATCTCTCTCAAATTCGCTTTCAGAATCATGCTGTAGGGACCGGTGACATGATAGCACTCCACTATTTCCTCAGTTTCAAAGGCAAAAGCAATAAATTCTTTCAGTTTATCTGATTTCATAGCCACATTAATGAATACCCTGATTGGCTTACCTATTTTCACTGTGTTAATGATAGCTTGATATCGCTCAATGGTTCCATTCTCTTCTAATCTACGAACCCTTTCAGCTGTTGCTGGGGGACTCAACGCCACAATCTTGGCTAAATCCTTCATAGATATCCTTCCATTTATCTGCATAGTCTCTATTATCTTTAAATCTGTATAGTCCATGTTTCACCTCATTTTATTAAGAGAATTCAAAAAACAAAACACAATAAAAATATGAAAACCCATAAAATACTTATATTATGCATGTACAAAAAAACAACTTAATGATACGATTAAAATGAACTCTTGATGAATTATAACATAATAAATTAAAGCAAATCAACAATTAAATTTATAATAGTACTTCAATCGGTAAAAAATGATTAAATAATTATGAATGATTCAAATTATCTTACAATACAAAAAGGATGGGAAAAATGAAACCAGTTAAAATCACAGAAACATCATTAAGAGATGGACACCAATCACTTATAGCGACCAGAATGACGACTGAAGAAATGATACCGATTCTGGGAAAAATGGATCAGGTGGGTTATCATGCCATTGAAGTCTGGGGAGGAGCTACTTTTGATTCGTGTCTTAGATTTTTAAATGAAGACCCTTGGGAAAGATTGAGAACAATCAGAAAACAAATAAAAAACACGAAGCTGCAGATGCTGTTAAGAGGTCAGAATCTAGTGGGATATAGACACTATGCAGATGATACCGTGGAAGAGTTTGTAAAGAAAGCTATTAAAAACGGAATTGATATTGTAAGGGTATTTGATGCACTCAATGATCCGAGAAACATGAAGAAATCTATTGATGTTATCAAAGCAGAAGGTGCTCACTGTCAATGCGCCATATCGTATGCAACAAGCATAATCCACAAAACTGAGTACTATGTCAATTTAATTAAAGAACTTGAACTGATGGGAGCGGATTCCATCTGTATAAAGGATATGTCAGGTATCTTGAAACCATATGACGCCTATCAGTTCATTAAGGAAATTAAAAAGGTTTCTGATTTGCCTATAGAACTCCATAATCACTGTACTAGCGGCGTTGCTTCAATGACAATGCTTAAAGCGATTGAAGCTGGAGTTGATATTGTCGATACGGCAATATCACCATTTTCATCAGGAACCAGCCAGCCACCAACAGAGACAATCGTAGAAGCGCTAAGAGATACTGAATATGAAACGGGGTTGGATATTTTAGTGTTGGATCAGATTGCCGACCACTTCAAGGTGATAAGGGATAGATACCTGGCAGACGGAATATTGAGCTCAAAGGTCTTGTTTGTTGAACCGAGAACACTCCTATATCAGGTTCCTGGTGGGATGCTGTCAAATCTCGTATCACAACTGAAGTCACTGAACGCTGAGAATAAATTCGAGGAAGTTCTGCGGGAGATTCCTAAAGTCAGGGAAGATTTGGGATTTCCGCCACTGGTAACCCCATTAAGTCAGATGGTCGGCACACAAGCAGTTTTTAATGTCATTACAGGTTCAAGATACAAAATGGTACCCAATGAAATCAAGCGTTATGTCAAAGGATTCTACGGAAAATCGCCAGGCCCAATATCAGATGATATAAGAAAGCTGATTATCGGAGATGGAGAAGTAATAACTGTAAGACCTGCAGATTTATTAGAGAATGAATTGGAAAAGGCTAAAGCTGAAATCCCTGACTTATATGAATCAATGGAGGATGTTTTGTCCTATGTTTTGTTCCCGCAAATTGCAAAGGAATTCCTTGAGTACAGAAAATTTAACAGCTATGAAAAAGCAGAAGGATATATCGGTTAAAGGAATTTTTCTTTGATTACTTTCCAATAATTAAAGGTTCCCATGGAAACCATATTGATGAACTTTTTCGAGACAAAAAAATTGGCATGTGTTACTTTCTCAAAATTCATTTGTTCACCGTCCAGGCTGAACACTACCTTCTCAATGTACTTATACTCAGGTACAATAATGATATGTAAATCTGGAGGGACTATGACACTCGAGGCAAGGCACCTATAAGCATTTGAATTCAGAGGAGCTATCGGTGTTACCTGAAGCGTGCTAAGTGCTGGGTATACAAGGCTACCACCGGCGGAGTAGTTGTAAGCAGAGCTTCCCATAGGTGTTGAGATGATGACACCATCACCGCTGATGGTCTGCAGATGGTTGTAATCAATAAAGACATCAAGATGGATTGTCTTTGTTTGATCACCCTTGATTGCAATATCATTTAAAGCAAAGACAGTAGAAATCACCTCTTCTGAGCAAATCTCACACTGTATCAGTTGAAGCTTGTTGACACTATAATTTCCATTGCTGTAATCAACTGCAAAATTTTCTATATCTTTGGGTGATAATTCAGGATAAAAACCAAGGTTTCCTGTATTGATTCCTATAATTGGAATGTCAGGGAAATCGTTGAGTCTCAAGCTTCTCAGAAAAGAGCCATCACCACCGATTGAGATATTGAGTTCAGCATCAGGATTATATTTTTCAGATACCAAATAATCATATTGAATCAATTGCCTTTTTATCAGTGTAGCAATCTCGATGGAATAGTTGTTGTCGTTGTTGATTATGTTGATAATTCGGCTTTTTTTCATATTTTCTCCAAATTAATTCTATATAATGGTTGCTATTATACATTTATATAATATATGATATCCATATAAATATCAATTAGAGGTTGAAAATGAATAATGATACGATGGTATTGACATGTCGATGGGACAGCATCAAAGCTAGAAAATTATTGGAAGATTATTACGGCTTTTCATCGAAACTGATCAACAAACTTGAATTGGAAGGTCTTATTCAATTAGAAGGCAGAAAAATCAAATTGAATAAGAGTTTATATAGTGATGATGTTGTCACTGTTGACTTTGCTGATGAGGAAGATGAATACGCTAAGATTAGAATGGATCTTAATATCATCTTTGAAGATGAGGATCTGTTGATTCTCAATAAGCAACCATTCATAGTGGTTCACCCCACCAGAAGACACCAAGATGATACTATAGCCAATGGTGTTTCATATTATTTTTTTGAGAATCAAATCAGAAGAAAGGTTAGATTTGTAAATCGATTAGACATGAATACCACTGGTGTTTTGATCATTGCTAAAAATCCCTATGCACACAATATGATTTCTCAGGAAATGAGAAGAAACAAGGTAAAAAAAACGTACCTGGCCGTACTAGACGGTATATTGACAGTCAAGGAAGATACTATCAATCAGAATATAGGCAGAATAGGCGATAATATCAAGAGAGAAGTACACGAATCTGGGAAGGCATGTATTACGCATTACAAAGTTTTAGAGGAGAATAAGGGACTGACTTTGGTTGAGATTTTTCTTGAAACAGGCAGGACTCATCAGATCAGGGTACATTTTGACTTTCTCAACGCTCCTGTTTTAGGTGATAATCTATATGGAAAAACTAGCCATCTTATAAACAGGCAGGCCCTTCATTGCCAGTCGATTGAAATGGTTCACCCTAGAACTAAAGAACTAATAAGAGTTGAAGCCGATCTGCCTGAAGATATGCAATCACTATTAAAATGAGAAGGAGGACCGATGAAAAAATTGTTGCTTATTTCAACTGGAGGTACCATTGCAAGCACTGTTACTAAAGAAGGGCTAGCACCAGGCATTTCGCCGGAAGAGATGTTGAAATATCTGAATGATGTAGGCAAATCATACCTGATCGATACTCATGAATTAATCAATATCGACAGCACTAATATTCAACCGGAGCATTGGATAGAAATCTCATCATTTATTGAAAAAAAATATAACGAGTATGACGGTTTCATCATTACACATGGCACAGATACTATGGCCTATACTTCCGCAGCTTTGTCCTATTTGATACAGAATGTGAACAAGCCTATCATTATCACTGGATCCCAAAAACCGATAAATGTCGATACTACTGATGCTAGAAAGAATCTAAAGGATGCCATCACTTATGCGTTGTGCGATGACGTATCTGGTGTATATATCGTGTTTGATGGCAAAGCCATATTGGGGACGAGAGCAAGAAAAACTAAAACAAAAAGTTTTGATGCCTTTGAGAGCATAAACTATCCTGTTGCGGCATTCATTGATGGGCAGAGAGTGGCAAGATATGTTAACCAGGAAAAAACCACGAAAATGCCTGTATTCTACAACGCACTCTATCCGAGTATTTTCTTGTTGAAACTAGCTCCCGGAATGCAACCGGATGTTCTTGACTATATTGGAGAAAAGTATGAAGGTATCGTTATTGAAAGCTATGGAGCAGGGGGGCTCCCTTTTGAAGACAGGAGAAATTTCCTACAAAAAATGGAATCTCTGACATCCGGAGGTAAAATTATTGTGATTGCATCCCAGGTTATGAGCGAGGGAAGTGATATGGCATTATATGAAGTCGGAATAAAAACACTAAAAAAATATAATGTGATTGAATCTCTAGACATGACACTGGAGAGTGTCTTGACAAAATTGATGTGGATTATGGGGCAAACAAAAGAGTATGACAAAGTCAAAGAATTGTTTTATACAAGAATCAGTAATGATATAATGTTCTATAGTTAGTTTTTTGTGCTTTAGATGAAAGAGGTTGATTAATTGAAAAAAGCTGATTTACATATGCACACTTGGTCTTCTGATGGCACATGGAGTCCTTCTGTTCTACTTGAAAGACTTAAAGCAAAAAAAATCGATATATTCTCCATAACCGATCACGATTCAATAGAATCATCTGAAACAATGAAAACTTTAATAATTGATGAAAATTTGTTTTTTATACCTGGAGTGGAGGTTTCCACCACTTTTAAGGGTAGGGAATACCATTTGACAGCTTATCATTACAACAATGAAAACAAGGATTTCAATGACTTGATTTGTCAAAATGATGAGTGGAGGCTGCAATATAATTATGAATTCATAGACCTGAAATCATCGTTGTATGATGTTGTGAGTCTGGATGATTATTTCAATCATTATCAGGAGGATCCCACCAAAGGTGGATGGAAGTCATTGAATTATTTTCTCGATAAGGGAATATACAATACTATGTACGACTATTTCTCAGCATTAGCGGAAACGCAGCTCCAATTGACATTCAAGAATCCGGAAGAGGTAATTGAAATCCTAAAAAAATCGGGGGCTTTCATCTTTCTAGCCCATCCTTCATATTACTACCAAACGTCAGTGATGCCTGATTTTGAATTGAAACAATGGATGAGCATGGGTGTGGATGGTCTGGAATGCTATACTCCCTACGCGTTTAAAAACGATCAGATAGCTTATTACAAAAATTTCTGCATATCGAATAACTTGATGATTTCAGGTGGATCTGATTGCCACGGAGATTTCCTCAATAGACCACTCGGCTATCCTGAAATAGACATTGAAGATCTTGACATAGGCCCTTTGCTGGAATTTCGAGGCAATGGGACTAAAACATCTGCAACGACTGCAGATTAAAGGAGAAAGTTGTGAATATTAGAATAGATACCCATGTTCACACTTTTGCTAGTGGACATGCGTATAGCACTTTTGCAGAGTATCTTGATATAGCAAAGAAAAAAGGCATAGAAATGTTTGCTGTTACCGACCATGGCCCTGAGATGCCTGGTGCTTCCCATATTTATCATCTCGCCAATCAAAAGGAGATCCCCTCTGAAATCGATGGGATAGAGATTCTGAAAGGTGTTGAGGCCAATATAATGAGCATTGAAGGAGATATAGACATTCCGGTGAGGATATTGAAAAAATTGGATTTGGTCATTGGCAGCCTGCATCCACCCTGCATCAGACCAATGTCAAGAGATGACAATACATTGACACTGATAAATGCAATTAAAAGTGGCAATGTTGATATCATAGGCCATTCCGGTAATAATGCCTATGAAATCCACCAATATGAATTTGTCAGGGCCGCTAAAGAATATGGCGTTGCGGTTGAAATTAATAGCGGTTCTTTTATAGGCAATAGAAAGGGTAGTTGGGATAACTGCGTTTCCATTGCCAGAATTGCCAAGGAACTGGGAACCTACGTAACCACTGGCAGCGACGCACACATACATTACAGACTGGGAGATTTCGAGAAAATCTATAAGATATTTGATACCGTAGGTTTCCCAATAGAACTCGTAATCACTGAATCAAAAGATAAATTAAAAAACTTCTTAAAACAAAGAAGATGAATAAATTTATAGAAAACAGGAGGAACCAATGACATTCAAAAGTGATATAGAAATCGCACAGGAGGCAACACCTTTGCACATTATGAGAATAGCCGAGAAATTGGGAATCGAAGAGGAATATGTGGATTTCTACGGAAAGTACAAAGCTAAGATTGATTATAATGTATTGAAAAAAACTAAAAGCAAACAAGCTAAGATTGTTTTGGTGACAGCAATTACACCGACTCCAGCTGGAGAAGGCAAAACCACAACAACAATTGGCACCGCAGACGCACTGTCCAGATTAGGCAAAAAAACCATAGTCGCATTGAGAGAACCATCATTAGGACCTGTGTTTGGTGTAAAAGGCGGAGCTGCAGGAGGAGGCTATGCACAAGTCATCCCGATGGAGGACATCAATCTGCACTTTACGGGTGATCTGCATGCGGTTGGTGCTGCCAATAACTTATTAGCAGCAATGCTGGACAACCATATACAACAGGGAAATCTTCTGGACATAGATGTCAGGAGAATTGTCTGGAGAAGGGCACTGGATATGAATGACAGGCAACTGAGAAAAATTACTTCAGGTCTCGGGGGGACAGGAAACGGTGTTCCGAGAGAAGATGGATTTGATATAACAGTAGCCAGCGAAGTTATGGCCGCATTTTGCTTGTCATCCAATATCATGAATCTCAAGGAAAAACTAGCCAAAATAATTGTGGCGTACAATAGAAGCAAGCAACCGGTGACTGCAGGGCAGTTAAACGCACATGGAGCCATGGCGGCACTTTTAAAGGATGCGCTAAAACCCAATCTTGTACAGACATTGGAGGGTACACCCGCATTTATACACGGTGGACCATTTGCCAACATAGCTCATGGCTGCAATTCTCTGATGGCAACCAATATGGCCAGACATTTCGCTGATTACGTAGTGACGGAGGCTGGGTTTGGCGCGGATCTGGGTGCGGAGAAATTCATAGACATCAAGTGCAGACAAGCTGGGTTCAAACCAGATGCCGTAATTATTGTGGCTACTGTCAGAGCATTGAAGCATCATGGAGGTGTGGCAAAAGCCGATTACAATAAGGAAAACCTTGAAGCACTTAAAAAAGGATTGCCAAATCTACTTAAACACGTGGAGAATATCACACAGAGATTTGGATTGCCTGCTGTTGTTGCCATCAATAAATTTCCAATGGATACGGATGCGGAGCTAAAACTGGTTGAAGAGAAATGCAAAGAATTGGGAGTCAACGTTGCACTCTCTGAGGTGTGGGAGAAAGGTGGAGAAGGTGGAGAGGCACTGGCAAGAGAAGTTATTAGATTGGTTGAGACAGGTCAGAGCAACTTTAGCTTCACTTATGAGGATCAAGCAAACATAAAAGACAAGATTAATGCGATATCCACAAAAATCTATGGAGCAGAAAGTGTCATTTATAGCGGAAAGGCGGATAGTGAAATTGACAATCTGGAAAAACTTGGATTTGGGAAACTGCCAATTTGCATGGCAAAGACACAGTATTCATTATCGGATGATCCAAAACTGTTCGGTAAGCCTGAAGGATTTAAAATCTCCGTGAGTACCGTTAGTGTTTCAGCTGGAGCGGGGTTCATAGTCGTATCAACGGGGGATATTATGAAGATGCCGGGGCTGCCCAAAGTGCCTTCAGCAGAGAAAATCGATGTAGATGAAAATGGTGTCATATCAGGATTGTTCTAAAAAAACACATAAGCAAAAAGCTGACAAAATTCGTCAGCTTTTTGTTTGCGAGGCATGTTGCCGAGCTAATGGTCTGAGAGAAGACCTGTCACCTAGCTAATGGGAAGACAAGCTGTAAGCAAGGGCGTTCTCGGC
>LGGM01000063.1 GCA_001509345.1 Clostridiales bacterium 38_11
TTCGTGAATCTGTTGTATAAATTGATGCCGCTTATGTTATAATATCGTTAGTCAGGAGGTACACAATGGAAATAAATTATTTGGATTTTTCAAACAAAGCCATGGAACAAATTTCCGGCTCAGGTGCGTTTTTATCGGTTAAAGGAAAAAAAAGAATCAATACTATGACAATAGGATGGGGTTTTATCGGCTATATGTGGAGAAAACCAATATTTATAGTCGCAGTGAGGTATTCCCGGTTCACATATGAACAGTTAAAAGAAACTGATGAATTTACCGTCAGTATACCATTGAGTAGTGGAATGAAAAAGGAGCTGGCATTTTGTGGTAGCAAGTCTGGGAAAAACTATGATAAATTCAGTGAATGCAGACTGACACCTGTCACAGGTGAGAAGATCAGTGCTCCCTATATCAAAGAGTGCGACCTGCATTACGAGTGCAAGATAGTTTACAGGCAGACATTGGAAGCGGAACTGATTAAAGATGACGCCATTAAAGAGAATTATTCCAATAATGATTACCACGTGATGATATACGGTGAGATTGTATCTTGCCATAGCTGATGGAGATAAAAAATGACTAAGAATAAAACAAAGTTTGTGTGTCAGGAATGTGGATATGAATCAGCCAAGTGGATGGGAAAGTGCATGTCATGCCAACAATGGAACACATTTGTAGAGGAAACTGAGATCAAAGAAAAAAAGAATCAGCCCACTAAAGGAGTGACCGGTGGCAAGCCATTGACCCTCAGCGAAATATCGTCCTTCAAGGAGAAAAGATATGATACCGGAATCGAAGAATTCAATAGGGTTCTGGGTGGTGGCATCATCAATGGGTCTCTAGTGTTGGTAGGTGGTGACCCCGGTATCGGAAAATCCACCCTATTGATGCAGGTTGCAGCACTTGCAGCATTGCAGAACAAATCTGTACTTTATGTGTCAGGGGAGGAATCTCCAAGTCAATTGAAAATAAGGGCAGAAAGACTATCCCTTCTTGATTCGAATTTTAGGATTATGGCTGAGACCAATATGCTGGTTATTAAGAAATGGGTGGATGAAATAAAACCGGATTTGTTGATTATAGATTCCATTCAAACAGTATATGATCCCGATATATCATCCACTCCAGGTAGTGTCAGTCAGGTGAAAGAAGCAACCTCTCAGATTATGAATATAACAAAAGTATCTGATATGGCCACATTCATCATTGGACATGTGACCAAACAAGGAGCCATTGCAGGTCCACGTATTCTTGAACACATGGTGGATACGGTGCTTTATTTTGAGGGTGATAACAGTGGTTCCTACAGAATTTTAAGAGCAGTCAAAAATAGATTTGGATCGACCAATGAAATTGGCGTTTTCGAGATGAGAGACTATGGCTTGAAGGAGGTTACAAATCCATCTGAGCTTTTTATAGAAGGAGGAGACAAGGATGCTTACGGAACGGTCATCACAGCTTCCATTGAAGGAACCAGACCCTTATTGGTTGAAATTCAGGCTCTAATAGGGCATTCATCCTTTGGACAGCCTAGAAGAGTGACTACCGGTGTCGATAGCAATCGAATCTCTATGCTAATGGCTGTCATTGAGAAAAAGATGGGAATGCAGCTGCAAAATTACGATGCTTATGTAAATGTCATCGGAGGACTGCAATTGAAGGAAACAGCTGTAGACTTAGCTGTTTTATGTGCTATAATGTCCAGCTATAAGGAAAGTGCATTTAACTCAAAGACACTTATAATTGGAGAGGTCGGACTGACAGGAGAAATCCGAGGTGTGAGCCACATTGAAAAACGCATCAATGAAGGAAAGAAGCTTGGTTTTAAGGTTGCTATAGTTCCAAAAATAAATCTTGAAGTACTTTCTAACACAAAAGGAATCAAACTAATTGGTGTTTCGAATGTGAGTGAAGTGATTAAATACCTGTCATAATTTGTTGAAATAAATTTGAAAAAAATACAAATAAATCCAATTACATGGTTGACAAAACGTTTTCATGGTGATAAAATTGTTTATTTAACTCCGTTGACTCTAAAGCTATATTATGATATAATACCTGTTGGAGGTAGTGAAATGTATAATATAGGCGATAAAATAGTTTATCCTATGCATGGTGCAGGTGTTATTGAAGCCATCGAAGAAAAAGAAGTGCTGGGAGAAAGAAAGAAGTATTATGTTATAGCCATGCCTTGTGGTGATATGAAGTTGATGGTTCCCGTTGACAATGCTGAGAGCATTGGTGTTAGAGATATAATAAATAACCAAGAAATTGAAAACGTTTATAGGGTATTGGAACAGGACTCTAAGATAACAGAAATGAATTGGAACAAAAGATACAGATCAAATATGGACAGAATGAAAAGCGGAGACATTTACGAGATCGCTAGAATTGTCAGAAACCTTTCGTTCAGAGACAGTTTGAAAGGGCTTTCAACCGGAGAAAAGAAAATGCTGAATAATGCAAAACAGATTTTAGTCAGTGAACTCATTCTTGCTGATGGAAGTACACCAGATTATATGAATAAAAAAATTGAAGGCTTAATGGATAAAATTTAGGAAAAACACCTACTGCTTTTTATTATTTTAATACATCCAATTTAATATGAAAAGAATATATTTATTATAGATTGAAAATAGATATATTTTTTGTGGTTTTGAATCAATATTTGTGATACAGTTAAATGTAGAAAAGGAGGTGGGGGATATGATCAATAAAGTCATAAGGGCAATTGTTACCCTAATCGGCGTTTTGTTTGGTGTTGGAATTGCCGCTGTAATGGATAACTTTGGTTTGCTTGATAAAATTAATTTAAACAATGTTGTTATTTATACTATTTTCGGAATTATATTTGGTTTATTATTATTCTTATTAACACCGGCAGTAAGAAAAATCGGTACAAAAATCAGCAACTTATTTGAAAATGAGTTGTTGGAGCTGCAGACGAATGATATTATAACAGGAGCAGTTGGTTTGATACTAGGTTTGATTATTGCTTTTTTGATTAGCCAACCTTTATACAATCTTAATGTACCTTATTTGGGTACAGCTATATCTGCATTCATTTATCTCTTGTTTGGCTATCTAGGTATTACCGTAGCAACCAGAAAAAGAGATGATATTGCGTCTACTATCGGCAATAGAATCAATATAGGATCGAAAAACGTAAAAAACAATAAAACAAGAGGAAAATCACCCTGTAAGATTTTAGACACGAGTGTCATCATAGATGGCAGGATTGCAGACATATGCAAGACTGGATTTATTGAAGGAACACTGGTAATACCCGAATTTGTGCTACAGGAACTGCAGCACATCGCTGATTCTTCAGACGGGCTAAAAAGAAATAGGGGAAGAAGGGGACTCGATATACTGAATAAGCTACAAAACGAACAGATCATTGATGTGAGAATTGAAGGAAAGGATTTTACCGATACCAATGAAGTAGATGCAAAATTATTGAAATTGGCTGTGTATCTTGAAGGTGTCATTCTCACAAATGACTATAATCTAAATAAAGTAGCTGAATTCCAAGGTGTACAGGTTTTAAACATCAATGAATTGGCCAATGCGGTCAAGCCAGTGGTTTTGCCGGGTGAAGAGATGGTTATACAAGTGATCAAAGATGGCAAAGAATCTGGACAAGGACTTGCTTATCTTGATGATGGCACAATGATTGTAGTGGAAGGTGGTAGAAGATTTATTGGGGACACTCTGGATGTTATTGTTACCAGTGTGTTGCAAACAGCAGCAGGTAGAATGATTTTCGCCAAACCTAAACAAAAATAAACAAAAGAAGGATTTTGGATTTCCGAAATCCTTTTTGGTAGGGGTATGTATGGATAGAAACATTAGTTTGATTATTGCTGCTGCGGGAAGCGGACACAGAATGGATCTAAACACTAAAAAACAATACTTGATGTTAATGGACAAACCAATTATCCAGCACACCATTGAAAAATTCTATAAGATTGAACAAATAAAAAAAATTATCGTTATCTCGGATAGAGACAACATTGATTTCGTCAGAAAAGAAATCATTGAAAAAGAAAACATGAATGCAAAGGCAATAGCTGTAACTGGTGGTTCAACAAGGACCGCTTCTGTTTATAATGGCTTGATGAGTCTGGATCCCGATACAGAATATGTTCTCATACATGATGGTGTCAGACCCTTCGTTTCAACATCGGTAATACTAAAGGCAATTCAAATGTGTATTGAGAAGAAAGCAGTTGTCGTTTGTTCTAAAACAGTAGACACCATAAAAATTGCACGAAACAATGAAGTCATTCAGACGCTGGACCGCAAGGTGCTATGGAATGCTGAGACGCCTCAGTGCTTTAAATTCGACTTATTGATGTCTTGCATGGAAAAAGCGTTGAGGACGGAGAGTAGTTTTACTGATGAATCATCAATTCTGGAGTACTTCGGACATAAGGTTTATGTTTGCGAGAATAAGGAAATCAATATCAAAATCACTGACTATAAGGATTTGGAATATGCGGAGTATCTGGTAAAGAAAAGAGGCAGGCTATGAGAGTCGGTATTGGATATGACGTCCACAAATTGATTGCAGGCAGAGACCTGATATTAGGCGGCATAAAAATACCCAATGACAAGGGGTTATTGGGCCATTCAGATGCTGATGTACTCACACATGCTATTATGGACGCAATTTTAGGCGCAATGGCTGAGGGTGACATTGGTGTTCATTTTCCGGATTCTGAAGAAGCCTACATGGGAATATCAAGTCTGGAATTACTGAATAGGGTCGTATTATTGATGAAAAAAAACCGATACGAGATCGGAAATATTGACACTGTTATTATGGCGGAAAAACCGAAACTCCATCAATTCACCAATGAAATGAAGCAAAATTTGTGCAAAGTTCTTGGCATCAATGCAAACCAATTGAGCATTAAAGCGACCACAACAGAAAAATTGGGGTTTATTGGGAGAGAGGAAGGTATCGCAGCTGAATGCATTGTTCTCTTGACAACAAATGAATTATTTAGTAAACTCTAGGCTAATAATACATGCTACGAAGAGAATAGTAGATATCGCATTACTTAAGAGAGGGAATGGATGGTGAAAATTCCAGTATCGTGTGGTATCGAACCTGACTCCGAGCTTTCCGGTTAATAACCTGAACGGTTCAAACCGTTATATTGTTGAGTGACTGTCAAACAGTAATTAGAGTGGTACCGCGGATATCCGTCTCTTGCAATGCAAGTGACGGGTTTTTTATAAATTAAAAAGAGAGGAAAAATAGAATGGGAAACAATAAGGATTTTGTAAAGGAGATTACACCAATGGAGGTTGATTTTCCAAGATGGTATACTGATGTCATTTTGAAGAATGAACTTGTGGATTACTCGCCGGTGAAAGGATTTATGGTTATCAGACCTTATGGCTATGCCTTGTGGGAAGGGATCCAGGCTTTTGCGGACGAGAAATTCAAAGCAACAGGACATAAAAATATGTACTTCCCACTTCTTATACCTGAAAGCCTGCTGAACAAGGAAAAGGAACATGTCGATGGATTTGCCCCTGAGGTGGCCTGGGTTACCCATGGCGGGTCAGAAGAATTGGCTGAAAGATTGTGTATCAGACCAACCTCTGAAACCATCATCTGTCATATGTACAGCAAATGGCTCAACTCTTACAGGGACTTGCCATATCTATATAATCAGTGGTGCTCGGTGGTAAGGTGGGAGAAAACAACAAGGCCTTTTTTAAGGACATCGGAGTTTTTATGGCAGGAAGGTCATACCTTGCACGAAACCTATGACGAGGCACAAGAAGAGACTCTAAAGATGCTTGATATTTATAGACAGGTAGCAGAGGATCTTTTGGCCATGCCGGTTGTAGTAGGCAAGAAAAGCGATAAGGAAAAATTTGCCGGTGCTGAATCTACATACACTATGGAGGCATTGATGCATGATGGTCAGGCACTTCAAGCAGGCACATCCCACAATCTTGGACAACATTTCACTAAAGCATTTGACATCAAATATCTGGGACGTGACAATAAGGAACACTATCCTTACCATACATCATGGGGAATATCCACCAGACTTATCGGTGGATTGATTATGGTACACGGTGATAACCGAGGATTGGTACTACCACCAAGAATCGCACCTGTACAGGCAGTGATTATTCCTATAGCCATGAAAAAAGCCGGTGTTATTGAAAAAGCGGAGGAGCTTTTCATGGCTATGAAAGAAAAAGGCATAAGAGTAGAGTTAGATGATGATACAAAAGAATCACCGGGTTGGAAATTCAATCAATATGAAATGAAAGGATATCCTATAAGGATCGAGATAGGTCCAAGAGATATAGAGAACAATCAAGCCATGGTTGTCAGAAGAGACACCCTAGAAAAAGAAGTGGTTTCATTTGATGGATTCGCCGGCAAGATCAAAGTAATCCTAGAGAGCATGCAGGGAGACATGCTAAAAAAGGCGTTGAAGCACAGAGAAGAGAACACCCATACCATCACCAACTATGAAGATTATAAAAGCAGCAATGAAGCCAAAAATGGTTTTACTAAAGCTATGTGGTGCGGTTGCAGAGAATGCGAAGACAATCTGAAGCAGGAGACTGGTGCGAGCATACGTTGCATACCATTTGAACAGGAAAAATTAAGTGACAAATGCCATTTTTGCGACAAGGAAGCCAAGCATATGGTGTACATAGCTAGGGCATACTAAACGGGTAATCTATTTAAGTTTTGACAAACTCATATCACTAATAATCATAAATTGAAATAAATACATTCAAACTTAAAATCGTTATGATATAATCATTATAATAATTTATACCTAAGGAGATTTTATGAAGAGAAGGTTTTTAACTTTAGTGCTTTTACTTTCTGTAGTGCAGATGCTATCATCTTGCACATTTAATGGCAACAAAACCACAGATATAGAAGACCCAATAGAAACGACCGTAATTGAAGAACCAACTACTCCAACTGAACCGGAACTGTCTGAAGAAGAGAAAGCACGTATTGCGTTGGAAAAGGCATTGAAGGAACGAGAAGCCTTAGAACTAATCAGAAGAGAAGAATTGGGGGAGTTTTATGTCCCTTTGCCTGCAATTGGCGAAGAAGGTGAAGCCATAAGATTTAGTGCCAAAGGATTATTTGTGACTGGCAGCACAGCGGGGAAACCGGTGGACAGAGAAAAGGTTCAAATATATATTGATTACATTGATGCTCTAAAAAACAATGAAACAGCAACAATTAACAGGCTGAGCTCACAACTGTCTGATTTGAACACGTTGGAAAAAATAATCGCCATTGCTGCAGCGACTGAGATTAATGCGGTTGTAATTGATGTGAAAGATGACAGTGGCCTTTTAACTTATGAAAGCTCAATAGAATTAGTCAAGGAAGTGGAGGCTGACAGATATCCAAGAATCTATGATGTCAAAGAGCTGATGGCTATATTGGAAGAGTATGATATTTATCCTATAGCAAGGATAGTGACATTCAAAGACAAAAACTTTGCTTATGCAATGCCGGAGCATTCGATACAGCTTAGCAGCGGAGGCGTTTGGCATGATTACAGCGGAACACCTTGGGTCAATCCCTTTGACAAGTATATTTGGGATTACAATATAGCCATAGCCCAAGAGGCTGCTTTAATGGGTTTCAAGGAAATCCAATTTGATTATGTCAGATTTCCTGATAATGCGGTTGCTTACAATGCAATCACCACATTTCCAGGAAGAGATGGGAAAGCAAAAGATGTAGCAATCGGTGAGTTTCTGGAGTACTCTCAAGAGATATTGAAGGAGTATAATGTTACAACAGCAGCTGATGTTTTTGGTCTCATTACAAGAACATGGGCGGATAAACCAGAAGATATTGGACAAACATGGCTAGAGATATCGCCTCATACAGATGCGATTTGTCCGATGGTATATCCAAGCCACTATGGTGCCAACTGGTACGGATTTGAAGTTCCTGATGCTCATCCCTATGGTGTGGTTAGAGGTTCGATGATGGAGGCTATAGAAAAGAACGGCGCTATTACCAACCCTGCCGATATTAGACCATGGCTTCAGGATTTTACGGCAACCTGGGTGCAAGGTTACATCTATTATGGATACAACGAGGTTCGTCAGCAGATTATTGCCGCTAAAGAATTGGGTATAGATGGTTATATGATATGGAACCCATCAAATGTATACGATCCAAGGGCATACTTGCCATCTGAGAAGGAAAAGACAACCAGTTATCCATTGGACACAGGGGAGAAGGACCTGATGGGAAGGACGCCTTCAGAGGCCATGTTACTATACTTCAGAAGTGAAAGAAATGGAATATACAGCAAAATGTTTTTGTTGACACCATTAGCTGAAAGATCAGACGATTTTGATGAATTCTATAGTCAAATGACTAGTGATAATCTGGAATTGATTGATTATGATGTCAACAGTCATACGATGGTGTCGGAATCTGAAGCATTGGTGTCGGTGAATTACAAATATAGAAACACTGAAAACGACGAACCATCCTTTATAGCATCCATTGACACACCGTGGCGAGTCATTAAAGAAAAAGGAGTTTGGAAGATAGTTAGGGAAAACGGACAGTGATATTTAAAGAGTGTATTTAGTGGGAAAACATTTGTCCGCAGATTAAAGTAAAAAATGTTTGCTTCTTCTTTCAATTGTGTTATAATAACGCTTGTATTAGCGAATATTAACATATTTGGAGGAACAGATGAAGAGTATAAATTTAGGAATTTTAGGAGCTACAGGTGCGGTCGGCGAAGAAATGCTCAATGTTCTGGCAGAAAGAAACTTCCAGGTAAAACAATTGAAACTACTGGCAAGTGCCAAAAGTGCCGGTCAAATCATATATTGGCATGGGCAAGACCACATCATAGAGGAAGTCACGGAAAACTCTTTTGATGGGTTGGATATATTGTTGGTTGCTGTTGGCAATGACATCAGTAAAAGATTCAGTCCCATTGCAGTCAAACAAGGAGTAGTGGTAATTGATAACAGTAGCGCTTATAGACTTGATGATGATGTCCCATTGGTAATACCTGAGATAAATCCTGATGATATAAGACATCATAAGGGAATCATAGCAAATCCGAATTGCTCTACCATCATAGCGCTGACTGCAATCAATGAGCTGGATAAATACAGCAAAGTAAAGAGAATGACAGTATCCACCTATCAGGCTGTATCAGGCGCTGGCTTGGAAGGTATAAAAGAGCTCAATGATCAGATCAACCAAATTATGCAAGGAGAAAATGCAGTTGTCTCAACATTTCAGCATCAGATAGCATTCAATCTGATTCCACACATAGGTTCTTTTACCGATAATGGCTATTCTGAAGAAGAAATGAAAATGCAGAATGAGGGAGCCAAGATATTGCATAATCCTGATTTGCGGGTTAATTGCACATGTGTCAGAGTGCCGGTTTACAGGAGCCACTCAGAGTCTATTACAATTGAGACCCAAGATGAGATTTCTGTATCAAGAGCCAAATCACTCCTTGCAAACGCGAAAGGCGTGAAACTAGTAGACGATTTGGACAACAATCAATATCCTATGCCCATTGATACATCTGACCAGGATTTGATTTTCGTTGGAAGAATCAGAAAGGATATCAGCAGGGAGAATTCATTGTGTCTGTGGTGCTGTGGTGATCAAGTCAGAAAAGGTGCAGCGACCAATGCGGTTCAAATCGCTGAATTG
>LGGM01000064.1 GCA_001509345.1 Clostridiales bacterium 38_11
TCTGCGAAGCGTTCGAACCAAAAAACGCCAGATTGAAATTCTGGCGTTTCGATTTAGTAGCGGGGCTTGGATTCGAACCAAGGACCTCCGGGTTATGAGTCAAAATCCTGAATCCGTGCCATTTGTGCGGCGGGCTCTGCAAATTAGCCAAACCGACGAACGCTGGTTCTTGCTTGCCCGGCACGCAGCAGTAGTTGATCGATATTCGTATAGTAGCTTTTTTAAGTAGGTATGTCAAGCCTTATTACTTCACCATAATCCCTCATTCCCAAAAATCGCGAAAGGGCTCACACACCGCGGTAGCTCAGGCAACGCACTGTTCTGGACATTATTTGCTTTCTATGCGGAATAATCAAAGGGCTAAAAGGCATATCGTTTCTTAGCTATCTACTCATTAGCGACGAGTATCTAATGTTTCGAGCAGCCCAATCACATGAAGTATAGAACCCTTTGTCCAGTTGTATGGGAAGATGCTCTTTATGACTGTAACTTCCTTAACAAAGCTGAAAATGCCTCCGAAATTTTCGGATCAAATTATTTTCTGCATAGATTTAAAATTTAAGCCACCGGTTTTCCCGGTCTTCAGGCTGTACGAAATGAGTGTTCGAAGGTGAGCGCATCGTAAAAGTCTACCAATGAGAAAATGTGAACCTCCCGCTGGATATTTACACCTTTGAGTTCTCATGGTTTCCGTGTGCTGTCCCATTTTTCCTGGAGGCACATCGGAATAGCCAGAGCGAGACTCAAAAAAAACGATTGAAGAAAGTATTCCATAGGCAAAAACAGAAAGCTGATTCATGATGCCCCACTCTTCTTCGGTCTACAACCCAACGAACAATTTGGTCCGCAATCTCCCTTCATTGACCGTTACATTAACAATTATGTTTGCATACTTTACTGTAAGAACCTTCCCTGTTTATCACAAACCCCTACACCCCAATGAAGGTGGTGGGATTGCTGATTTTGAGATATGTGTTGCTTATAAAAGTCTATAACGATTTTGGTTTGAATGGGAAAATCGCATTTCTTGCAGGGCGGAGCGCACTTCTCACAAATTGCGTATGACCCATCTACATGACTGCCTGCAAAAATCGCAGGGACAATAACGATATAAATACCATAAATCGGATTGACACCGGCAATGATTTCGTAAGCCATACTTTGTGGAATAGCAATAAGCGCAACCGTAATACCAGATATCAAATCAGCTTAAAATTGATTTTTGAAATAATTTTGTATCTCCTTCAACTATGCACTCATCATTTTCCGAATAAATATGAAGCACCGGATAATAACATAACGCCATAAATAAAATTTTTGACATGGATAGAAGAGAGTCTTTCAAACAGGCGAGTTCCTATCAAAACGCCTGCAATGCTTGCAATGAATACAGATAACCCAAATTGAATATCCACGGAATGGACTTCCGTTCTGGCCAGAAAGTAAATCACTTTAAGCAAGAAGTTAATCAAGAAAAAGAATTGAAGACTCGCCAGGTATTCTTTTTTCTCTTGAGTAGCCACAGCCATATAGATGACAATAGGTGGTCCAGGAATATTGAGAAAACCACCCATTAAACCAGACAAACTACCCGCTATCCCACCAAAAACCCATTGGTTTGAAACTTTGATTTTATCCGCTGCAAAAAACATATAAATAGAAAGAAAAATCAGAAAACCACCCAACCATCTCCGTGCAATTGAATTATCCACATTGACCAGTATTGACAGCCCGACCAGATTAGCAATCAACGAACATAGCAGCGGGATTCCAACAATTTTCAAATTAACATGTTTATAGTTTCGCAAGGTAATATGCCCAATAATAATTCCGCTTCCAAACAAGGAAAGCCAGACACTATCCACCATGGAAAACATCATCGGCCATAAAGCCATAATAATAATGGAGAAACCAAAACCGGATGTAGATTGTATTATCGAAGCGATTAATGTGGAGAAAAATAGAAATAAAATAGAACCCACTTGTCTATTTTTCCTTCATCGTCAGGTGCACTGATGCGGTTTTAAATGCTAATGGCAAAGCCAGGATACGCGGGGTTTTTCCAACATATTTCTGGGCATCCAACAAAGCTTCCTCAAAAGTTGCCCTAGTTTTCATTCCCATCCCGCGCGCATAACCCGGTTCATAGGCGCCTACACAATAAACTGCAGCGCAATGTTTCTCAGCTAAGTGCCCGCAACTCATCATTGAAAAAGCATGAAAAGGATGGTAAGCATAATTAAAACGATAGGCATCAGTATATTCCTTGCGCATGGCAAAAGCGGCACCATGCTCGGCCATATCCGGTAGCATATTGTGATAATCCTGTTGAAACAATTCATACGTCTCACGATAAGAAGGGAACTCCTGATCGTGAAAATATCCATTACAAATCGAAGAAAAGATAATGACGCAATTTTCTTTGAGCACACGTTTATGACGAATAACCTGTGAGGAAGCTGCCTGCATAATAAAAATCGGGTTTGTGCCCATTCCATTTCCATAATGAAAATTTTGCGGCATTCCAAACATGATTACGTCATACTTCTCTTCGGCAAAGGGGACATAGGTGCGTTCGTCAGCGATCTTCCATGAAAGTGGTTGCATCTCATTCGCATAACCCGAAAAAACAGCGATTTGTCGTGCATATGTATCCAAGACTGCATCGCACATAAAGAATTTCTTGCCCATCTTCTTCTCCATGTGCATAGAAATACTATCAAATTTACGACGCATCAAGGATTGCGAATTCACTGGCACAAAATCATCTCGGTGCATCACATCGGGAACGTGATGACTTGCAATGGAACGCCAATGGGTAATGCCCGTTGCGGAATGTTTATACCCCCCCGAATACCCTCCATACGGATTTCCTAAGGTATGACCGATGAAGACCGCCAGATCGCTTTCGTACACAAACCTACTCATGATGACAGGGTTGTGATTTTCATCCGGTCCAAGGTCAACAAGATTTTCATAATCTTCGCTGTCATGGTTGATGATCTGATTCGTCCACCAATATTCATGAAACAGCTGGTCACCTAAAATTCTATTGATCTCATTTTTTGTGTTTTTTCTATGTAGCCCATTGGAACATATAAGAAGAATGTCTTCTTTCTTAACATCTGCCTTCAAACACTCCTCAATGATGATCGGAATCGCGGTCTTACGGTGAGATGTTTTCTGAAAACCACCCTTTACACGATCCGGAAATACGATGGTTACCTTTGAACCTTCTCTGACCAATTCAGAAATCGGCTCCATTCCAATAGGGTTTAAAATCGAATTTCGTGTTAACCCAACAAGTTGATCCTCAGGAATAAATGCAGGATCAGAAATTGTTTTTCCTGGGATAAAGACATCCGTTCGATCATCAGGAAGTTCTACAGACATTAACCCTTCACCATATTCAAAGTCAACCTTCATTTACAACCTCCTGATCACCAATCCGAATGTTATGGGTGAAAAACTTCCCTTTAAGAAACTCTGCGCTTTGTTTTGCCACAGTAAACGAATCGGGTTTAGGGAAAGCCTCGAGAGTCAAATAACCGGTATAACCCGTTTCATTTAATGCACTAATAATAGCGTCATAATCCAAATGTCCGGAGCCTGTTGCAAGGCGAGAACTCCCGGGTGCATGGAAATTGGATATTATACCTGCAGCCGCATGAATCGATTCTGAAAAGTCCAGGTCCTCAATATTCATGTGAAATGCATCTAATAACAAACCGACACCTACTGGCCTAAATTTTTTCATAAATGCAACAGCTTCCATAACGCTGTTAATAAAATTCAACTCGTAGCGGTTAATAGGTTCTAATCCAATAACAATTCCTCGTTCTGCTGCATGTTTCCCCACAATTTCCAAAGAATGTGCAAGTCGTTCTTCACACGCCAAATAAGAATCTCCTTCACCTATTTCGCCACGGATATAGCCGAGGGCTATGGATTTGGCACCAATTTTTTGGGCATTATTAATTTCTTTGCGATAGAGGTCGATATCATGCAGTCTTTTGACATCATTAATTTCTGATAGTTTCACCCCTTTTTCAGCCAAAAATATTGCCAAATAGGTGTTTATCTCAATACCTCCATCTTTAAATAGTATGCGGAGATCTTGTAGTTCCTGGGGTGTTTTCTCATTGGTGAACAAGTCAACCCCATGATATCCCAGCGCTGCCATCTCTCGAATATTTTCCCGTAGGTTTCCATCTTTAAATATGATCGGGCCAAAATTTGTTGGATACGTGGAAACAGTTATACCTAATTTCATTCTTTGATCCTTACTTCATAGCATGTGTGTCTTCTCATTAAATCGGGGAAAATTGTGCCTCTAAGACTCCCCAACAAATATTTATTTATTGCAATTTAAAAAGACGTATTTTTTCCTGGGTAATTTTTTGAATTTGCGCTTTTACCGGTCCAAAAATCGCTGGGGGTGCCAATGGAAGAGGATCAACTGACAAGGTATCCAGCATTGTTTTGGCATAAGCATATTTCAAATCGGTTGCGATATTGAATTTTCGGATGCCAGCGCGAATTGAATCTTGAACAATTTTCACATCCATATCAGAGCCGCCATGCATCACAATTGGCAAGTCACCTACCAAACCACGAATCATACTGATCCGAGCGACGTCAATTTTTTGTAAACCCTGGTAAAACCCGTGATTATTGCCTACGGAAATAGCCAATACATCCACGCCTGTTTGATCTGCAAATATCTTAGCCTCTTCTGGCTTTGTGAAATGCTGATTAGCTTCTTCCTCGCCTTCCTCGGAAAGCCCCAAGGAACCGATTTCACCTTCTACTGACACTCCATTGACGTGGGCCTTTTTCACCACCTGGGCAGTACGTTTCACATTTTCAGTAAAAGGTAAATCAGAGCCATCATACATTATGGACAAACCCATCTCAATGGCCTGATCAATCAAGTTCAGATCCTTTCCATGATCCAACATTACAGCGATCGGAACGGAAGCATTTTTTGCTGCCAATTTTCCAACGGTTGCCATCATTTCAAGGCCAACATACTTCGCCATCATTTCGCTAATCATTAATATAGCGGCTGAATTCTCTCTTTCGGCTCCAGCAACAATAGCGTGAGCGTATTCAATGTTATGAAAATTGAAAGCCCCAACGGCACCGGGCTGATTCGACGGAATTGTTTGAATTGCCTCTTTAAGGGAAACGAATGGCATTTTTTTCTCCTTTTGGATAATGCATTGCTTAGATTTTCTGTAAGCGATGACTGAGGTCTTCTGTGGCCTTATAGGCATCACAATAAATCTCATACAAAGGTTGATAAATTTCATTATTAGATGAATTCGGTAATATTTTTTGATTACCTTTGGATAATTCAATGGATGCGGTTGTCATATCCTTAAAAATGCCAACCCCCACCCCTGCTAATATGGCAGCACCGAGCAAAGTGGCTTCCGTTTCATCACAGATTTCAATAGGTTTCTGCAACACATCCGCTTTAATCTGTTGCCATAGAAAATTTTTGCCAGAACCACCCACTACGCATAATGCGTCCGCTGGTGACCCTGCCAATTGTTCGTGCATGTTCACAATCATGCGCGCCTGAAATGCCAATCCTTCCATCACGGCGCGTAATAAGTCCTGCTGTGTATGGGTGGTTTTCAACCCCAAAAAACATCCTGTCATATTTGGATCCCAATAAGGGGCGCCGCTACCGCGCAAGTGCGGGATAAATAAAACGCCATTTGATCCGGGTGGAATATTTTGCACTTGAGAAAGAATTTCGGCATAGGTGGGATTACCTTGATATATACCCCAGGTTTCGACATTGGTTAATAGTTTGTACGCCCATTCAAAAGAAGCACCCGAACTGATAATGCCGCCCCATAAAGCATATCTATCTTTATCTAAATAGCGGCAGGTACGCTGCCCCATAAATTTCATCAATGGTGGTTTTTGAGGAGGGGATACATAAATAAAAGCTTCTGCCGTACCAGACGAATCCAATATTTTGTTTCCATTTAATACACCAGCCGGCAGGCTTGCACATGGATGATCATTACCGCCCATAACTAACGACGTTCCTACTGAAAGCCCCGTAATATCAGCAGCTTCTTTTGTAACCGTTCCCATAACCGAACCACTTTGCACAATTTCGGGAAATAATTTTCTGTCTATTTCAAATAGTTCCAATAACTGATCTGACCATTCGTTTTTACATACATCAAATGCCATTGTCCTGGATGCAAGCGAATAATCCGTTGCCATCACCCCGGAAAGCTTATAAAGTATATAATCTGTCATTTGCAGCCATTTACATGTTTGCTGGAATACATCCGGGTGATGTCTTTTCATCCACAATATTTTACAGAGGGGAAAAATAGGGTTTGGGTCCAGCCCGGTGATCTCAAATAATTTTTCTTTCCCAACAACCTCAACAATTTCTTTGGCTTCTTTTTGAGCACGGGTATCAAACCAGGTGATAATATCAAAACATTCCTGTCCATAGCAATCTAATGGCACTATCGCTTCAGACATACTGGAAGCGGATATTGCCAATATCTCCTGATTGACATTGGATGTTATTATGCGCAATAAACTGGCGATATCCTTCCAAATCTCGGTTGGTTTGTATATAGAATTTCCATGTACATCATAATGCGCGATCGTAGGTTTCTTTTCTATGCCTACGCAGGCACCTTCTATAGTAAATGCAGCAACTTTTAAATTCGTAGTGCCAATATCGATCGCCAGCAATAAACCCATCACGATTTCCTATGATTTCTTCCGAATCACAGTGTTCATGGTTTCCAAATCAAAGCCTAATTTCTCATAGGTGTTATAAAATAACCATTCTTTGCCAGCGTTAGGACCAACCGAGGCACCCCATTGATATAAGTCAATACCTTTTTCTCTGAGAAAATTTCTGGAGTTTTCATGTTCTGGAACAAGGAATTTAATATGGTGAATTCCTTGACCATGTTCATCAATCCAATCCCGCCAGATATTTTTTCCTTTGAGGGGCTGAATCAGTTCAATTTCAATATTGCCTAAATGGAAAAAACAGAACTTTGCTTTGAAATCGGCAGGTTGTCCATGATATTCCCGATATACGTTTTCATTGCCAACCGGAGGAAATTCAGCTATCCGCCAGGGACCCCAGCCTAAAATATTTTCCAGGTTTTTCAGATATTCATCCAAATCATCCACTAACACCCCGATCTGAATGGGATTCTTAAATGCCTGGGCTGGATTGAAAGGAATTTTAGGCGGGTAGCAAATCAACAGTTCAACTTGTTCGCCTTGCGGTAAAATCTTCAAATTATTAAGACTCGCCGGAAAAAACACACCGCGTCCCTGCGGCGCAATGAGGTGCATATCATCAAATTTTAATACTGCATTTCCTTTGGTGATAATTCCAATGCTATGTCCACCTTCAAATTGCGGTAATGTGTAAGAGGAGTTTATGGTTATCTTCTCAACCCTGAAACGATCTGTCACTTTGTAAGACACCAGCTCTTCAACGCGATATGCTTCAATATCTTTTAGAACGTCTGGGTTTCTACCACCAGGTTCACTTAGAACACACCGGTTTCTCATTTCTTCTTCTGTTGTAGTTTCATAATGAAAGGCGTCCATCAATTTATCGACTCCTAAATCATAATGAAGCTCAGAATCTGTAAATTCACGGATACCCAGGTAGTTTCTTTCCATACGAAATGTATAATCGCAAGGTTCATGCACTTCCAAAAACATCACACCTGCACCTAAACAATGTGGCATACCCGCTTCCACAAAATATGTCCCGCCTTTTTTGATTTCAATCTTGTGCAAGCAATCCAACATGCCTTGAATATCCTGCTTATCGAACAACTCGCGCCACAATTTTTTGGTCACCCCTTTTTTGAAGCCCGCATACAGAACAGGTTTTTCTCCATTGGTCTGTCTCGTCTCGAGGATATACCAGGCCTCAGCCTTTCCATTCGGAAAATTCAGATATTTCTGGGAAAATTCAGTGTCGGGGTGGCATTGCAACACAATCCGCACCGTTGTATCGCCTATACGGGTTGAAACGCCCACATCTTTCAGATTTTGATAATCTTCTCCAAGAAATGCGCCATAATCCGAAGCAATTAAATCCCGCAGGTAAGATTCTGTGCCATCACTCAACAATACTTTGGATAAACCTTCCCCAACGCTCTTTTCTTTATTGGTTACATCCACTGTGGATACAAGAAATTCTTCAGAAAAATGATTGTCTTTAGGATTTTCCAAACCCTGCCATTCATCCAGTAATTTTCCACCAATGTAAGCGCGTTTTACACGATTCAAGCATAGCAATAAGGGTTCATTTGAGTACTTAGCAGACATGTCTTCTCCTATCGGAAAAATAGAGTAGAAATTCACCCGTATTCATTGTGCATAAACGGCGGTGAATTAGATTTAATAATTTATGGGTGGTCATCATTGAATTTTTTCCTTAGAAATATTCCTGACCGAATCACCATGTACGTAATCAATTTCGATTTCAGTTACAGAAGGAGTTTCCGTGTCATTGAATTTCATTCTTTTTAAGATTATTTCCGCGACAGCTATGGCAATCTTCTGATGAGGTAAAAACAATGCCACTAATGGTTTTGGTGTGATATCGGCAATATCTCGAATATCAAACCCAATCAAAGATATATCATCGGGAATATTCTTTGACTTTTCATATATTCCGGCTAAGACACCTAATGTAATTCTAAAACCAGTAGTGATAATGGCAGTGGTGCCTGGGCGTTGATCTAGCATTTTTGAACATAGTTTTTTGCTGATTGTTTTTGAATAATCCGTGTAGAAGATATTCTCCGGGTCAATCGATAGAGACCTTGATTCATAGGCATCAACATAGGCACTCAGGCGTTCTTTGGAAGAATGAATATCTTGTGGCCCCAAAAAGAGTGCAATTTTGGAATGCCCATTCTCAAAAAGAGTATCCATCGCTTTTTTGACTGCATTATAGTTATCCATTAACACATGGTCGCAATGCAGACCCTGTGCAAAGGCATCAAATACCACCACTGGAATTTCCTGGTCAATCAACTTATTGATATTGTTAATTTCGTCTTTTGTCATCGCCTGGCTAGGCATAACAACCAACCCATCCACCCTTTTACTCACGAGAGATTCAATCGAACCTAATAATGCTTTCTTACTGTAACTATAGCTTAATACGTATATGGAGTAATTATCTTCTCTGAATTTTCGTTCCAATTCACTGATTATCTTGACCGCAAAGACATTACTAAATGAAGGAATGATGATGCCAACAGTTTTTGAACTATTTGCGCGCAGATTGCGGGCTACCTCATTAAGCTGGTAGCCTAATTTTTGGATCGCTTTTTCAATTTGAACGCGGTTATTCTCCGAAACCGTGGCTTTCCCATTCACATAATTCGATACTGTTCCTAAAGAAACATTTGCTTCTTTCGCGACATCCTTCATAGTAATTGCCATAATGTGTATTATCCTTCTTTTAAATCATCTTAATAAATCAGGGTGGTAAGTACTATACCTCTTATCCATGAAAGGACACGGTCCATTCATTCTATTAGAAATCACACTTCCATTTTTTGTCTGCGAACATAGAAAAAAGTGAAGACCATTGTCACGGCCAGCCCTACTACAGCAGCAGCAGAAGCTTTTCCAAATTCAAAATAAACAAATGCATAACGATAAATAAAAGTAGCAATGGTA
>LGGM01000065.1 GCA_001509345.1 Clostridiales bacterium 38_11
ACTGTCACTCCCAGCCTTGAAAACAGACTGGCAAACTCACAACCTATAACGCCTCCTCCAACTATGCATAGAGATTTCGGGAGTTTTTCCAGAGATAATATTTCATTGCTGGTCAATATGTTTTTACCATCTATTCCCGGTATAGGAGGGATTACGGATTCTGAACCTGTTGCAATAATGGCTTTATCAAAATCTATTGTGTTTTTTGTTCCGTCTTTTTTGATGACCTCCAATTGATTTTTTGAGGTGAACTTTCCTTCTCCAAATATTACCTCTATGCCATTGCTAACCATAACCGTCTCTACGCCACCGACTAATGACTTGACAATCTTTGTTTTTCTCTCCAGCAGCTTGTGCCAATCCACTGACAGGTTATCGGCTTTCAATCCTATTTTTTTTCCCTCTTTTTTGATGGTATGATATAAATCTGTGGTGTTGAGGAGGACTTTCGTGGGGATACATCCTACATTCAGACAGGTGCCTCCTATATATTGTTTCTCTACCAGGGTCACTTGCGCGCCTAAATGAGCCGCCTGTATGGCAGCTACATAACCTCCCGGTCCACCTCCCAATATGAGTATCTTCATTTTTGCCTCCTTGTCTATAGCATCAATATGGTTGGATTTTCGATAAGTTCCTTCAAACGATTGAGAAACTGGGCAGCCACTGAACCGTCCACAACTCTATGGTCTGCCGTCAGACTCAGAGTCATCATCGGTATGAATTCGAACCGACCCTCAACATTGATTGCCGTTTCCTTTATAGCATTGATTCCAAGTATCGCCACTTCAGGCTGGTTGATGATGGGGGTAAATGATTCTATGTTGAACATGCCCAGATTGCTCACAGTAAAAGTCCCACCGGCCATCTCGTCAGGCTGGAGAGAGTTTGATCTGGCTTTTTCGGCAAGCTCCTTGATCTCTTCGGAAATGGTTTGAAGACCCTTTATATTAGCATATTTGACCACTGGAACCAGTAATCCTTCATCCAATGCAACCGCTACACCTATATTGGCGTAGTTTCTTTTTATGATCTCGTTTCCATCCACAGAGCAGTTAAGCATCGGGTATTCCAGCAAGACTCTTGAGACAATTTTGACTATTATATCTGTATAGGTAATCTTTTTAATGGGCTGTAGATTGTCTCTCAATCTTTTCATCTCTCTGGTATCCACTGTAAGATTGTAGTGCACTGCCGCTGATGTCTGCTGGCTCTGATACATTCTTTCTGATATGACACTTCTCATGGTAGTCATTTTTTCTCTTGTCTCTTTTGGAGCAGCCATTTCCTTTAGCATTTCAAAGCTGTGATAACCAACCACATCGTCCTTCATGATCCTGTCGGATTTTGCCATTTTATTTATATCCACTCCAAGGTTTTGTGCCACTCTGTTGGCTGTTGGAGATGCTTTCACCTTTGGTTTTTCCTCAGACTGATAATCTGCTACATCTTTTTCTGATATGGCGCCTCCCGGTCCTGTGCCTATAACATCAGCTAGATCCACCCCAAGTTCCTTCGCCAATTTTTTAGCCCTAGGTGATGCGCTTATTCTTCCACCAATATTTTCGGGTTGTTTTTGTTCCACCTTGGGTGCTTCCTGTTTTTCTTCCTGCTTTTCTTCTTTCTTCGCTACCGGCTGCGCTCCGCCTGATTCGGCTTTTGCCAACAGGTCGGATATATCCTCATCCGCACCAGCCAGTATAGCTACCGGCTCCAATACCTGCAATTTGCCATCGTGATGGATGATTTTTCTTAAGACACCGCTAGCGGGAGATTCCACCTCGTTTGTTAGCTTCGATGTTTCCACCGCAAATATTTTTTCACCTTTTTTAATATCATCTCCTTCTTTCTTGAACCATTCCACGATGGTTCCTTCTGTCATTGTAAGGCCTAGTTTTGGCATAACCAATAATCGTCCCATATGTCTTCCTCCCTGTGTTTATTTCGTTTTGAAAAATCCTTCGACTACTGCCGTTTCCATGGTTTTCCGGACATCAACCTGTATCGGTCCGTTCCTCGTTAGTTTAAACTCAAAGCTGTCACCTTTGTTGAAAACTATCTCTCTTTCGCCATCAACCGCTATAATGCCTTTAAAATCAACCTCCCATTTGATGGATTGATTCATCTCAATAATCTCCAGATCCCCTGAAGATAATGCTTCAATCTTACCTGCGGCAACGGGAGCTAAAAACCTGTTTTCACCGCAATTCAAATCCAAGGCAGCCCCAAAGTCGTCTCTTTCGTCTATGTATTGATTGACACCCACGATTGCTGAAAAGCCTATGGATGCCGGGTGGCAGTTGGCGACTATGATTTTTTTAATATTGGACAGATTCCAGATGGCCTTCGATCCAATGTATTGCTCAATCGATATGACAGCATCCATAAGACATATATCGATGAATTCTCCATTTTTTAAGATCTCTATGATTTTGTCTCTTCTGCAGCTTAGATGGGTATCATAGCTTTTGGAAGCGATAACGGCCGCTGCCACACCAACGATTGTTCCCTCCAACATCTTAGGATAGGCGTTATTTGTCCCTGTAGATACCCCTATTAGAGGGACCGTCTTCAGATATTTGGCGACAAGCCGATGGGTGCCGTCTCCTCCCAGCACAACCACACAACCCAGCTTTTTCTCCTCCATGATTTGGGCAGCTCTTTCTGTATCCTTTGGCGAGGCTTTTATGATCATATCCAGGATTTCGATATCTGCTGTCAGCTCCTTTGATAGGTTCAACTGGTCCTGGGTCTTGTATCCCATCATATACGAATCGGGCATAATATAGACTTTATCGACGCCAAAGCTCTGAGCACCGAGAATTATTCTTTCCAAAATGTTCACTTTTTCATTGTTATCGATAACCGTTGCATGGGAGACAAGCCTTCTGATATCTTTGCCTGATGCAGGATTAGCTATTATTCCTATAGTAGACATACAATTCCCCTATCTTAAGCACGCGGCTTTTACACCGCGTGCTTATTTTGCTTACATTATTTTTTTAACAGCTTTGACAATATCCTCTACCCTTGGTAAAACATAATCCTCAAGTACCGGAGAGAATGGTATAGGTACGTTAAGTGTACCTACTCTGACCACAGGTCCGTCCAATTCGTAGAAAAATTCTTCAGCTATCATGGCTGCTATTTCACCAATGTATCCGCCTCTTTTCACTTCCTCGGATACAAGGACTACCTTATTGGTTTTTTTGATTGATTTTTCTAAAGCTTCCTTATCCAATGGATAAAGGCTTCTCAGATCTATCACTTCTACATCTATTCCATCCGCTTCAAGAATTTTAGCGGCTTCCAATGCGTCATAGACCTGTTTTGCATAGGTGATGATCGTAACGTCCTTTCCTTCTCTTTTGACCTTTGCTTTTCCAAAGGGTATCGGCTCTATCTTGTCCTGAACTTCACTTTCCATAGCATAAAGCACTTTGTGCTCGTAGAAAATTACCGGGTTGTCATCATCGATTGCAGTCAGCATCAATCCTGCTGCATCCTCCGCATTGCTGGGGTATACTGCCTTAAGCCCCGGTACATGGGTCAGCCAACTTTCAAGTGATTGGGAGTGCTGTGCTGCCGCTCTTGTTCCAGCTCCTCCCGGCAATCTGACTACCATAGGTAGAGAGATTTTCCCACCAAACATATATCTCATCTTTGCCGCCTGATTGGCCAGTTGATCCATTCCGACTGTAGTAAAATCAACAAACATCAACTCAGCTATAGGTTTCAGCCCTGTAGCTGCGGCCCCTACGGCCGCTCCTATAATCACACCTTCGGATATAGGTGTATCTTTTATTCTTTCACCGGAGAATTCCTCAAACATTCCCGCAGTAACACCGAAACATCCTCCAAATTGACCAACATCTTCTCCGAAAATAAGTACAGAATCGTCTTCCTGCATCCTTATTCGCATGGCTTCTCTTATTCCTTCAGCATATGTCATTTTTCTCATATTACTTGACCTCCTCTACGATATCTGAATACACGTCTTCAACAGAAGCCCCAACGTCCGGGAACGGGCTTTCTTTTGCAAAACTGACCGCTTCCTGTATTTCAGAATCTAGTCTATCGCTTATTTCTTTGATTTTATCCTTTGAAGCAATATTATTCTCAAGCAAGTATTTTTCCATTCTGTCTATCGGATCTTTTTCCAACCACTCTTCCAGTTCTTCTTTACTTCTGTAGAGGGCAGGGTCTCCTTCGAAGTGGCCTCTGTATCTGTATGTTTTACACTCTACTAAAGTAGGCCCCTGTTGCTTTCTCGCTCTGTTTACCGCTTCTCCAACGGCTTCATATACAGCAAATACATCATTACCATCCACTGTGACACCGGGAATGTTGTAGGCAACCGCCCTATCGGAAATATCCTTGATTGCCTGATGATTTTTCTGACTTAATGAAATGCCGTATCCGTTGTTTTCACATACAAAAACCACCGGAAGCTTCCATATACTTGAGAGATTCAGTGCCTCGTGGAAGGTGCTCTGGTTCGTCGAAGCATCTCCAAAGAAACAGATACAAACTTGATTTGTCTTTCTGTATTTGATGCTGAGCCCTGCTCCAGCTGCAATATCGTGTCCTGCTCCTACTATTCCATTTGCACCTAATATACCCTTGGTAGCATCGGCAATATGCATGGATCCGCCTTTTCCTTTGCAGTATCCTGTTTTTTTGCCGTATAACTCTGCCATCATTAGTTTTATATCCCCGCCTTTGGATACTATATGACCGTGGCCTCTGTGAGTACTGGTGATATAGTCATCCTCATTGAGATTTGCACAAGCGCCTGTTGCCACCGCTTCTTCCCCGATATACAGGTGAACGAATCCCTGAATATCGCCTACCGCAAATAAATCCATAGCCTCTTCTTCGAATTTTCTGATTTTAACCATGTTTACATACATCTCTAGGATTTTTTCATTTTCTAATTTCAAAGTTATTCCTCCCTTAATTAATCTGGTAAATAAGTGATCCAAACTGTGCTGTTTCTTACATGACCTCCTTTCTTTTCTTAACCTACTTATGTACCATATCATATTGCAAGTATCGTGCCAAAAATTTACACCTTCATGAAGCCTTGAACTTAGGGCTTCGTAGGGATTCTTCTATGTTCCCCCAAAACGGGATTCCTATTTTGGGAATCCCATTTTGGGAAATCTTGCCATAAAAAATCGGCAGCTTATGCTACCGATTGTGTTGATTATCTATATGCCTCTATATTGATATTGAATTCTTTGATCTTTCTATAGACAGTTGATTTGCCTATATTTAATCTTTTAGCGGCTTTTATGACATTTCCGCTTTCATCCTTCAAGGCCTCTTCAATATAGATTTTTTCCACTTTTTTCAGATCCGCATTGTCAATGTTTATCTCTTTTCGCTGTTGGATGCTGTTGGTGCCTGAAGCTCTTAAATACTCGTCCTCACTCAGGTAATACTCTCGCTGTATACAATGCCTCAGTTCCCTTACATTGCCTCGCCACTGATTTTTATTGAGGTAGTCGATAAAGCTTTGAGAGAATTTTTTGACTCCTTTACTCTCCTCATTCAGCTGAGTCAGAAAATGATTTGCCAGAAGGCATATATCCTCTTTTCTTTCCCTTAGAGGTGGCAACGAAATATTGATGACATTCAGTCTGAAAAACAAATCCTCTCTGAAGGACTTTTGATCTATTTCTTCCCTTAGATTTTTGTTTGTAGCCGTTATGATCCTTACATCGATGCCTCTTTCGTATCTGCTTCCTATTCTGTTAATCTTGTTGCTTTCTATCACCCTCAACAGCTTGGACTGCATATCCAACGGGAGATCCCCTATCTCATCCAAAAATATGGTTCCTCCGTTGGCAAGCTCGAACTTACCAGGTTTCCCTTCTCTTGAAGCCCCTGTGAAGGAGCCCTTCTCATACCCGAATAACTCACTTTCAACTAGATCCTTTGGCAAAGCCGCACAATTCACAGCAACAAAAGGCCAGCTGTTTCTCCTGCTGTAGTTGTGTATCGAGTGGGCAAACAGTTCCTTGCCTGTGCCAGATTCTCCCTGTATCAGAACGGTTGAATTGGTTGTCGCAATCTTTTTAGCAAACCTTATGATTCTACACATCTCTTCATTCTCTGTCAGTATATTGTCAAATTCATAGGAGGCATGATATCCAGCTATGTGGGAGACCACCTTCCTGACCTGCTGTGCTTCCTTCACAAAGAATACAGCGCCTGTCACATTAGATAATATTTTTGTAGGAGATATGTTTAGTAGACACTCATGCTTGTTGTTCTTGAAGTTTATGGTATAATCGCTGATTCTGATGCTTTCACCCATTTCGAAGACCTTGTTCTTAATATCCAAATCCTCAAACATTTCCATTATGTCAATACTGTCAAATTCTTCTCGGTTCACATTGAATATTTCCAGGATCTTTTTATTGGCGTTGGTGGTTCTGAAGTTTTTATCGATAACAAACAATCCGTCTATGACCGAATCCAAGGCGGTTTCTATGAGCTCGTAGGAGGCGGTAAGATCCATTTGCTTCTCGATTATTCTGGCAGCATAGGTCACAATACCAAAGGTATGGATATGATCGTTTTCCACGCTTCCCGAAATATCGATGCATCCGATAATCTCTCCAAGGCTGTTTCGGATCAGGGCAGCGCTGCAGGTCCACGGGTGGTGGGATATGCAGAAGTGTTCCGCTCCAAGCATATGTACATTTGTTTTCGTTGACAATGCAGTCCCTATGGCATTTGAGCCAACACTTTTTTCATCCCATCTGGTGCCTCTTACGAATCTTAGGGAGTTGTGTTTCTTGTGGATGTTTTCGTTTTCTATGACATGTAGGATAACCCCATTTTCATCGGTCAGGACCAGACTGAAGCTTGTTTGGTTGATAATCTCAGAGATGTTTTCCATGACAGGATTGGCAATACTGATCAGGCCTGCTTTTGTTTTCAGTATTTCATTTAGTTCCTCATCGGTAATGATATATCCATAGCCGTCGTTGTAATCAACTCCTAAAGCCAGGCATCTGTCCCAGGCTTCTTTGACCAAAATTCTCGTATCTTCTGAAAGTGTATTGTGCAGAATGTAAGATTCCCAGTTTTTTTTCAATTTTTCAATCTTATTTTCCATAATAACCTCCAGGAAAATCAGAATCATTAAATTATAGTTTCATTATATGCTATCTGACCCAAACATTCTAATAATTAATTATTTAACGATATGAACAGTTAGCAAAAGAATCTTATGATGTTCATTGCCTTCTATTATAGGGGTCTTGTCAATAGCATAGGGAGTTGTAAATATCATCAATTATTACGGATTTATGAATAAAAAGGTATGGGAAGTAGGCTGATTTTACGCAGCCTGACGGTTCCTTTTGTTTTTTGTTTAATGATTGCGTATTTACATTCATCAAAATTTGATATAAAGTAATAAGGAATGGATATATTGAATAAGGCAGTCAATAGCTGAAAAGTTGATGTAAATAACAAACACTTAATTGAAAGAGGTAATTCCATGAAATGGAAAAACACCGATGCGCGAGAGTACTATAGCAAGTACAAAAAAGTGGATATCAAGAATGGTCAAGGGTGGTTCGAGGTTTATGATTTGCCAGGTGATATATATGCCATATGCGAGCCGCAGCATTTTCAAGAGGTGAATTCCTACTTGATCATCGGTTCTGAGAAAGGCCTGTTATTCGATACAGGAATGGGAATCTGCAACATTGAATTGGTAGTGAAGGAACTCTATGAGGGTGAGCTTATCGTAGTTAATAGTCATTTTCATTTTGATCACATAGGCGACAATTATAGATTCGATCAGGTATATATTTTTGATGATTCATTTGCAAAGGCAATGGCGAGTTCAGGGTTTGAAAAATCAGGCCTGGGAAATCAACTGGGTGAGGATATGTTCCTGTTTGATTACCCTAAAGGCTTTGATCCCGATGCGTTTCGAATCCCTCCATACAAAGTACAATTATTGGGGGATGGTGATATTTTTGACTTGGGGAATCGGAAACTAACTGTAATCCATACACCTGGTCATTCAAATGACAGTATTATGCTCTTGGACAATGAAAACAGGATTCTATTCACAGGGGACACTTTTTATTTAGGAGCGCTATACGCGCATTTTGATTGTGTGGAGTTTGGGAAGTCGAGTTTATCTGATTACTACAAATCAATGAATGAACTTAAGGATAAGATCACTGAAGTTGACTCGCTTTATTGTTCTCACAATGATTTTATTGTTGACCCAACAAAAATCTCGGAGGCTGCCTTAGCCCTTGAAAGTATCCTAAAAAACAATAGTAAAAACGCAATTAAAACAAAATCCGCCCACAGTTATCTTGAAGACGCATCAAGGTTGAAGGAGTATCAGTTTGATGGTTTTTCTATTGTTGTTTGTTCTAATTTTCTTATTTAATATAGGGAAGATGGTAAAATTAAAATTGATATAAGAATTGAGAATGAAACGCATAGTTTCCTAGTAAAGTGTTTATATTTGACCAAATAATGATATAATATAAACAGTAGGAGGTATCATTATGTTTGGTAAGAATTTAAAGTATTATAGACTTAAGAATCAAATGACTATGAAAGAACTCGGGGAAAAAATTGGCGCATCTAGCATGAGCATCTCTCATTATGAGAGTGGTAAACGGAATCCAGACATGATTACTTTGAAAAAACTTGCAAACGCATTAAATGTGCGAGTGATGGATTTTATGAATATAAGAAATAGCAATCTTCAATTTGTTCATGGTTCATTTCGTAAACAGGTGTCGCTGACAAATGCAAAAAAAGAATTAATTTACGAGAGTATCGAAGAGTATTTTAACCGCTTTTTTTGGGTGGTTAATTTGTTAGGTAGCTTGGTTGTTTTGCCTCGAGCACCTAAAATTCATAGCTTGAAGCTAGTAGATGATTTAGAGATGAGTGCCAGGAATTTAAGAGAGTGGCTTAATTTATCTGTTGAGGGACCCATTAGCAATCTCATAAACATAATTGAAAATGAAGGAATCTTTGTATATTTAGTTGCTTTCGATGATCATAAATTTTCAGGTATCAATGGTATTGTCAATGGATATCCATATATAGTCATAAATAAGAATATGACTCCAGAGCGTCAGAGGTTTACTATTGCCCGTGAGTTGGTTCATTTGGCGTTTGATTGGAACAATGATAACACTGATGGTAGCAAGATGGAGAAAGTAACAGATGGCATTGCAGGCGCTTTTTTGTTTCCATCCAAGGATGCAATTAGAGAATTAGGAATTCATCGATCAGGCATTCAAGCTGACATGCAAATTGCTGCTAAAGAATTTGGTATTTCAATGATGTGTCTGGCTTATAGGGCAAAAGAACTACGAATTATCAGTCAAAACGCTTATAAGTCATTCATCATAGAAGCAGCAAAATGTGGATGGCGGAAGAGGGAGCCTTCTAGAATAGAGCTCGAATCCTCCAATTTATTTAAACAGTTAGTTTACCGAGCGATAGAGGAAGAAGAGATCAATGTTCAAAGAGGAGCTGAACTACTACAAGTAACTTATCAGCAGGTTTATGAAGATCTGAATCAGTTTTTCGTTAGGAGCAATGAATGTATATAAGCAGCGACACCAACATCTGGCTTGATTTTCAAATTGTTGGAGCGCTGGAACTCCCGTTCAAACTCAGCCATCAACAGGGTTCTT